>NZ_CP019646.1:644726-967089 GCF_001999965.1 Limihaloglobus sulfuriphilus | reverse complement strand
ATTCTGCAACATCCTCAGAAATGACGAGCCCTCTCAGCTGCGCCTTTTTCTGGACAATTGCGATGCGTGTTTCGTATGTTGGAGGATCAATACGCGCCACAAGCCCCCATTTAAACCTGCTGACAAGCCTCTCTTCGAGCTGTTTCATCTCTCCGGGTGCTGAATCACCGCTGAGTACAATCTGTTTTTTACTTTCGTAAAGGGCATTGAAAGTATGGAAAAATTCTTCCTGGCTGCCCTCCCGCTCACGCAAAAACTGAACATCGTCGATAACAAGCGTATCAACATTGCGGAACTGCGATTGGAACTTTGTTACTGTTCCGTCTTTAATCGACTTTATAAAATTGTTAACAAATTCCTCACATGTCAGTATGCTGACCTTTGAAGCCGGGTGCGACTTGATCATTTCATAACAAATTCCATGTAGAAGATGGGTTTTACCCAGCCCGACCTTGCCATATAGAAACAGAGGGTTGTAAGTCTCACCGGGATTATTCGCCACTGCCACACAGCTGGCGTGCGCAAGGCGGTTACACGGGCCGACAACGAAATTATCAAAGGTCAAATCAGGATTGAGCCGACAGGACGCATCATGGTCATCAAAACCAGATGCCTGGGGCATAAAACCCGGTTCCAGTGTCATGAATTCGACCGTTACAAGATGTCCGGTTAAAGACTGCGCAGCCTTGTTGAAACTCGCAGAGGAGTTATTTATAAGGTACTGCACCATCGAGCTTTCAGGGCAGCCGATCTGCATAACCCCGCCGTCAAAAGTTATTAACTTCAGCTCATCAAACCATTTGCGATGGCTTTCAGGATCGAGGTCCTTTACCTTATTTATTATTTCATATAATGAAACTTGAGTTCCTTGAGAGGCCAAAAACTTATCCTTGCTAATCAGACTGACTAATTATAATTGCGTTAAAGACGATATTATATTTAAACTCTCATTGAAGTCAAACTTTGCGAGAGTATTTCAGGATCTATTTCAAACTTTAAAATATTTTGACTAAACATTTGAACTTAAACTCTCTCTATATTATTGACATTATTTGCGATACGTCCATAATCTATTAAACTAAAAGAAAGCCTGGAAATAATTATGAGCAAAGATTTATATATACTCGATGGACACAGCCACATATATTCGGCATACTACGCGCCCATGTCTGCCGCCCTCACTTCGCCGGCAGGCGAGCCGACAAAAGCTGTGTATATATTTACAAATATATTGATGAGCCTGATTAAACGCAAAAACCCCGAATATGTGGTGGTTGCGATGGACTCAAAAGGCAAGGGCTTTCGCGGCGAAATATACCCGGAGTACAAATCCAACAGACCCCCAATGCCTGAGGATCTGCGTCCACAAATTGAACGGGTACGGGAAATCCTTGATGCGCTGAGAATACCGGCTGTGACAGTTGAGAACTTCGAAGCTGATGATGTGATTGGAACGCTGAGCAGACAATGGGAATCTAACGGGGGAAATGTCTATATATGCAGCAAAGACAAAGACATGCAGCAGTTAATCAACAAGAGTACCTGTATATACGACATACAGAAAGACAAAGTAAAAGACGAGAACTGGATAAAAAACGAGCTGGGAATTGACCCCGTGCAGTTTATCGATGTGCTTGCTCTCCAGGGCGACAGTATTGACAATGTACCAGGCGTGCCCGATGTCGGTCCTAAAACTGCAATACAATGGATAGCCAAATACGGCACCATTGAGAATTTATATGAACATGCCGATGATATTAAAGGCAAGAGAGGCAAATCTTTACGTGATAATAAAGAACAGGCGATAATGAGCAAAAAACTTGTTACTATCGATTGCGACGCACCTGTTCAATTTGATCTCAATACAGCTAAACTGCAGGATCCTGACACAGGTAAGCTGACAAATATTTTTAGTGAGCTTGGATTTACAAAACTCGCTGCCGCGTTTGACCTGACATTAGCCAAACCGGAGCCTAAATCCGCCGGCAAAGCAGATCTGTTCGCGGCACTTGATGAGGGTCAGCAGGAAAGCCCTGCCGAATATTTGAATATCACTACAGTAAAACATGATTACAGGCTGGTCAACACCCCCGAAAAACTTGAAGACATGCTCAAAGACATAAGCCGCTTAGAGGAATTTGCCATTGACACCGAAACAACTTCATTAAATCCCGTCGATGCGTCACTTGTGGGGATAAGCCTATGCGGTACAAAGGGGCTGGCTTATTATCTGCCTGTCAAAGCTCCTATGGGGGACAAAAAACTTGAGACGGCGATTCTAAAAGAAAAACTCGGCCCGATTCTGACGGACTCATCAATAAAAAAGATTGGCCAGAATATCAAATATGACCTGATTGTACTTGAAAATGCCGGCTTTGAACTAAAAGGCGTTGTTTTTGACACAATGATCGCTTCATATGTCCTGGCAGCGGAGCGGAACAGCCATTCTATGGATAATATGGCCAGGGACTATCTTAAATATGAATGTATGCCGATCACAGAACTTATAGGCAAGGGTAAAAAACAGCGAACATTCGACAGTGTTGAAACCGCCCTGGCCTGTGAGTATGCCGCGGAGGATGCAGACATAACCTGGCAGCTTTACCAGTACCTTAAACCTGAGCTTACGGCCCGGCCGCAGCTGGAAAAGCTGTTCAACGAGATAGAAATGCCGCTTCTGTTTGTGCTCAAAACGCTTGAACAAAATGGGGTTGCATTAAACATATCAATACTAAAACAAATGTCACAGACATTGGCGGAACGCATTGAGATACTTTCAAACGCTATATACGACAAAACTGACAGTGATTTCAATATAGACTCCCCCAAACAGCTGTCAGAAGTTCTATTTGATAAACTCGGCCTGCCGCAGGTCAAAAAAAGAAGTACCGATATCCGTGTCCTGGAAGAACTTAGGACAGCCCACAGTTGCATTGATGATATCATAGAGTATCGGCAACTGACAAAACTCAAGAACACTTACATCGACAAACTGCCGACCATGATATCTCAGCGAAGCGGAAAACTGCACGCTTCTTTTAATCAAACAGTTACAGCAACGGGAAGACTGAGCTCTTCCAACCCAAACCTGCAAAACATTCCGATACGTACAGAGATCGGCAGAAAGATACGCTCGGCGTTTGTGCCGGGTGCGGCTGACCATGTTATATTAAGCGCTGATTACTCTCAGATTGAACTCCGAATATTGGCCCATCTATCCCAGGATCCGGGGCTTATGGAGGCGTTCGCTGACGGACGGGACATCCACAGCTTTGTAGCGCATCAGATTTTTAATGTTCCACTCGAAGATGTAACCCCTGATATGCGAAGCAAATGCAAGGCAGTTAATTACGGCATAATTTATGGGCAGGGAGCATTTGGGCTCTCCAACACAATCGGTATCTCACAGACAGAAGCCAGAGAATTTATCAACAGCTATTTTAAGCGTTACAGCTCAATTAAAATGTATATGGAGTCGTCTCTCGAGAATGCCCGCAAAAAAGGTTATGCAGAAACAATGTTCATGCGAAGACGCCCCGTATCCGGCATAAATTCTTCAAACTACAACATTCGTTCTCAGGCAGAGAGGATGGCTTTTAACACTATTTTGCAGGGCTCGGCCGCTGACCTTATCAAGATTGCAATGATAAATATCCAGAGGCGAATCGATGAAAAAAATGAACCTGTCCGCATGATACTTCAGGTACATGATGAGCTGGTCTTCGAGGTGCCGGAGAAAAATGTAGAAGAGCATTCCAGCTGGATTGTCTCTATGATGGAAAATGCTGTTGAGATGTCTGTACCGATAATAGCCGATTGCGGCTGGGGAAAAGACTGGTCAACCGGACATTAACAGCTAATAATAGGATTTCAGGATTTTCTGCTTTAGTACAGAATATGATAACAATTAAAGGAAATAAAATATGAACATCATTTATGAAAAATATGCCAGGGTTATAGTGGAGTACTCGCTGTCACTTAAACCCGGTGAAAAGGTTCTGGTAAATTCAGCGTATTTCGCAAAAGATTTTCTAAAAGTCGTTTATCGGCAGATACTTGAAGCCGGGGCTCACCCTGAGATAAAAATCAGCGTCCCCGGGCTCGAAAAAATCTTTTATGACTGTGCCTCAGATGAGCAGCTCGCATATATCCCTCCAACATCCAAGCTGGTGATGAACGAATATGATGCAATTCTCAACATTCGCTCTCCATATAATGTAAAAGAGCTTCAGAACGTAGCGGCGGAGAAAAAACAAAAAGTCAGCATGGCACGTGCCGAGCTGAACAAAACCTTTATGCGGCGGGCCGCTTCACATGAGCTTAAATGGACATTGTGTGTCTTCCCAGGACAGGCCGGTGCCCAGGAAGCGGGAATGAGCCTTGATGAATATGAGGATTTTGTCTATTCGGCGTGCTTCCTTTATGATGACGACCCAATAGCAAAGTGGTGCCAGCTCCGTGACAAACAGCAGAAAGTTGTAGATTATCTGAATACTAAAAGTCAAATTCGTTATCTCAGCTCTGATGTTGATGTTACGTTCAGCACAAAAGGCAGAACCTGGCTCAATTCCGCCGGCACAAACAACATGCCCAGCGGCGAGGTCTTTACTTCTCCCGTTGAGGACAGTGTCAACGGCAGAGCTCGCTTTTCATACCCCGGTATCTTTATGGGACAGGAAATAGAAGATATCACACTTGATATCAAGGACGGCGAAGTTGTCAGCTGGACCGCCAAAAAAGGACAGGAACTTCTTGACAAGGTATTTGACATCCCAGGCACAAGAAGATTCGGCGAAGTTGCGGTCGGCATGAACCACGGAATAACAAAGTTTACCCGAAACATGCTCTTTGATGAGAAAATCGGCGGCACAATACACATGGCCATCGGGGCTTCATATCCCGAAACCGGCGGCACTAATGAATCAAGTGTGCACTGGGATCTGCTGGCTGATATGACTAACGGCGGCGAAATATACGCTGACGGTGAAAAAATCTACGAAAACGGAAAATTTATTATTTAATTGAGAGATAAACTTATGGCATTTCCAGCTAACTTTAAATGGGGCACCGCAACGGCCTCTTATCAGATCGAGGGAGCCGCGTCACAGGATGGCAAAGGCCCAAGCACATGGGACATGATGTGCCGCAAAGAAAACGCTATTTTCAACAACGACACCGGTGACACAACCTGTGACCACTACAATCGTTACGAAGAAGACGTAGAAATTATGAAGCAGATGTCGATGCAGGCGTATCGTTTTTCTATCTGCTGGTCGAGAGTCCTGCCTCAAGGTACAGGGAAGGTGAATGAGGCCGGGCTGGATTTTTACAGCCGCCTTGTTGACAAACTGCTTGAAGACGGTATCGAGCCCTGGGTAACTCTGTTTCACTGGGATTATCCGTATCACCTGTACACACGCGGCGGCTGGCTGAACCCCAAAAGCCCTGAATGGTTTGCTGAATATACAGAAATCATTGTGGATAAACTAAGCGACCGTGTAAGCAACTGGATGACACTGAATGAACCGTACTGTTTTCTCTGGCTTGGCCACAAGACCGGAAATCATGCTCCGGGCGATAAACTTGGCCTTGAGCAGGTGCTGCTGGCAACACATAATGCCCTGAAGTCACACGGTATGGCTGTTAAAACCATTCGTGAAAAGGCAAAAAAACAACCCAATATAGGATTTGCTCCCGTAGGAAAGAGCTTTTATCCGCAGACGAACAGCCAGGAAGATATAAAAGCCGCTTACGAAATGACCTACAGCTTTGACAGTCCGGATTTATGGAACAGCACCTGGATCAACGACGCCGTCTTTAAAGGCTGCTACCCCCAAGACGGTCTGCGAGTGTTTGGAAAGAGTGTCCCCAAATTCACTGATGAGGACTTCAAAATTATATCAGAGCCGCTTGATTTCTTTGGATTTAATTTTTACCGTGCCCCGGCAGTAAGAATGGGGGATGACGGCCCGGAGATTCTATCCCCGAAAGCCGGAGACCCACTGACTCATTTTAACTGGCCCCTCAGCCCCGAAGGCCTCGAATGGGCGGCAAAGTTCCACCATGAGCGTTACAAACTGCCGCTGGTAGTTACAGAAAACGGCATGGCGAACTGCGACTGGGTGTTAAGTGACGGCACTGTGCGTGATTATCAGCGAATCGATTATCTCAAGCGATACATAACCGCCCTTCACCGTGCTATAGAAGCGGGTGCTGATATAAGAGGCTATTTTGTATGGACAACCATGGATAACTTTGAATGGGCTGAAGGCTTTTCAAAGCGTTTTGGTCTGGTACATGTGGACTACCAAACCCAGAAACGAACACCCAAACTCTCGGCGTGGTGGTACAAAAAAGTTGCTCAGACAAACGGTCTTCACGCATTAGAGGATGGACTTGATTGATTTTAGCAATAAGCTCTAATCCGCCCTTTTAAAATTGAACTGCATATTACTTTAAGAAAACATAAATGCCGAGCCACAAACTAATAGAAAAAAAAATTGATAAACTTATGACAGTTAGCGGTTACTCCGTAGCCGGCGAAGAAACTGTTGTTGCGGTACCGGAGCTTGATGTCTGTTTTGACATCGGCAAGTCTCCCGAGCAGTTTATACCCATAAACAACGTTCTGGTTTCACATGGGCATATAGACCACATTTCAGGGCTTGCCTACCATCTTTCACACCGGCAGTTCTGCGGCCAGAAAGCTGGAAACGTGTACGCCCACCCGGAGCTTATAGAACCAATAGGCCAGATTTTAACGGCCTGGGGAGTACTTGACGGCAGTCCTATAAAAGCTAATCTGATAGAAGTAAATGCCGGCAGCGAGTTTAAGATAAAGCCAAATATATTCGCGCGTGTATTCCAGACCTTCCACAACCGGACATCACTCGGATATACAATAATTGAACGCCGCAAAAAGTTAAAGCCTGAATTTTCTGGCTTGAGCGGCAAAGAAATCGTGAAACTAAAAAAAGAAGGCACCCAGATTGAAAATATCATTGAAATGCCTCTGGTAACTTACCTTGGAGACACTGCCGCTTGTGATTACTCGCATCTGGATTTTGTTAAAAACAGCCGCGTGCTGATAACAGAGTGCACTTTCTATATGGACGATAATTCTGAGCGGGCCAAAGCAGGCAAGCACACACATGTAAAACAGCTGCAGGAAATGTTAGAGCTGCTCAACAATGAGCATATTGTGATAACTCATATAAGCCAGCGGACATCTATAAGAGAAGCCAAGGCCAAGCTGAAAAAGCACTTGTCAGAGCAAATCTGGAATAAACTTACAGTACTTATGGATCTTTACCCTCAAAACAGAGCTGAAAATGGATATCGCCGAAAAAATTGAAGAAATCAAGGTATTAACCCGAAAAGCCCGTACATCGGGCAAAAGCATAGGTTTTGTGCCAACTATGGGCGCTCTTCATGCAGGTCACGTATCTCTTATAGAAGCCGCCTGCAGCCGGACAGATTATGTTGTGGTAAGCATTTTTGTTAATCCTGTTCAATTCAGCCCGGGAGAGGATCTGGAAAATTACCCGCGTACACTTGAGGATGACAGGGCAAAGTGTCAAAGCGCCGGCGCTGATTTGATATTTGTTCCTTCAGTCAAAGAAATGTATCCGGATAAACTCCAGTCATGGGTAGAGGTTGAGGGGCAACTGACCGAAAACCTCTGCGGCAAATCAAGGCCGGGCCATTTTAGAGGTGTAACCACGGTATGCGCAAAACTCTTCAATATTGTTATGCCTGACATCGCTTTTTTCGGCCGCAAAGACGCCCAGCAGGCCGCAGTGTTAAAAAAGATGGTAAAGGATTTGAATATGCCTCTGCAGCTTCAGGTCTGCCCGATAATACGCGAGAAGTCCGGTCTTGCAATGAGCAGCCGCAATAAATACCTCAGCGACAAAGAAAGACAAGATGCCGCGGTGCTGTACCAAAGCCTCGTTAAATGCAGAGAGATGGTCGATTCAGGAACAAGAAATGCACGTCTGCTTGTTGATACTATGCGAAAAATGATAAGCAATGTTGACGGGGCCGAGATTGACTATATACAAATCGTTGATCCTGATACGCTTGAGGATGTTGATACCGTTGAAAAACAGGCAATGGCCGCTCTTGCTGTAAAAATCGGCCCTGCCCGTCTGATCGACAATATCATGTTAAATGTTTCTGCTGCCGGCTGATTATTTCTTGGTAATTCCGATTTCAAGCTCTTTTACTATGCACTCAGCGACCTGACGGGCCATGGCTCTTGAGCCGTCTTCGTTATAGTGGACATTATTGGGCAGCTGATATTCGGAGAGACGGGGCTTAACAAGTCCGTAAAGATCGTTTATGCTCACTCCGTGTTTTTTCATCACCTGCGAAGCGGCCTGGTTGTACCTCGCGGCATCACCGATCTTGCGCCCGGCGTTACCGGGACCGACCGGTGTTGTCGAAGCAAATACCAGTTTTGCGCCGCTTGTTTTAAGAACTTCAACGAGCTTATCGAGGTTATCTGCGTACTCATTAACACTGCTTACCTGACTGCCCCTTTCTGCATCAAGAACAGTTCTGCCGCCGGGCTGTTTATAAAGGTACTTGAGGTCATGCAACCCCCAGTTGAAATGAATAAGATCCCACTTTCCCTGCTCTAAGCCGGCGTATTTGAGCTTATCATAGCCGCCGGCAGTAGCGCCTCCGTTGGTTGGTATCCGCTGAACTATTACTTTTCCCTCGAGTAAATCCTGTACATATTTTGTATATCCGATTGATATGGAATCGCCATAAATCAAAACTCTGGGCAAATCTGGTCTGGTTTCTACATATCTGTAGGCCGGTGCATCAATGTGTATTTTATGCGCGTTTAGAGCCCTTGTCCAGCAAAGCCTGGAAGAGTATATGTCGCTGCAATCAGCCATGTCAAGCACACTCAAGATACTCCAGCCGACCTCTGCGGCCAGAGCAAGTGATCCCTGCGGTTTAAAATGCACGCCGTCACCGCCCTGATAACTGCTGAGATTTGGTTTGATTACAGAATAAAGATTGTTGACCCTTACGCCGTGTTTCTCCATAACCGCAAAAGCAGCTTCATTATATGCTCTGACATCAGAATCGAGCATACTCGCGGCATTTCCGCCTGCGGGCGTAGTGGCGGCAAAAACAAGTTCAGCACCGCTTGATTTCATGAGTTTGATCAATTTTTCGAGATTAGCCGAATAAGCCTCAATGCTGTTAGCGGGAGCGGCCTTTTCTTTGTCAGGAACCACCCTGCCGTCATCTGTTTTGCTGAGACGCTTAAGGTCATGCAGCCCCCAGTTAAAATGAATGACATCCCAGCGCCCTTTTTCCATGCCGCAAAGCTCAAGATATTCCGCTCCGTGAAATGTGTCATCGCCGTTTGTCGGGATTCGCTGCACAATGGCTTTGCCCGCCAGCATGTCTTGAACATATTGCGTGTATCCTATCGATATAGAATCGCCGTAAATAAGAACCCGCGGCATATTGGGAGCTGCTTTAAAATATCTGAAAGACGGTGAGTCAAGCTGCGAGCCATCCTTAGGCCGGAATTTATCGAGTGTATTCTTCCAACACTGCTCAGATTCAAATATATCCCGGCAGTCACCGGCACTGTCGGCAGAAACAAACAACACTGAACATAAAACGAACAACAATGAAATCTTAGCGGCCATGATATTATCCTTTTATTATTTAAGCCGGAGATACAGCTGTTACCATTCTCCATTTTCCTGCTGTATCTTTGAATGATTTTACATCTATAAACGCCTGTTCTTCAAGCAGTTTTGTTACCGCTTCAGCCTGATCGAATCCTATCTCGAATATCACCATGCCCTGCTTTTCGAGGTAGTCAGGCAGTTTTTTTATAATCTTCCTGTAAACATCAAGGCCGTCATCTCCGCCGTTTAGAGCTTCTAAGGGTTCGTGAGCGGCAACATTCTTATCAAGCCGCTGTATTTCAGACGACTTTATATAAGGCGGATTCGACACTATAAGCTCGAATTTGCCCTCAATGTTTTCAAAAAGGTCGGACTTTGTAATAGTGATATTTTTCAGTGAATGATTTTCTGCGTTTTCTCGTGCCGTCTCAAGGGCTTTTTCTGATATGTCTGAAGCAGTAAGCTCAACTTCCGGGCAGTTATGAGCGATCGCCGCGGCTATACAGCCGCTGCCGGTGCAAAGATCAAGCACACGCGTTATACTCTTGCTGCGGATCAGGTCAATTGAGTGCTGAACAAGCATTTCCGTTTCCGGCCGCGGAATCAAACAGCCCGGCTTTACGTTTATACGCAGCGAATAAAACTCCCTGTATCCGACAATATAAGCAACAGGTTTATGCTCTCCCACTTCCTTAACCATCTGCCGCAGAGTATCAAGTTTATCCTGCGGTACCGGTTTTTCGAAATGCATGTACAGCTCAATTCTTTTCATGTTAAGAACGTGCGAAAGCAGCATCTCCGCTGTAAGCCGGGGAGAGTCAACATCCTTGCCGGTAAAGTACTGTTCCATCCATTCAAGAAGTCTGGTAGTTGTCCAGGTTGCCATTTAAGTAAACCAAATTGTCGTAATCATATCTCTATTTTATCCATCAGACGCGGAAATGCTATACACTGGCGAATATGCTTTTCTCCGGTAAGCCATGCTATTGTACGCTCTACGCCCAGGCCAAAGCCGCCGTGAGGGACAGAGCCGTACTTACGCAGATCAAGATACCACGAATAGTCCTGGGGGTTATATCCCTTCTCATTGATCCTCTCAAGCAGCATCTCATAGCTGTCTTCTCTCATCGAACCGCCTATTATCTCGCCAAAACCTGCCGGAGCGAGCATATCGAAGTTGTCCACCACACCTGCGTCTGATTCGTTTGATTTCATGTAAAACGCCTTTACGTCTTTGGGGTAATGCGTTACAAAAACCGGCCGGTCATGCATCATGGAGATGATTGTCTCGTCTGAGCCGCCAAGATCCTTGCCCCATTGAAATCCGGCTGCAAGTCTGGCATGTTTGGGATTGTTCTCAATCCTGCGTTTGAGCTCTGCTATCGCAGAGTTAATCTCTATTATCTCTGCCGCGGCTTTATCCTTTTGCCATTGCTTCTTCGCCTGGGACTGAGTTTCTGTAAGTTCTGCCAGCTTGTTCTCCGCATCTTCAAGTGAAGAACTAAGAGAGATTAGTTCATCTTCAAGATATTTAGCCGCTTTGGGGCCGGTCAGAATATCTACAGCTTCAGAATATGTAAGCCTGTAGAAAGGCTTTTTTATTTTCCGCAATGATTCAATATCTGAGCCCAGAAGTTCAAGATCGGAAATATTATTCTCAAGCACAGCCTTTATGATTGAGCAAACGAAATCCTCGGCAAGCTCCATAAGCTCATCAAGCGTGATAAAGGCAACTTCCGGCTCAACCATCCAGAACTCTGTTAGATGGCGGCGGGTTTTACTCTTTTCTGCCCGAAAAGTCGGACCAAAACAGTAAACCCTGCCGTGGCTCAATGCCCCGCACTCAAGATAAAGCTGTCCCGTCTGAGAGAGACAGGCTGTTTCGCCGAAATAATCGACATTGAACAGATTCTGCTCGCCCTCACCGGCAGCGGTAGTAAAAATCGGCGTATCAATAAGGATAAAGTCATTCGTGTTGAAAAAATCACGTATTGCGGCGATGACAGTATGGCGGACACGGTTCAGTGCCCACTGCCTCTGCGACCTTAAATGCAGGTGCCGGTTGGCCATAAGAAACTCAACGCCATGCGGCTTAGGCGTTATGGGGTAATCTTTGGTATCACAAAAAACCTTTGCCTCAGAGACTAAGATCTCATAGCCTCCAACGCTTCTCTCGTCTTTGCGTACCTGGCCGGTAATACAGAGAGAAGATTCCTGCCCAAGGTGTTTCAGTTCAGAAAAAAGCTCACCACTGACCATGGCCTTTTCAACGATGCACTGACAGAATCCGCTGCCGTCGCGAATCACTAAGAATAAGACTTTTCCGCCGCTTCGGCTCTTTTGCAGCCAGCCGGCTATTGTGACCTCTTCGCCGTTGTGCCCGGCAAGCTGATTTATCTTGCTTGTATAATATTGTGCCATTAAGATTTTGCCTTATTTAAGACTAACTAATTGTCAATAATAGAACTATTCTAAAAAATATTTAAAAAAGTCAATAACGTTACCCTTTTCTGACAGAACATCTTCTACGGTTTTTAATAAATGTTCTGTAGTAATCGAGCTACCTTTTATCTTCGTACGCCTCATAATATAGTCTAACTGTTTACGGTAGTGTCCAAGGAAGCTATTCGAAATAAAACCAAATCCTACTATTCCAGGATACTCGGCTCCTTTTAAATTTTTCCACCATTCGTTAGGGTTTTGCAATTGATTTTTAGTTATGTATTCTTCAATATATCTCACCATTTTGTCACGTTCGCCAGAAGGGATAGTAAATCCCGACTTATATGCTTTGCTGTCTAATATCAATCCATGGTCTGGTTTATCTTCAGGATGATAACATACAATCTCTGGACGGTTACCGCCTGACAAATGTTTGGCAATAACAATCTCATTTCGCGGATTCAACTCCCAAGTGCAATTAAGTTAAATCCTGTTTTGTTATCCTGTTAGTTTTTTCCTCTTATAGAATACTTCATTTGGGGTTAAAAATCCAAGAGATTTTCTGGGTCGATTATTCAGTCGATTCATTATGTGCTCAATCTTCTGATTGGTCAGCATTCGGATGTCACTTCCTTTTGGTACATACTGACGGATCAAGCCATTGGTATTCTCATTCAAGCCCCGCTGCCATGCACTGTAGGGATCGGCAAAGAAGACCTTAATTTTAAGGTTATGGGCAATAGATTCATGGTTTGAAAATTCTTTGCCATTGTCCACTGTCAGTGTATAGGTTCGTCGGGGCAGCGTGCCGATCAGGGCGATAATGGTCCGTTCAACCGCTTCGGCGGTATAACGATCTACCTTACCGATCAGCGTCAGCTTGCTTTTGCGGTCAACCAGGGTTACCAGGGCTCCCTGATGGTTTTTCCCCACGACGGTGTCGCCTTCCCAGTCCCCGATGCGGTTTTTTCTCTCTACAACCGGTGGGCGTTTTTCGATACCAACCCTGTTTTTGATCGTTCCACGCCGGTCCCGGCTGTTTCTTCGTTTTCTTCTTTGTTTGGTCCCGGCAATCCGCAGATGGGTATACAGGGTTTCTCCCCGGGCTTTATCCTGCCAAATGTGCTGGTAAATCCGCTCATGACTGACGGCCGGCCCCTGCCAGTGGGGATCGGTTTTCATGCGTTTTGCGATCTGCTCCGGCGAATGTTGCTGCCGGAGGCGGGATTCAATGTATTCTATCGTCTCCGGCTTCATTTTGACTGCTTTACGGGCGGCCATCCGTCGATATAAAGCCTTTTGCTGGGCCTGCTTAGGGCGATAGCCCCGCAGACCTGTATTGCGGGCCAGTTCCCTGCTGATCGTGCTGGGAGAAACGCCCAACGCCGCAGCTATTTGTTTTTGTTGATTTCCTGCTTGCTTCATGGCATATATTTCGATACGATCGTCTTCGGTGAGCTGCTTGTACGCTCTCATAAGTGTTCCTTTCGTTGAGGTCACCATAATTCAGTGAGAGAGTATACCAGCTCACCACAATTTTGGCGACTTAATTGCACTTATGAGTTGAATCCGCTTTTAATAAATCAACTATCCGAGTTTCAAATAACCGTGATTTTTTCCTACCACTGGCTCCCAAGTCAAGCATATCAAGATAGCCGTGATCAAGTTTCTCTAAGTACTTTCTTAGCATATCTTTGCTTCGTTCAATATAATCTGGTTGAGAATCTTCTTCTGTGAAATCCTGAGGGATTTCTAAATTAATAATTTTATCTCTTATTTTGTATTTATTGTTGGAAAAAGCAATATCCAAGCCAATTCTGGCAAAATTATCTAAATCGTCTTTGATGGTCTCACAGGAGACAGCGTTCATGCTGTTTGCTTTCAGATAATCTTGAATTTGCGCAAGATTCTTTGTGTTTTTTATCGAAGTTAAAATATAAGCTCGCCTTAGCCTTAAGAAGTTCCTAGCATTCTCTTTTGTGGACAGCATTTCAAAACCCACAGACTTTTCAACACCGGGATGCCTACTATGAGCTCTGCTTAGTTTAAAAATCTTTATGCCCTCTAAAGTTATCTGATAAGATTTAAGCTGGCTTGTAAATTTCTTCTCGCCTATTTGTACCGTGATTTTTTTACGAGCAGTTTGTACCCAGCCAACTTGATTGTGACATAACCACTTAGATATCATTCTTGCGTATTTATCGCTCGAGCCCTCCCAATTATTTTTGATTTTTGTTCTTTCTGGGTTTGACTCGGCACAGGACAATGCATGCACAACTGTTTTCTGGGAATATGATGTAAAGCCGGCTTCACCCTTAAAACCTAACTCTCTACCAATTTCATACTTAGTTAATGATGGTTCTTGAGAATTTTGATACTGGACATTTAGCAGCTCTAAAATTCTTGTTACTGGTGGATATGAGAGTAAAGAATGTTTTATGATTTCAAATTTTTCTTCAAGATTATTTGCATTAGCTAACTTTAATCCAACTTCAGTTATGCTAAAACTATCATTTTTCTCACTATACTGGAGATAATTAAAAGTATAAGCAAGTCGTATAAAGTTATCACAAGCCCAATCAACAATACCAAGCCTGCTTTGCCCTGGTATTAGAACCTGAATTAAACCGTCAACTTCCTCCTTATTTGTCCTTGAACCAACCAATGCTTTATATTCAATTAAAGGGTTATTCTTATAACCATCTTCATTTAACAAAGATTTAACTAAATATTCCTGACAATCCAAATTCAAAACCTTGTCACGGATAAACTTGTTAGTCAATAATTTATTTGTAGTGGAATTCTTATCAAAAAGTTCAACAACTTTTATCAAATTTTCAAAACTACCGCTGTCCTGTATCCAACCACGTGGTCTCATGTTTTCCTCAATATGTATAGTTGCTCTTTGACATATTTCTTATTTCGATTACTTTTCCCATTATTGCTTTTATATCTCAAATAATCAAATTCAAGCAATTCGACATTTCCAAAATCAGAAAGGACAGATAAGATGTCCTTTTCAGGCATAATTCCCTCACTGTTGTAACTCAATATTAAAGTTTTAAAATTGCCCTTTTTAGCATAATATGCCAACTCGTTTAAAGCTGTGTTTTTATTGCAGAATCGCGACTTCTGATGTCTATAATTCCGCATACCACTAACCCCTCTTATATTCGGCTGATCATATCTGGCAATTGTTTCTAAAATATGATAATTTGGAGCATATTGCCTTTGGTTATAAGGTGGGTCTATATATAGAATGTCTGTATCGATATGTTCTAATAGGCTTGCCGAGTCTTGATTATATGATTCGTTATTGCGATGATTCAACACTAAACCAATTGGCCTAAGAATAATCTTTTTCAAAGCCCTCGGATCCCACTTTTTACAAAATGCTGCATAAACTCCTGTGATGTTGGCATAAAAAGGAACTGTTTCTATAAGACAGGCCAACAGTACATAATATTCATCTTCATTTATTAAATCTTCTGCTTTCCAATATTCTATCTTAATTCTAATAGCATCTATTTTTTTTCCATTATAATCACTGTAATACATCCGCGGGATATCCAAATGATCTGTTCCGCCCGGAGTATAATTCACGGAAACAAACCCTTTAATCGGTTTTATGTGATTCAGATAGTTAACTACCATTTCTAAAGGAGAAGAAAAAAGACTCTGTTTTTTGCTCTCAATAGTATTTAATAACTTACTAAATGACAGTTCTGAATTATTAACAATATATGCCCTTTGAAGGACATATGAAAAATATAACAAATCAGAAGTTACGACTCTGTAGTCTTTATTCTTGAAATACCTGGCCACACTCACAGTACCTGCACAGGCATCAAAAAAAGAATCTCCACTGATCTTTTTATCAGATATAACTGAATAAATTGTTTCTACAAGATTTTCTTTATTTCCAATAAATCTCATAGTCAATACTCTAAACAACTGAAAAGATCTTTTTCAGAACGAATGTCTGGCTTATAGTTAGTTATCAGAACCTCCTTAGTAGCACTCACATCCCTGACTAACGTCTGGTAATTAGAATTGGAGTAATTGTAGTTAATATGATTCACACAAAATGCTGGATTTTTATCCAGCCAATCATTCAGGATGTAATTAAATTTACCCTTATGTAACAGTACATTTGAGAGGGCAAAACGAACGCTCTTTTTATGTAAATTGTCTAAGACGGCCAAAAGCTGATATTCGTCTGTATCGCTCCAACCGCCAAATCCCCTCCTGCCATCGTTGTAAGTTCCTGTTGTTATTAAGTATGGAGGGTCGCAGTAAACAAAATCATCTTCAGTGATTTGAGTGAAATCAAAATCTTGAAACCGCTTGTCTGAGAAATAAACATCGCAGGCTTCAAGCCTGCTAATAAAAGAAATAAGGTTATTTCTCATATTATTATTAAAACTGCTCTTATTTGTACCAAATGGATTATTGAAATCATGTAAATTGTTAAACCTGATCTGGTGATTAAAAGAATACGCAATTAGAACAAATAAATCTAAAGGGTCTCTTTTAATATTGTATAATTTACGCAATTTTAAATATCCATCTCTATTGGTTTTAGACAAGTCAAATTCAAAAATCCTTTTTTCGACATGATCAAGCGTCCGGTACATTCCCTTCTCAAGAAAAGCTTTATACATATCAACAAGGTACGTAAGATTGTCATTAAAACATAAACTAGCGGCATCAGTGTTAATTCCAACGTTACAGCCTCCAGCAAAAAGATCAAAGAAAGTTTTGATTTTTTGAGGAAATAAAGGCAGTATCTGCCCCAACAGCCTATATTTACCACCAATGTAATTTAGCGGTGACTTTATATAGTTTTGTTTAACCTCAATAGTCATTATTCTATTATTCGTATCTTACCTTGAAAACTACTTTACAGACATCGGATTTTTCTTTGTCGGACCTTCCCGGCATGTGCCCATCCTGCGGCCAGAATATGCCGAAGGTGCCGCGGCTGAAGTTTACCGGTGTAAATGTTTCGGGCCTTTCGTAGAACTCCAGATCACGTGATTCGTCGTAAGCATCTTTTACTGCAAGGTCTTTGCGGTTTGCATAACCGATCATTTCAGAGCCCGAAACGACAAGCTGGATATCTATGTATTTTTTGTGGGTTTCGAAAAAGCCCTCCGATACCGGTTTGGTTGGGTATCGCTGGACTATATAAAAGAGCTCGCGGCCCTGAACCGAATACTCACCGTCAGGTTTGGAAAGAAAGTCTTCCGCTGCGAGCAGGTCAAGAGCCTCATCTATTAAAGGTGATATCCCTTTGTAAAACCCTGAATTTTGAACATCGTCGATTATCATTATAGCCTCAAATTTGGAATAATTATTCTATCAGAATACTGCATCTACCGCAATACAATCCGTTACAGATTACTTATCCATCCAGTTATCCATGCCGTCACGGAGGTAATTCAGTACCTGATCGACATTCACCCGTTCCTGAACCATGGTGTCACGGTGCCTTACGGTTACGCAGTTATCTTCTTTAATCTGGCCGTCAACCGTGATGCAGAACGGTGTGCCTGCCTCGTCCTGTCTGCGGTATCTGCGCCCTATTGCGCCTTTTTCATCATAAAAAGCGGCAAAATGTTTTTTCAAGCCGTCACAGATATTTCTGGCGATATCCGGCATGCCGTCGCGCTTAACCAGCGGGAAAACCGCCGCCTTAACCGGTGCCAGGTCGGGATGGAAACGCAGCAGATTCCTCGGGCCGCCCTCAAGCTCTTCTTCATCGTAAGCATCGACAAGAAAAGCAAGGGTGCTGCGGTCTATGCCGGCACTTGGCTCTATAACATAAGGGATATAGCGTTTTTTCTGCTGCTCATCAAAATATGACAGCGGACCTTTGTGATAATCCTGCGATTCTTCTTTAAGCTCTATTTTGGTAAGATCTCGCCCGGCTTCAATCCAGTCATTTATAGACCGCATTCCTCGCTGATGCTGGCGAAGATCATAATCAGTCCGATTTGCTATTCCCTCAAGCTCCTGCCAGTCGCCCGAACCAAAGGGGAATCTGTACTCAATATCGACACAGCCCTTTGCGTAGTGCGCCAGCTCGTCTTGGGCATGATCTCTCATACGCAGGTTATCCGGGTTTATGCCAAGGCTTACATACCAGTCAAAACGCTGCTGCTTCCAGTGCTCATACCACTGGTCATCTGTTCCCGGCTCGCAGAAAAACTCTATCTCTCCCTGCTCAAATTCCCGTGTACGGAAGATAAAAGCCTTGGTTGTTACTTCATTTCGAAAACTCTTGCCGATCTGGGCTATACCAAAAGGAACCTTAACACGGGTAGTATCCAGAACGTTACGGAAATTGGCAAAAATGCCCTGAGCCGTCTCCGGCCGCATGTAAAGCGTCATCCGGTCGTCGGCATTAGCACCCATCTCAGTCTCGAACATGAGCTTAAACGCCATCGGCTCGGTGAAATTACCCACTGTACCGCAATTGGGACAAACCTTGTCTTTTGTATCTGCCGGTTCACCGCCGCTCTCTTCAGCAGTGCGACCGTCTTTGTCTGTGAGATGGTCAACTCTTGTGCGTGTATGGCACTTTTTGCATTCTACAATCAAGTCACTGAAATGATCCGCATGTCCCGAGGCTTTCCAGATAAGCGGATGCATAAGAATGGAGCTGTCCAGCCCAACAACATCATCACGCATCTGAACCATGGCTTTCCACCATGCCTGGCGTACATTACGTTTGAGTTCACACCCCAGCGGGCCGTAATCGTAACAGCTTGCCAGGCCTCCATAAATTTCACTGGACTGGAAAATAAATCCCCGCCGTTTGCATAAAGACACGATATCGTCAAGTTTTGTTAATTTTGCCATTGTTAAACCTTAATTTTACATCTGCATTGCACTCCCGTGCGGCTGCAAGTCTGACCGCAAAAGGACGGGAGTAATTATATTCTGACTAAAATTAAGAATTATATATATTTACACAATATTGACAACCTGATTTTCGCTTCATTTAGTCAGAATATTTTTCAGTTGATCAAAGCCTCTAAACTTAAAAAGTATTTTTGGGCTATCCATGCGAGACTTTCAGCGGTTTATTAAGACAATAAACTTAAGTACGTTTTAAAAGCCGCTCACTTCGAACACCTTAAAAAACCAGAAACAGTTAACTAAATTCATAAATCTTCACAAAAAAATACAACAATCCCTCAAAAAAACGTAAAATATTTCAAGAATCCAAAGTCATTATTCTAATAGACTTAGAGATCGCAACAATCGGGTTAAAATATAATTTTTCAGATTTTTTAAAATTTTACTTGCAACTCGATATTTGAAACAATAGAATAATTCCTGGTTGTCTGGAGTTTCCAGACTTTGTTTAGGGCACAATTTTAGAGCACGAAATGGCAAGCAGCACGACAGTTAATAGCTGTCAATTGACTATACACACCATTGATTTCGCCCAGGTTTAAAAGCGCATTTTACATGGGTCAGCGCTCCTGGGAATACGGCATTTGATATTTTAGTCATTCTACTGATGCACGTCTTTCTCTGCCTTGATTGTGCAGGTACTTAATTTGTGGTTTAATTAGTAAGGTTTAAGGAACATGAAAGCTTTTGCAAAGTGCGCATTAGTTGCCGTATTTGTCCTGCTTTACATCAATGTAGAAACATCAGCGATAATATCTCATTCTGAAACAACTCCCCCTGCCGACTGGAGCGACCACCCTGCCAATGAGTGTATGGGGCGATGGGGAACTAACGCCTCATGCGTAGTTATCGGCCCCAACGTCGTTATCACGACCTGTCACCAAAACGGCTACAACGCCGCCGCGACATCTCCGGTAGTCATAAACGGCAAGAGTTATACAGTCAAAGACGTTTACGTGCCCCCTGTCGGCTCAGACATTCGAATATGCTCTCTTAATAACGCCAATTTCACAAATTACGCGGGAGTATATACAGCCGAGGACGTTGAGACTGACTCCGAAGTAAGCAAGCAGATAGTTCTCGGCGGGTACGGAAAAGGCCGCGGCGAAGGGCTTTACAACAAAAACAAACTCTACGGCTACAACTGGGCCCCGGAGGGAAACACAAATCTTCGCTGGGCACAAAATTACATAGACTCGCTAATGGGAGACTCTTTCATGATGCTGGACTTTGACGGCCCCGGTCATTCATCAGCGGCCCAGTACGAAGGCACTGCGGCTGAATATGACTCCGGAGGCGGGTGGTTCATATATCATGAAGGCCAATGGAAACTTGCTGGTTTAACCTATGGTGTATCAACTAAATCCGCAAGCTATTCTCAGGCGTGGTTCAAAAATCCCGACACCCTCAGAGACCAGCCTGACAGGGCATACGCCCACAGGATAAGCTATTACTCAGGGTGGATTGAAGAAACCCTTGCTATAATCCCCCCAAGCCTGGTTTTTGGAGGCACAAAAGGCGATATCAACGGTGACAGCCTGGTCAATTCCATGGACCTTGCGGCGATTGCCAACTTTTGGCTTGAAACCGAATGCAGCCCCGAAAACGGCTGGTGCCAGGGAAGGGATATCAACAACGACGGTTCTGTCACAGTCGCAGACGTGGCAGTTATCTCCCAAAGTATAGCACAATAAACAGAAAAGGCCGCGGCGGCTTCGACCCATGGGCTGCCGCGGCTTGACATACTTAAGAAATTTGAAAATTTAATACTGAACCCCGAATAAACAGGTTGAATATACCGTTGGTGCACATCTTTGAAACGCAACTTGGCATGCTTCCGAGACCACACTCCATGATTTAACTTCACTGCAAAACACCATGACAAGCCAACGGTATTTCAACTTGTGTAAATGCTTTAAACAGTATCCATTCGCAATTCAATATATTTTAATTCACGAACAAACAGGGTGGGACACCTTGTTTACGGCCCTGCAACCCACCCTGATGTTTTGGGTGTTTACAACAAATTCAGCATTTCAAGAAACTGTCTGTGAAGAATTGAATTTGTCGCCAGAAGTGTTTCTCCTGTTGGAGAAGGTTTTCCGTCAAAGCCTGTAACTTTGCCGCCGGCCTCTTCCAGTATCAACGCACCTGCCGCGAAATCATATTTCTTGAGGTTAAGTTCCCAGAAAACATCGTACCTTCCGCACGCTACATAGCTCAAATCTATCGCAGCGGAACCGCATCGCCTGATCCCCCGTATCTTAGGAATTATTCTATTGAAATATTTAAGGTTGTTGTGTTCGAGCCCCGCCCTGATACAGGCAAATCCGGTCGCAGCCATAACATCAATCAGCTCAGATGTAGGAGAAACCTGAATCTTTTCACAATTTAAAAACGCCCCTGCGTTCTTCTCTGCCGTGAACAGCTCATCAAGAACAGGAGCGTAAACAGCACCGAGAATAGTTTCACCGCCCCTCTGCAATGCAATAGAAATCGAGTAAAACGGGTGGCCGTGCACAAACGAGGACGTTCCGTCGATAGGATCAATGACCCAGCAGTATTCTCCCGTTTTTGTGCTGCCGTATTCTTCTCCCAGAATTCCATGCGAAGGGTATTGCTCGGTGATTTTTTTTGTAAGAAATTTCTCGACCGCCCTGTCTGCCTCCGTAACAAGGTCTTTGGCGGACTTTCTCGAGACTTCAAAGCCCTTTTGCCGGTAATCAAGAGAAATCTCACCCGCATCTAAAATTACTTTTCTAAGGAAATTTTTCAAAATATCATCCAATTTAATCTATGTTTTAAACTGATTATACAAAAACTCAAACATGAAAAACAGGCTATTCTTGAAATTCCGCGGTTTTCATATATAATAAGATTAAAACAGAATTGAAATAAAAATAAAGGATTTTACTATGACTACATCGCTAATCATAAACGGAGCTGCCGGAAGAATGGGCAGACGAATAACTGCTCTGGCTGTGGAAAACGGCAATTTTGACATTACAGCAGCACTTGAGCACACTGAAAGCATGATGCTTGGCATGGATGCCGGAGAAGTTGCCGGCGTCGGAAACATTGACACAAAGATATCAAGCGAAAAACCTGACGGCGCGGATGTAATGATTGACTTCACCCTGGCAGCCGCCGCTGATGAGACAATCAGCTACTGCCTTTCAAGCGGTACCGCACTGATTATGGGTACAACGGGGCTTTCAGAGAAACAGCTTGCGGCAGTAAAATCCGCTTCAGAGAAAATCGCTGTAATCCAGGCAACAAATATGAGTGTTGGAATGAATGTTCTCTTTGAAATGGCAAAAAATGCCGCCTCGATGCTTGGTGATGAATATGACATTGAAATCATTGAGCAGCATCACCGCTTTAAAAAAGATTCGCCCAGCGGTTCAGCCCTCACGCTGGCAGAACGTGCCGCCGAAGGAGCCGGCCTGGATTACCCCGCATGTCTCCAGCACGGACGCGAAGGAGGCGACTGTCTCCGCAAAAAGGGTACTATCGGAATGCACGCTGTACGCTGCGGTGATATTATCGGTGAACACGAGGTACTCTACAGCTGTCTTGGCGAAACCGTGAAGCTCTCGCACTCTGCACATAACAGAGATAATTTCGTTAGAGGCGCAATCAGGGCCGCTCACTGGATAGCCGGGAAGAAACCTGGTTTGTACACCATGAAAGATGTCTTAGGCTTATAAAAAACTCTCCAAAAGTCCAAACCGAGAACTTGTTAGGGGTCTGGACTCAGCCGTTGTAGATTTTAGACTCGGAAAGGGCAAAATCTCTGATAACTTTCGCGGCTTCATCGCGAAGCACATCTTGCGTGACTTTTATGCCTCTGTTTTCGAGTTTCTCAACCCAGCCTTGGGGTTTGTCCCCCTCGTCAAAGCCGGCTTTTCGGGCGTCCTCATCCCTTGCGCCGCAGACCAGGGCGGAGAGACCTGCCCAGGGTATCGCCCCCATACACATCGCACAAGGCTCACAGCTTGAGACCAGAACTGCCTCTCTGCCGGCAGCCGAGATTGAGTACGAACCGAGGCTTTGCTGGGCAAAAAGCAATGCCGTCATTTCAGCGTGTAGAATTGAGCTGCTAAGCGGCACAACACGGTTTACTCCGGCGGAGAGAAGCCGGCCGGTTTCCAGCTCAAAAACCGCTGCCCCAAAAGGCCCGCCCGTCTCATAAGAAACGTTCATTTTTGAGAGCTCTATCACAAAACGCATCTGAGCTTCAATATTTGTTGTCTGGACATAATTTCCGCAGGCCGGTAAGAGCCACTGGGGCATTTCTATCGCTGCCGAGTTTTGCATAAAACCACCTATATTCTTTAGTCTCTATCAGTCATCGCCCATAAACCGGGAAAATTTTCCGCCGGTATTCTCTGCTATCTGCCTGAGCATTTCACTGTCGCTGACTCCTGACCAGAAACCAATTGTGTGTATCCTGGTATTCGGGGCGATTTCGTTTCTCAAACGCATCACCGTTTGCGTAAAATCACGGTTCGCGGAATCTGAATAGTCGAACCCATCAGTCAAAAAGTAAATCACATCCGGCTTGCCGCCGTCGTGTGAGGTCAGCTCAAATGCCTTTTTAAGTGCTGATAAGGCTTTAGGGCTGCCTGAGGGCATCGGCAAGGCATTAACCATTTCAACCGTTTGTGACACTGCCGCGGCAGATGCCCTGACCATTTTATCATTCGCAGTGGTCAGCAGGCCATCGCCGCTGAACACAATCAAGTAAATATGATTGCCCGCATTTAACCTTTTAACAGAAGATATCAACTGTTTCTTTACGCTGTGCGTAAGGCCAAGCATACTGCCCGAACCATCAACGACAAAGCATACATTTGAGGCTGAAGCCCTGTTGCCGAAAAATTCAATGTCACTCATGCCGTCACCGCCAAGATCGCTGAAGGTGATCTGGGGCTCCTCATCGCTGCTGAATGTAGAATCTGTATCGCTTCGGGTAACCAGACTTCTGGCGGAAATATCACGTTTTACAGGACGTTTTGCAGTAAATGTACGTTTTTTTACTGACGGCTTGGGCATAACCGGACGGCTGTTGATAATCCTTCGGACATGTTCAATATTTGCCTGCGGCGTTTGGATTTCGTTTCCGGGGGAATCCGCCCGTGAAAAAGTTATAAAGCAAAACACAATAAGTATCAGGCCGTGCACTGCGGCCGATACAATTATAGCTTTTGCAGGACTGAATTTTCTTCTGCTTACTGCCATTTTAATCAAACAGGTTTGGTTCTTTTTTTTCTAAACCGCCGCTGTCAAAACCGAGATGATCATACGCCTTTTTCGTGGCCTCCCTGCCGCGTTTAGTTCGCCGCAGAAAACCATTTTGAAGCAGATAGGGCTCTACTACATCCTCAAGAGTGTCCCGCTCCTCACCCAGGGTAGCCGCGACTGCCTCTATGCCGCTGGGGCCGCCGTCATAAACTGTGATAAGTGCCTTGAGAAACGCTCTGTCAAGCTCGTCAAGGCCGTACTGATCGATACGCTCCATCTTCAGAGAAGATTCCACTATATCAACGGTGAGTTTCCCGCTGCCCTTAACCTGGGCGTAGTCGCGAACACGTTTGAGAAGTCTGTTCGCAATACGCGGCGTACTGCGGCTCCGGGATGCTATAAGCGACAAAGCATCTTCATCGTAATCAAGATTCAACATCCCTGCGCTGCGTTTTACTATCAGTGTAAGTTCCCGGGTATTGTAATAATTCAGATGAAACAGCATTCCAAACCGGCTTCGCAAAGGCGCACTTATCAGCCCTGCCCGGGTTGTGGCCCCTATGAGCGTGAATCGTTTCAGCGGAAAGTTAATCGTTTTTGCGTGCATACCGGAATCGACGGTAAAATCGACCTTGAAATCCTCCATAGCCGGATATATAAACTCCTCAACTACAGTATTGAGCCGGTGTATTTCGTCTATGAAAAGGATATCACCCTGGCTGATATTGCTCAGAAGCCCCATAACATCGCCCTGCTTGGTTAAGGCGGGCCCGGAGGTTACACGAATATTGGCCTTCATCTCATTTGAGATTATATTTGCAAGGGTGGTTTTCCCAAGACCCGGAGGGCCGTAGAAAAGTATATGTTCAAGCGGCTCACTTCTTTGCCGGGCTGCGGTGATGGCAATTGATAGCTTATCTTTGACATTCTGCTGGCCGATGCACTCTTGGAGTGATTCGGGACGCAGGGCGTTATTGAAACTCTCTTCCTGCTTACCTCGAGAAACTGTATTGACTACACGTTCTATCGCCAATCTACACCTCCCCGCCCTGTTTTAGTTTGTATATCAGCGGAACAAGTTCCTCAGAGCTTTTAATGTCCGGATGATTTTGAACAGTCTTTTGAACAAGCTCTATGGCTTCATTGCGTTTTTCTCCCCAGGCAATCAGGATTTCAAGTGCCTCTATCTGATAATCAGTGAAATCAGCTTTGATGCCTTTGCCTTCGCCTCCGCCGGAATATCCCTGCATTGCAAAAGTAACCAGCTTGCCGCTCAGTTCAGCGATGATATGCTGGGCGAGCCTGGGCCCGACGCCCGGCAATGATTTTAGAAACTTTTCATCTTCATTCTCGATGGCGGCGGCGATTGTTTCTATCGGCATGGCAAGGCTTTTAAGCCCTTTCCTTATGCCCATACCCTTTACGCCGGTATATATAGCAAAAAAATCTCTCTCGCCTCGAGTGTTGAACCCGACAAGTCGGGGTATAAGATTGCCCCCGCCCGGCGTTCCCTCGTAGTATTCCATAGTGCACAAGGTCACTTCTTTACCTATACTGCCCGAAAGCGAGCTTACACAGTATCCGGGCAGCATTACTTCATAAGCTATACTGTCAACCTCAACAACAGCATAACTCTGATCAAGGTCAAGAAGTTTTCCTCTAATCTGTACTATCATTTCTGCTCTCTTTTTCTTTTGCGAAAAATACAAAACCTAAAATGTAAATTCCCACGCCTATACAGAGCAGGGAATCTGCTATATTAAATGTCGGCCAGTGATAATCATTTATCTGCAGATTTATATCTATAAAATCTCTGACCTTACCATCGTTAAACAAACGGTCATAAAGATTGCCCGCAACGCCTGCTGTGAACATTCCCAGCACAAAATATTCTACTCGTGTTTTGAACATTCCCACAAAAGCTATTACTATCAGTGCCGCCATGGCAAATGCTGATATTCCGGTTAAAAACAACCGCTGACCGGCAAACATGCTCCATGCAGCGCCGGAGTTTTCCCGCATTACCAGATTGAACCAGCCGGGTATTACCTCATAACGCCAATACGGCTTATCGGCGAGAAATTCAAAAACTGCGGATTTGCTCCACAAGTCAATAAACAGAAAGACTGACGCGGTTATTACAAAAATCACCAGCAAACCAGGCTGAGGCGGTTTATATTTGAAACTCATAAAAGGCCCTTAAAAACTGCTTCAATGTTAAAGCAGGGACTGATATTTACTTATCATGCGTGTCAGCTGAGGCTGATCAGGGTTTAATTTCAAAGACAACTTCCACTGGTCAACGCCCTTCTTCAGCAAACTTTTATCGCCTGTCTGGCCATAACTTAAAAGATACGCTACACCGAGGCCCTTATGAGCCATCCAGTCGGTATAATCGAGATCTACGGCCTGCAAATAATGCCCCACTGCCGCCTGAGGGTTTCCGGTCTTAATAACCGCGAAACCAAGGTACTGATGCGCCATCTTATTGGCAGGTTCTAAATCAACAACTGCATTCAAGAGTTCTTTGGCTGCATTGTATCGCTCCAGACGAAGGTAGGCCGTCGCCAGGGGCATCATCAGTTCGGGTTTATTGCCTTCTCGTTCTAACGCTCTTCGGTATTCACTTACGGCTTTGTCATAGTCTTCAAGCTCTGTAAATATCTCTCCAAGCATCTTGTCAATCTCTGTACTGTCGGGCTTGATCTGACGGGCTTTGTTGTAACAAGGAATCGCGTTTGCGAAGTCCTTTAACTTTTGATAACATACTCCGGCCTGGTAATGTGAGTCGTAACTCTGCGGATCTATCTCGGAAGCGGCTACAAATGCGTTGGCGGCCTTACGAAGTCTCTCAAGATGAACATTTACGATGCCAAGATTGTAAAAATCTTTAAATGACATTGGATTGAGCTCTGTTGCCCTTTCATAGGCCTTTGAACTCATCTCGTAATTGCCCTGCCTCTGGTAGATATCGCCCTTGAGAGAATAGGCAAGCGCAAAAGACCTGTCATTGATCAAGGCACCGTCAAGTTTTCTAAGGGCCTTATCGCGCTGATCAAGGTCATTAAGCATTACCGCGTCAACATACAGCTCTACAGCACGATGCCTGCCGCAGCCGCCTGCAACAATAAGAACCGACACCGCCGCTAACAGACAAAACCTTTTAATGCAAGTATTTACAGACAATTTAATTCTCCTGAATACCAATTATTTTAATTTATAATACAGCATATAGGATTTTAACTATAAAACCCTTTGAGTCAAAGATTTTATTACTTCACCCTCCTTTGCAGGGCATGGCTGTTGCCGGCAGGCATAAAACCAAAAAGAGTTATACTTTTATCTTGCAGGTCTCAAGAGCTTTAATATGATTACCGGTAATGTAATTTAACAGTAATAATTTTTAACAAGGAAATCAAAAATGAATAAAAACTTACTTATGGCGGCAGTTTTTACAGCAGTAATCAGTATCTTCATGTGCGGATGCGGCAGTGATGAGCCTACGCCCGCAGGCCCGGAAACCGCTTCAGGACAGGCCCAATCCGCCGGCTCTTCTGCCGGGAAAATCGCGGTTGACCTGCAAAGCTCAATTGCAGAGCTCACACAAAAGGCGCAGCAGATGAATACTGACCAGCTTATGCAGACAGCCCAAAAGTATAAACAAGCTGTTGTAGAGAAATACGATGAGCTCAAAGGCGTTCAGGCCAAACTTGAGGACTTCTCGGTTACAGACCTTCTTTCTGATGAAGCAAAACAGGTTAAATCAGAAGTTGAAGAGATTAAAAGCTCTATCTCCAGCCTCAAAGACCGTTTTAAAATATATTATGACAGGCTCGTTGAGTTAAAAGCTGATGTATCTGAGCTGAAACTGCCTGTATAACATCACAAATAACCTAACCCCAATTTCTCACTTAGGGGTGTAAAACAGGGTTTATGGTAGCGTCCGCGGTGTTGGTGTGTCGCCAAAGGGGGTCTTAATCTTTGACCTGGCTGCTGTATATTTTGGGTGGCTTCTGCAGCGGCAGATCCATGTTCAGGTGGTGCAGTATCAGACGCTGATCTGCCTCGGGCTCGGTGTATCTCTCCATCAAGAGGTACCGACCGTCAAGTGTTTCAAATGTTACATCAAGCATCTGGATACGGCTCATCGTTTCCAGGGCAGCCTGTGCGGTTAGGCCACAGGCACTCACCCGCAGCTTATGCCGCAATGTCACCTGCAGGCAATAGCTTATAAACGCCACAAAGATATGGGCATCAACACGCTCTTCTTTATGGTGATATACAGGGCGAATGCCAAGATCACTCTTGAGTTCTCTGAAAGACTGCTCAACGTTGCACTGCAGCATATACTCATTCCAGAGTGCCTTACCATCCTTGCCCTTCTGATTGGTCCGCAAAAAGTACTTGCCGTCACGATAGATCATATCACGGTATTTCTGCCGGTTTATGTGATACCTGAATTCGCCGGCTTCAATCCGCTCCTTTTGCCCCGGAATATCGAGCTCCACACATCTATAAGCGTTACCGGCCTGTGATTGCAAAGCCCCAAGGCGTTTATAAAAACGTTCATAATTGCGATATCCCTTGAGTTTTTCAAGTCCGTCAAGATATTTACGCAGTTTTCTTTTACGCATGGCCCTCTCCTTTTGCATACGATCCCTGCTCCTGGCAAGGACATAGCATTCGCCCTCTTTTTCGATGTATTTCACATGAACACTGCTGTTTACCTGCTCCCAGTCCTTTTCAGAAAGTTCACTGCTATAATCATCGAGCTGTCTGCGGGGTGTGCCAACAAGATAGCTTATATTGTTCTTACGCATGAACTTGAGCGTAGCTTCCGTTGGTATGCCCCTGTCCATCAGCCAGACCCTGTTGGCCTTGCCGTACATTGTTTCTATCTTGTTGAGCAGGGGTCTTAATGTCGTCTTTTCAGATGTATTTCCCTGAAGTACTTCATAGTCAAGAGGAAAGCCCTCCGGCGTAACAACAAGGGCTATCAGCACCTGTCTGCAATCACTGCGTCTGTCTTTGCTGTGGCCGAATTCTGCCTTGGGATTCTGCTTGCATAGCCCCTCGAAATACGTGCTGGTGATATCATAGAGCAGGATGTCGTACTCAAGGTTGAACATTCCTTGCCAGGTGTCTTTAAGGTATTTGCAAAGTTCCTCTTTGTATGGAAGGATACGGTCAAGACAACGGTAGAGCCTGTTTTTCTCGGCAATCTCAAAATCACAATCAAGAATGGCGTCCATAGCACTCTGGCTGAACCAGTGCTGATGGACAAAGTATTCGGCAGAAGGTTTTATCAGCCTGCTCACCGTAAGCAACTTGAGGACTTTTGAGAATGCGACCGGCGATCTGTCTGTATCAATCCGCTCTGACCAGAAGCGGTCAAAACCAAGCTGATCCCACATTTCAGAAGCCAGCCAGCAATCGCCAAACCTACGCGGTCGTTCCAGTCTCATCTTTGAGATGTTAACCGGTATCGTATCAACATCGTGACAGCTCTGGTTGTCCTGATCAAAAGCAAAAAGAGTTTTGTGTACAGGTTTGTTATCTTCGTTGATTATCTCAATTGATCTCTGCCAGGCCTTCTTTTGAGAGCCGCTGATCTCACCAAGGTAAAGAACCACCTTCTCCACATGCCGATAACCGGAGACCTTCCGCTTCTCAGCAATACTGTAATAGGTGTTGCATTTACCGTTCTTTTTACGCCTGTGCTTTTTCAAATACATACCCAAATTATCGCATAGAAATTCACCTATGCAATAGGGCAGGTCTGTACCAAAGCCAAATCCAGAATCGAAACACCCCTCAAAGGCCAGAAACATCGAAAATATTTTTATTTTTACCGGTTTCGAGACCTAAGTGAGAAATTGGGGCTAAAACGCTGCCTGTAATTCATTTATGGGCAGCGTTATGCTTATTGCTAACAATTCTTACAACTGAAGCAGCCCCAGCTATATCCGGCATGAAGTATAAAAAAGGTGGCCGGGTTTGCCACACACAATCAAGACTACGCTTATGGCTGCTCGGTTCCCCGCCTGACCAGGTTCACGAGCCTCAACTTGTATGGGACCCGACCATAAATATCGAATCGCTAAAATTTACAGGTCGCTCATTCTATAGATTCTCCGGCCTGTGGCAAGAGTTTTTTACTGAACATGTAGTATTTTACGAATATTTCGCAAAGTTGTGCGAAATGTAACAGGATTAAACGACCTAAGTTCAATTCCTTTTGGACATTTCTTCGTAACACTGATTGTAATACAAGGCGTTATCAACCGGTGTGTTTGCCGGTATATGATTGCCAACCGCCATAAAGAAACCAGGGCATTTTTTGCCTATATCCATGCAGCGTGCAACTTCGCGGCGGATATCATCTTTTGTGCCGTCAAGCAATATCCTCGTATCGGCATTGCCGATAAAATAATGCGTCTTGCCGTATTTTTCGGCAATATATGCCATATCGGTCATCGGCTCCAACACAAAACCGTTGACGCCGCACGCCGCGATATCATCGATAAACATCGTATAATCGCCGTCAGAACAGTAGGTTAATTTTTTGCCGCTCTCAAGGATTGGAGCAAAAAGCCTCTTGTAGTTTGAAAAGACGTATTTCCGGTACCAGTCTGGAGATGTGAACGGACCGGAAGTCCATACTATATCATCGTGTATCATTACAATTGGTATATCCGCCTCTGCCAGGCTCTCGAAATGCTGGAGATTCCACTCCGCGTAGCGGTTGGCAACCTCACCAAAACCCGCAGGATCCGTACCCATAGCGGTAAGCATCATCTCCCAGCCGAAAATTTCTATCAAACCGGATATAAGCGAGCAGTATATGCCGGTCATGCTTACGCCGTCAGGATTGCCGCAGCAGTTTTTTTTATAATCCTGCTCAAACATGGAAACCAGCTTCTTGCGGTCTCGATTACCGTATTCTTCCCACGGATCGAAACTTAACACTTCCTGCGGGGTTTTAAACGGGCAACTGACATCGCTGTTCATGTCATCACCGTTTGCGGCATATTCGGCGTGCCCCATGGAAGTCCTCTTTTCGGCTACAAGTTCGCCGGTGGTGTAAGGAAGACAGGCAAAATAAAAATCATAGTTCCAGGCCTTGCAGAACGCCTGCCTGGCACGGAGTTTATCCGCATCGCTGCTTTGCCGGTTCACATCTATTCCCGTTATTTCACGGATAAGTTCAAAGTGATAGCTTTCAACCGAATACTCTGTTCGGGGGACTCTCGGGGGCATATCAAGATTGATTGCTGCCCAGCCATGTTCATACGACATTTATATGACCTTTCCTGATCGATTATTGTTCGTTTAATGACGGTGTATAACTTCTTTACAACAAGATGTTTCTGTGTTTTATTCGGTAATTCTGGTTAAATAAGCATAATACGCCCCCAGCTTCGTGTTGTCTGAAAGCGTAAAGATGGTTTTCAGATTTGCCGGCCCTTTTGACAGCCGCAGCTGGAAATCTGCCGACATTTTATCTTCTGTTACATCCTTGACGTATTCTTTGCCGTTAATAATCAGCTTTGCCTCGACAATGTCAATCGCCCTGCCGTCTCTGTACAGCCAGTAGTCCTCCGAGGCGATGATATCGCTTCGCCATTGAACATCATCACCTTCGAACCCTTCTTTGAGCGAATGGCCGGATTCCTGGGGCCAGCGGCAGAGTTTTATCTTGTAAATACCGGTTTTTTGGACGTAAACTTCCCAATATCCGTTAGTTATCTTGGCCTGGCGTATGTGACCCTGGCTCCAGGCGGTATCACAATCATCAAACCTCCAGTTGTGCAGATTCGCCGCAACTTCCTCGCCAGAAGCCGGCTCAAAACGCCAGTCATGGCAGCAGAGAACCGTTTGTTCGCCGAGCTCGGCACCGACCGGAATCGGTATCTCCTGCTCAAACTTTCCGCTGACGAGCCGCCACCACTTTTCATACTCATCGCGGAGGCGGTTAACGATATCCTGATGTTGAGCTGAAATATCGCATCTTTGCTCCGGATCGCAACTTATATCATAAAGTTCGCTGCCGTTTATCAGACGGTAATTATCTGTCATTACAGAGCTGAGCCGCCACTTAACCGGATTTACCAGCCGCTGGGAATCGGTAACGATAACCCGATCCTGCCGCGCACCGCCCTCAAGAAGCGGCACAAGACTTTTGCCGTGGAATGTCCGGCCGCCGTCATCAATACCGCACAGATCAAGAATAGTCGGCATAAAATCGATATTTCCGGTTACATTATTTATATCAGCCGCTTTGTTAATGCCGCCCCGGGCCCATCTTATAAAAAACGGCGTCCGATGCCCGCCTTCATACGGCCAACCCTTTACGCCTCGCATCCCTGCGTTGTATCCATCGGTTACAAAACCTTCATCATCTATGCTGCACCCGCAGCTGGTTCCGTTGTCTGTCATAAAAATGAGGACCGTATCATCTTCTATGCCAAGCGTTTGGAGTTTTCGCCGCAGTTTACCGAAATTCTCGTCTATATTGGTGATCATGCCGTAAAACGCGGCACGGGCGGCAGGCACTTTGCCGGCGTACATATCGCTGTATTTTTTTGGCACGTTGTAGGGAGAGTGCGGCGCATTAGGCGTAATACAGCACAAAAAAGGGTTATCCCGATTCTCTTCTATAAACTCGATTGCCTTGTCGAACCATACATCTGTGCAATATCCGCTGAATTTTACCGGCTTGCCGTTATCATAATATGTATCATCAAAATAATCGTTTCCCCAGTAGTCCGGCGCCTGGCTGATGCCGCCGCCCTTGTGTATAAGAGACTTCTCAAAGCCTCTGTAATGAGGAAGATACGGATATTCATCGCCCAGATGCCACTTGCCGAAAATGGCTGTTTTCCAACCGGCGGATTTCATAGCATCAGCTATTGTCCATTCATCACCTCGCAGAAGTGAGCGGCCGCCGATTGTGTGCCAGACTCCGGTGCTGTTGGCGTAATGGCCGGTGAAAAGCCCCGCTCTTGTCGGCGCACAGGTGGGCCCTACATGATAATTTGTAAATCGAGAGCTCTCGTCATAAAAGCTGTCGATATTGGGCGTTTGTACAATCCGGTTTCCGTGACAGCCCAGATCGCCGTACCCCTGGTCATCGGTTAAGACAAGAATTACATTCGGCCTGTTCATATTCATATGCTTCTGTTTTTATTGGGTTTAAAATTACTGAACGCAAGGTGAATCCAATTTCTTTTTCGTTTACAATGCTCTTGGCTCGTATTCGCATTTCATACTCACCGGGTTCATTCAAATCAATCTCGCCAATCTCTGTTATATACAGAGGAAAATGCGAGTTGACAGGATTCTCCATTTCGCTGTCTTTAGTTATAATTCCGGTTAACGATTTATCAGCTACGGCTACGGTTATTTTGTGGCCGCCCTCCCACTCAAGCGGAGTTGCCGGGTCACCGTCTGCCCTTTCGCCAATTGTAACAATATTAATATGAAAACGGCCGGGATTGTCAACCCGAAAGCTCCAGCACAGACTCTCATTTGTGTCAAACCAGTTGTTTGTAGTTCCAAGATGGCTGATACTTATCTGGGAATCTGATCCCGATGCAACGGCAATTCCGGCTTCAAGAACAACAGAATTATCCCCTTGCTGGGTTATTGAGCGGTCAACTTCGACCTTACCGTCAACCTCTACCCTGATTACAGCCGGATATTCAAGATCAAAGTCTTGCGGCGTTTCAATCTCCAGTGTTCCCGAGCTGTCTTGAGCTTGTGAGAAAAAGAGCTCACGATTTTTGTAGGCAACGGACAAAACGGAGTTTTTGAGACCCTTGAGGATTATTTTGCCGCCGTTTGCCCTGTGAACATGGAGGAACAGTTTGTTGTTCCGGCTGGTCAGTGTTCCCCACTGATAATCAACAGGAAACGGATTGTGATGCGTGCCGTAAACCGCATCACCGTTTATCCTCAGCCAGGATCCGATAGAATCGAGAATCTCAACGCTTTGTTCGGGAATATTGCCGTCTCCGTCGGGCCCTATATTAAGCAGGCAGTTACCGCCTTTGCCGACGATCCCAGAGAGGTACCGCACAAGTGTCTGCGGCTTCTTCCAGTTATTATCGTCAACCTTGTACCCCCACGAATCGTTCATTGTCAGGGGAGTTTCCCATGCCTGCTCCACAACTGTTGAAGGCACACCGTTATCGCTTATCTCTGAAAAATCACCGAGATCATGTCCGATACGGCCGTTTACGAGACACGCCGGCTGGAGTTCATGGACAAAATCACAGAGCCTGCGGCTTTTAGCCTTATCGATACTGAAAGGGGTATCGAACCATATCATGCCTATTGAACCGTAACCTGTCAAAAGCTCACGTACCTGAGGCAAAACCATTTCATTAAAATAAACATCGAAATCCTGGTCTTGAGGACGGTAATCCCAATCGTTGCCAAAGCCGTGCGGGTGATGCCAGTCCTGGTCATGAGAATAATACAGGCAGAATTTAATCCCGTATTTTTTCGCCGCGATAGAGAGCTCCCCGATTATATCCCTGCCGAACTCTGTAGCATCAACCACGTTAAACGGGCTGACTTTTGAATGGTACATCGCAAAACCCTCGTGATGCTTTGCGGTTACAACCATATAGCGTGCCCCGCTGCGGGCTATGTTCTCAACCCACTCATCGGCGTCAAAATTACCAGGGTTGAATTGCGAAGCTATCTTCTCGTATTCCTTGACGGGAATTCTCTCACGTTTCATTATCCATTCGGCAATATAAGGAGTTGTTTTGCCCTGCCACCTGCCGGCGAGGACAGAATAGAGACCCCAATGTATGAATACTCCGAATTTCCGATCAATGAAAAACTCATCAAGAGCATCTTTAATAAATTTGTTTTCCTGCATATTTTACTTTCTTTGTTTTTTATCTATTCAGCGTTTCCGGCCAGTTGTATCCGTTTGAGCCGGCATTTGGCGATATTTCACCTTCGGGCAGTGATTTGTGCCATTTTAAGAGCCGCGTAAACAGTGTTTCTGTTAATTCCGGTTTTTCTTCTGCGAGATTGTCAAGCTCCATAGGGTCTGTTTTTATATCGTACAGCTCGATTCTTGAACCGTCCGGATTGGCAAGCAGTTTCCAATTGCCCCGGCGCATCGCCATAAGCGGGCTGCGGTTTATATGATATGAATAATCCGGGAAACGGTACTCCCAGAAAATCGGTTTTTCCCGTTTGACTTCTTTGCCTTTGAAAACATGCGAAAGGTCTTCACCGTCAACCGGCCTGTAATTGCCGACCCCGGCTGTGCGGCAGAGCGAAGGCAGCAGGTCTGCGGTTGTCATAACAGTAGTATCGTCAACCTCCCCGGCGCCGATCTTGCCGGGCCATCTGATGATGAAAGGTACCCGGATTCCGCCCTCATACAGGCTGCGTTTCCTGCCTCTGAAGGGCCCCTGACTGCCCGCGGCACTGTGAGAGGCGTTTGAGATATAGATGTCTTCGGGGCCGTTGTCGCTGGAGAAAATCACTATCGTATTATCAGAGAGGCCCTGTTCCTCAAGCACCGAAAGCAGCCTGCCCACCTGCCTGTCAAGATTGGTTACAATCGAATAGTATATCTGCTGGGCACCTGTGAATTTCTCCGAGACTCTCAGGTGCTCATACTCTTTGAGCAGCTCATCTGAGGGCTCAAGCGTGGCATGAGGGTCGAGATACCACAGGTTCAGAAAAAACGGCGAGCTTTTGTGCCTGTTTATGAAATCAACAGCGTCATCGGTAAACGTCTCTGTTGAATTATTTCGGAACGCCTGATACCCATCGGGCATGGCATAGGCATCGCTGCCGCCGCCATTAGTGGTTTTTGCCTCGTTGAAGCCGTATTCAGAAGCGTCTTCTATTCCTATATGCCATTTACCGATATGGCCGGTGATATAGCCGGCAGATTTGAGCAGACGCGGCAGGGTCTGCACCGCGGGATCAAGGCTATCGGGCATACCTCTTTGCTTATTTTGATCTGTTGAGGCAAAATGGCCGTGAATTGCATGCCTTGCGGGGAAATTGCCGGTAAGCACGGAGACCCTGGTAGGCGAGCATACACTGCCGCAGGTATAGAACTGTGTAAGTCTGGTTCCCTTCGCGGCCAATTTGTCAAGATTGGGCGTTTTGATTCTCGGGTTGCCGTAACAGCCCAGGTCGCCCCATCCAAGGTCATCTGCTAAGATGAATATTATATTCGGTCTGGTTTCTGTCTGTGTGTATGCGGTATTTACAAAACCCGCAGCACCTGCAAAGGCTGCTATCTTACATGCCGACGACAAAAAATCCCTTCTGTTCATTATCACTCCCATATGTTTGAGGTTTCATTATAATTGGCAATCCACTCCGCAAAGACACTGTAATCAACAAAACAATCGCTCTTTGCAAGCTCCTCTTTCATGTCAATAAAACAATCATCCTGAAGCCATCTTTGTGAGAGATAGATAACATCATCTATGCCGACAGTTCCGTTGTAATTCAAATCCCACGGCCAGTAAAGCCCCATTGCGTCAAACTTAATTTCTTTGAAGCCAAGCCCGTATGCCGGTGAGCCGGCAGAGAGATTCAGATCGGCGTTTGCGATATCCGCGAACAGTGGATCTGCCGCTAAGCTCCCGGATTGGCCGGGCAGAGAAGCCAGATAGCTTTGTGCTCGTGCCGGGTTCTGTTCATCAAAGAAAATATTATTTTGAGACTGGCAATATTCAAGTATTTCGGCGCCGGCATATTCTTCTAAATAATCTGGGCCATCAGCTCCATTGTGATAGAAGATATTATTGTTGATTTGAGAACCCTGTGCGCCGTCCATTATTTCGATATAGCCATCAAGCGGGACATTGAAAATATTAGCGGGATCATCCTCCTGGTAAAGACATGCTATAATGTTGTTGTTAACATAGTTGCGGGCCTTGAACACAATACCTTTGCGTACGCATTTATAGATTATGTTTTCAATAACAGTAACCTCGGCCTGGGTGTCGTCGCAGCGTATGCCGCCGTGTATATGCTCGCCGACAATATTATGTATGAAATTCCGGCGTATCTGGTTGCCTCGCGGGCAGTAACGCAGGTATATCGCGTTCCCGTCACCCAGCACACGCATTACGTCAGTAATCTCATTATACTCAACAACATTATTTCGGGTAAATAGATACCGCTCAATTTCACTAAACGAAGGCGCATCCCCGCCTATTCCTGTATAGTCGTAAGGGTCTATATGCACCTCATCCCAGCGGATTGTCGCGGACATCTCGTTCCGCCGAAGTCCCCATTCGGTAAAGAACTGCTCGCCTATCGCCGTCAGGGTAATTCCTGTATAAGGCATATCATAAATTCTGTTGTGCGAAACGACATTGTAGCCGGTCTGGAAAAGAATGATGCCGTGCGAATGCCAGTACTGGCGGCCGCAGTCGAAAATTTTATTTTTAATTATCCGGTTATCCCTGCTGTAGTTTCTTATTCCCGGGCCGTAGCCGGATATCACAATGCCGCTCTGACCCAAATGGGTGAATGTATTATTATAAACCTTGTTGCAGATGCTGTAAAAATCAAACCTGACACCCGTGCCGCTGGAATTTTCAAACCGGCAGTTAGTCACCTTGCAGTTTTGAGACCACCAGAAACGCAGCATGGCGTTATCCTTATTGTATGATTCCCAGCCGTGCTGGATTACCGCTTCACCGTCAACCCAGCTATCCCGCTCTCCGCAGGTAAAGGTAAGCCCGTCAAAGACGATTCCCTGCACAGGTTTTGGGCTGATAAAATCCTCTGTTCCTTCAACTCTTATAAATTCCTTGAGCAGAGGGATATAAATCTCGTTTGAAGGCGTCCCGGACTGCGGCCAGTAGTAAATCATGCCTGCCAGGGTATCAACCACCCACTCTCCGGGCGAATCGAGACAGTCAACAGCATTTTCTATCCAGACCGACCCCTCATCGGGAAAACGATAGTACCGCTCATCGGTCATCGGGTACACCGCATCTACCGCAACATGAGCAATGCGGTTAACCGTATCCACCGACTCGAGCGGCAGGATATTCATCATCCACAGCACCCGCGGCCGGATGAGTATCTCAATATCGGACATATTCGCCCAGTCCCTGAAGAGTGTTCCCTCGGGGTAATGCAGTTCACTGTAGCCAAAATCATGAATACCGGGATCATTTGGCCCGATAACAGGCTTGAAACCTCCGCTGCGTGCACGCGGGAGCTCGCTGCGGCCGTCGTACATGGACTTGAAAAGTCCGCCGACCTCTGCCGGAATCGCGGCCGCCCATATATTTCCCGAAGCGGCCTGGGGCAGATAATCGGGCTCATTCTCCACTGTAAGCTTCTGCCAGCCGGTAACATTGTATCCAGAGCTGAAAACCGGCTCCTCGCTGCTGTAGGCCGCGAAAACGGTCTTACAGCCATCAGGTGCGCTATCCGTATAATCAAGTACAACCGTCTCATCAAAAAAGTACGTCCCGCCTCTAAAGAATACCGTTATATCACGGTTCGGCTCTTCACTCCTCATCTGCCTTACCATATCACGCGCCGCTGTAAATGTAGCCAGAGGAGAGAAGATTGTGCCGCAGTTTTCGTCACTGCCGCCGGGAGCGACAAATACCGTCTCAGGCAGATCAACGCACGGCTCGGCCGACAACACGAGATAGCCGCCCTGCTCGGTTATCCTAAGGCTGGCGCCGGGCGAATTGCCGTAGGCCGTGATTTTCCCGGCCGATGCCATATCATAAAAATCATCAGCAGTATAAAGGCCGCCGATTTCGTATTTCAGCAGCCCGCCGGTGATATCAATTTTACTGCCCGCCCGAATATTCAGGTTGTTCTGCTGGGGATTGGAGCGGTCATAATTAACGACCAATTCACCGCCGCGGAGGTTAATCGTGCCGATACCGGTTGAATTGAGAGCCATCATAACCAGTTTACAGGTAATGGTGCCGCCTTCAAGGTTAATAACCCCAACACCATCTCTTGCCACACCGATTGAGGTTTCAATATTGATTGCTCCGCCGTACATATTAAGTGTTGCTTTGGCTGTAGAAAGGCTTTGCGTATTATTCATGTAATAGGCGTTGAGAGTTCCGCCGAACATATCAAGAGTTCCCTCGCCGCGGTTGCCGATACTAAAACCATAAACCGTTATGCCCATGCCTTCGGTAATCTCAGCGTGAGCCGGCGAATAAGCGGAAAAATAACCCAGCGATACATTGCAGTCAGTATTTGGAACGGTGTTGTCCGGATACTGCCCGTCATCACGCCTCCAGTTATCGCCGGTTGTCCAAAGATCATCAGAGCCGCCGCCGTCCCACCACATCCAGCCGGGAATTGGTTGTGCATAAGAATTCAAGGCCAATGCGGCCGCAAAAAACAGTAATAGACTTTTATACATATTTATAAACCTTTATATGTTTATGGATTACTCACTCTGCTCACGCGGGTTACATTTGCATTTAGGGCACATTTCCGGGTGTTCAGCTCTGCTGTCATAAACGAAAACTTCCCCGCACTGCCCGCATCTAAGGGCATAGCTGCAAGTGCGTGTCTTGCAATCCGGGCATTCAATCTTGAGCCCCATTGGCGTTATTTCAGGATACCTATCCCTAAGCTCTGCCATTTCCGAGGCCACCTGATTGCGGGTCAGATCAAGTACCCTGCCGCATTCAGTGCATTTATAAACAAAATCCAGCTCTACCGGTTCTTCCTTGTCTAAAGTAAAATATATAACCGCGCCGGCAGCCGCCAGAGCTATCACTGCCAATAAGATTTTAGTTTTATCAGTCATGCCCAAATCCTTTTTGTATGGTTTCTGTTTTTTCCGTTGTCTTAACTTCTTCCACTATCGGGTAAAAGGGTATATTCTTAGCCCGTTGTTCGTATCTCTCGAATCGTTCATCAAGCGGCCTGCTCAACCCCATATCTTCTGTTTTCAGACCTTTGATACCCAGCTTCAAACATGGTGAGCCCGGGCGGAAACGAAAGTCTCCTTTATCCCGGGCGACAAAGCCGGGGTCTGCCGGAATAGAATTTATTTCATCCCTGCGTTCTTTTCTCATTTCCAGCATAACTTTTTTAACGTATTGGCCGTTTGTGTCATTCGCCCAGAAGATAACATTCTTGTCAACATAAGGGGCATTGTAAACGGCACTCATCTTTTCTTTGTATTCAGCCGGCCAGTTTTTATTGATTGAATTATAAAAAACCGGTTCACCGGGTGAATTACTGTAAAGAACGTTATGGGTTGCTACTGTCTTATCATGCCAGATATAATCCGTGTCAGCGTAACCTGTTGATGAGGGCTGCGATGTAATATAACCTTTTGGCTTGACTTTATAGACATTTAAAGGGCAATCCTCGGTGAAGATGTCGATTATGATATTATTCTTTATAAGGTTGCCCGCCTTTGAGTTAATCCCGCCACCGACACATCTGTAAATAATATTTTCCACAAATTCACAGCCCGCCTGGGCATCGTCGGCACGCAGCACGCTGGTAACAGTGTTTGGTGAGCCGTAAATATCATGAAAATAATTCTGCCGGACAATGTTGCCCCCCGGGCACATGCGTATATAAACGGCGTTACCGTCACCAAGCGTCTCAATGCAGTGATGCACCTCGTTGAACTCAAAGACATTGTCGCGGGTGTGCAGATACGGCATAACACGCGGCCAGGTCAGCTTTTTGTCGGAAGCAAACAGCTCGGCACAATCTTCAACCTGGATAGTTCGCTCAAGCTCTCTCTTTCCGAAACGGCCTTCCATGCCTTTTCTGAAAGTCATGAGGCTGGCGCCGCTGAAAACCACCGCGTTGTAAGGGACATTGTGGATGTAGTTATTCGCGATTCGGTTACTGCCGCTCTGCCATACCATTATCGCCGCACTTTGCCAGTACAGCCGGCCGATGTTGTGAATATGATTGTTTAAAATCAAATTGTTTTTATTGAAATCTTTTTTGCCCGGCCCGTAACCGCACAGGAGTATGCCGGTACCGCCCAGCCGAGATATTTCGCAGTTTTTAACTGTGATATCCTGACAATAGAGATCAAGCCTGACACCGCTTGAGCCGCCGCCTATAAAACCGCAGCCGTCAACTTCGCAGCCCTGTGCCCACCGCAGCCGCAGCATTGCGTTTGGATCGTCGTACATCTCCCAGTCATGCTGAAGCCCCTTATCGTCATTGCTCCAGGTATCACGGTCAGTATGTACAAAGTTAAGGCCTTTAAATGACATATTCATTACCGGAGTTTGAGCCTTCTCGTCGCCTTTGACAGCAATAAGCTCTGTCAAAACAGGAACGTATATATCGGTTTTTGAGATATCGTTCGTCGGCCAGAGGTATATCTTACGTGTTTTGGTATTGACGACCCATTCGCCAGGAGAATCGAGAGCCTCAAGAACATTCTCCACCCAGACGGATTTGTCGCCGAAACGTTCGTACCTTTCCCGGGTAAGCGGGTAAGAGCCCTCAACAGCAGTGTATGCCACCCTGTTCTTCTCATCCACCTTTGCAAACGGCAGGATATTCATAGCCCACAAACACCAGGGACGTATGGATATCTCAACATCGGTTATATTCTCCCAGTTTTTAATCAGAGCATCTTCTGGATAATGCAGCTGTGTGGTTGACCTGTTCGGGTCGTTGGCATCCTGAACCGGCGTAAAGCCCTCTCCCCGTGCACGCGGAAGCTGATAAAAACCATCATACAAACAGTAGAACCTGTCGATACCTTCGGGTATGTCGGCGACATAAACCTTGTCAATGGACTCTTCGGGCAGTCCATCGGGTTTAACATGCGGTTTTTCCCAGCCATCTATCCTCACACCAGCTGATATAACCGGCTCCTCTCCCATGTAATTGCGGTATGTCACACGCCGTGATCCGCTGCCGCCGTCCTGGGGTTCGAAAACAATAGTTTCTTTAAGCTGATACATGCCGCCGCGAAGATATACAGATATATCCTCGTCTGTTTGCGCAAGTGCTTCACGGACTGCCTCTCTTGCCCTTTCAATCGTGGCAAAGGGAGAATCTATTGTGCCCTCGTTGCGGTCACTTCCCTGCGGCGAGACATAAAAATCGGTTTGGGCAGAAAGTATTTGTGCCAATGATAGTATTACTGTAATGCTGGTGATAAATCTTGTCATTTTGCGTATTTCCTTAATGTTGCTGAATATTCGTTAGTAAGGCCAATCTGCCTTGTATCTATTTCCTTTATGCCGAGCTGGTGGGCGGGCGAGCTGAATTTCAATCGAAAATCGCCCATAGCAGGCTCGACAAACTGCGGGTCTGCGATTATGGAATTATGGTCATCGCCGCGTGAATCGCGTATGTCTTTCATGTATCCCTGCAAAAAACCGTCTTTGTCGCCGTTCCAGTATATCACGTTATAATCAATATCAGGTGCACATAGAGCTTTGAAAACCATATCGTAATAATCCTTGGGCCATTGCGGATTAGGCGTGACATAAAAAACCGGCTCAGTATCAAGCGTGTGATACAGGATGTTTCTGTGCAGCCGTGCCTCCTCCAGCGGCGGGGCTCCATAGACATAATTATTGCCGACAGCGGTAAAAACGAGATAGCCGTTTGGCTCCTGTACCACCTCGGGAATCGAGGAAACCGTTATACTGGCATTTAAGATGATATTGTTGAATACGCTATTTCTGCTCTGAATGGCAATTCCACCGCAGGCCCAGTTAGAAATTATATTTTCGTAAATTTCACAGTCAAACTGGTCTCCGTCCGGGCGTATAGCCACCCCGTAGCCGGCTGAATCGTAGAGATAGTTTCTCCGGACTGTGTTTCCCCCGGGAACCATTCTTATATAGATTCCGTTGCCGTCGCCGAGTATTTCAACCGCATTATGTATTCTGTTGTTCTCAATCACATTATCCCTGCCGTGCAGGTAACCCAGAACATCACTCCAGCGGGTCTGCTTTTCACTTTCAATGATATGGCCGCAATCGTCCATATTGATCGTTTTCTGAAGACCAAGCTCCTGTATGGAATTCTGTTTTCTGTACTCAAACAGCATCGGGCTGACGCCGCCGACGCTGATAGCGTTATACGGGACATTGTGGATCAGATTATGTGCGATCCTGTTGCTGCCGCTTTGGAACAACAAAATCCCTTGATTATGCCAGTAAATCTCACCGATATGGCGGATATGGTTGTTGATTATCTTATTATTGTTGTTGAGATCTCTGCTGCCCGGGCCGTAGCCGCACAGGACAATCCCGCTTCCGCCGAGGTGCGAGAGCATGTTGCCGCGTATAGCGTTGTTTTGAGCGTACATATCAAGCCGGATCGCTGTATTGGCAGAGCCGACAAACGCGCAGCCGGTTATCTCACAGTCCCGCGCCCATCTCAGGCGAAGCATGGCGTTGGCCGTATCGTACATTTCCCAGTCATGCTGAAGACCGATACGCTCGTCAGTCCAGACATCCCTGTCGCCGTGAGCAAACGTAAGGCCTTCGAAATAGAGATTCCGCACCGGTATCTGCCGTTCTTCGTAGCCGCCGACGTAAAACAATTCTCTCAGCGTTGGAATATAGATACTGCTGTTGCTGATATTAGACTTGGGCCAGAGATAAATCTTGCGGGTTTTGGTGTTTACAACCCACTCGCCCGTGCTGTCCAGAAGTTCAATCGCGTTCTCTATCCAGACAGACTTGCTGCCGAAACGGCCGAAGCGTTCTTTCGTAAGCGGATATGTGCCGGTTAAAGATGTGTATGCGATCCTTTTCTGCTCATCAACCCGCTCCAGCGGCAGTATGTTCATTGTCCACAGGCACCAGGGGCGTATAATTATTTCTACATCACTGACATTGTTCCAATTCTTGAAAACCGTACCTTCGGGATAATGCAGCTGGTTTCGCGTCTCCCATACGCCCGGGTCTTTGGGCCCCTGAACAGGAGCAAAATCCTCGCCCGATGCCCTCCTTAGCCGGTAAAGACCGTCATACAGGGCGTAGAATCTGCCGATACCTTCCGGTATATCAGCGACATAAACTTTGTCCAGCGCCTCTGCCGACAGCCCCTCTGGCTTGATTTTCAGCTTTTTCCAGCCATCTACTCTCACGCCGGCTGATATAACCGGCTCCTCGCCCTTGTAATTGCGGTATGTCACACGCCGTGATTCGCTGCCGCCGTCCTGCGGCTCGAAAACAACAGTTTCTCTGAGCTGATACATGCCGCCCCGCAGGTGCACTGTTATATCCGCAACAGAATCTGCCTTTGCGTTTCGCACGGCAGTTTTCGCCCTTTCAATAGTGGCGAACGGTTTTTCAAGTGTACCGGGATTGGCATCACTTCCGTCGGGAGCGATGTAAAAATCAACGCCCGCGGCCTGCAATGCCGCACACAAAATCATTATAGAATAAATTTTTATCACATTTTACCTCAAGGCTTCTATTTCTAAAGGGTTGTCTCTGTCATCTTCAATACGCTCGCTAAGCCAGAGCGGGTATTCACTGTTCAGGCCGCAATTACGTACGTCAACCTGCTTTATACCCATTTTTAGCGCCTTTGATTCGGCCCTGAAACGGAAATCCTGCTTCTCCAAATCGACAAACAGCGGATCGGCAACTGTACTGTTTTTGTCCAGCCCGGATTTCTGTATTGTACTGAGCCAGTCTCTAAGCTGTTTTGGACTATGCGGTGTCCACATCAGATTGTTGTCAGTATCTTTTACGAAAGTAAAATCTGTCCACTTCTCTGTACGCCCCTTCCAGTGCACCGTATCGCCGTAAAATTCAGAGAAACCTTCCGAAAGCTGAACCATTACATTGTTGCGTATCTGGGCCTTGTCATAATTCGGTACTCCAACCTTCGTCCAGCCCGAACCGTAAACGCAACGTATAAAATGACCTGCATCGCTTTCTATATCAGCGCCTGTATGAGCAGGCCTGGTCAGTTTGATCTGTGCATTGTCTCTGATATCGACAATGATATTATTGACGATTCTGTTGGCCTTGTGAAAATTCACCCCGCAGCCGGTGCACTGGTAAATCACGTTTTCCTCAAAGACGCACCCTGCCTGCTGGCCGTCAAAACGCATCGCCCCGGCAGAGTGAGAGCCGTAGTTGCTGTGAAAATAATTGCGGCGGATAATATTGCCGTAACCGGACATGCGGATATAAAACGGGTTGCCGTCGCCGAGAATTTCAACGTTGCGGTATATCTCGTTGTTCTCAAAGATATTGTCACGCGAATACAGATACGGCAGCAGCATCGGCCAGGTAATATCCGTGTCATTCTGCGTTTCCATCTCCTTAAACGGCAGTCCGCTGTAATCAATAACGCGGGTCAGCTCACGGACGTTGTTTTCCCGCCACTGACGTGAGAGATGCGGGTTAACCACCCCGCCGACTGAAAAACCGTTGTAAGGCGTGTGATGTATTTTGTTACTGGCGATTCTGTTTTCCCCGCTCTGCCAGAGAAAAACCGCCGCGCTGTGATGGAACTCCAGGCCAATGCGATGTATATTATTGTTAATCAAGTGGTTGCCTCTGTTGACAAAATCCCTGCCAACCTTATCACCTATAAAAGCGACACCTGTTCCGCCCAGACAGGAAATCTCACAGTTTTCAATCCGGTTATTCTGTGAATACATATCAAGCCTGGCACCTCCGCCGCCGCTCTCGGTAAGGAGACAGTTTCGCAAAGTACAGTCCTTAGAGTTTACAAACCGTACCATGACATTGGGCTTGTTCCAGTATTCCCAGTCGTGCTGAAGTCCCGCGTCCTGGTCTGTTATCTCATCCCGTTTGGCATGCTTGAAGGTTATGCCGTCAAAGATAAGCCCCGAAACAGGTTTTCCCGGCTCACCCTCAACCCTTACAATCTCATTAAGTGAAGGTATAACAACATTTTCCGGTTTATTCACGTCTCTTGGCCAGAGCCATATCTTCCGCAGTTTTGAGTCCATGAACCACTCGCCCGGCTCATCGAGCACATCAGCGGCGTTGCACACCCTGAACCGGCTCGGGTCGTAGCCCTTTTCTCTCTGAGCAAGCGGGTATGTTCCGGTAACACTGGTCTTTGCGAATCCTTCTTTGACATTTACACTTTCCAGCGGCAAAATATTATGGCACCACTGAAACGTAGGCACGATCCATATCTCGACGTCGGATAAATTTTCATAGTCTCTCATGCTGTCGGCGGGAAAATACAGGGTTTTTCTATCTGAAACGCGAGGGTCAGTTCTTGGAAGTGCCGGCTTATGCTCTTTTCCTATCGCTCTGGGCAGGCGGCCTTTATCGTCAAACATTGTCTTGAATGTATCTATACCCTTCGGGAAATCCGCGACCCACAGCCTGCCTTTAGCGGCCTGGGGCAGATTCGATGGTTCTACTTCGCACTTCTGCCAGCCGGTAACCGCGACACCCGAGCTGATAACAGGTCGCTCATCGGCATAAGCCTTGTAGCTGATGCTGAAGCCGTCAGCCGCTGAATCCTCAGCACTGAAAACAAGCGTCTGTTTGAGCCGGTAGGTTCCGCCGCGTAGATAAACGGTCACAAAACCGGCTTTTTCTTGCAATTCGTTTCTTACAAGAGACTTAGCCCTTTCAATAGTCGCAAAGGGTTTTTCTTTCGTTCCGGGGTTGGAATCACTGCCCTGCGGCGAGACAAATAACGTCTGCGACAGAGCGGCCGAACAGGCAAAAATTATAATTAAAAATTTATACATTACTCAAGTCCATGCAGAATAACACTTTGAATTAAATATACCTTGCGGCCTGAACCCGCTGTTCTTCCTTGACCTGTGTAAACTGGCTCAACCGGATACGATGGTCAAGTATCCTCTCCAACAGTCTCGCCGTTACCTTTTCATAGACGGCAGCGCCGGCAAGATTGCAAAGCTCATTCGGGTCAGACCTGAGATTAAACAGATACTGTACGCCGCCGGCTTCAGGGTCATAGGCGATCTTCCAGCAGCCGTCGCGCATCATATGCACCGTGCCAAGCTGGGCATGAATTTCACTATGCCCGCTGCCGGGTTCATCTTCGAGCATCCTGAAAATATTCCTGCCCCAGCGATTACGTTCCGCGGCCGGTTCCATGCCCGCCGCGGCGAGAATTGTCGGATACAAATCAAGCTGCGACACCAGCATTTTACTTACGCGGCTGCCGCACATACGCCGCTCACCAATGGTTCTGGCACCTGCGAATATCAGAGGAACGCCCCAGCTCTGCTCATAGCAGAAACGCTTGTCCCAGATGCCGAAATCGCCGGCATTTTCGCCGTGGTCAGAGCTGAAAATTATCAGAGTATTATCGTAAAAACCTTTATGATTAAGGGCATCTGTAATTTTACCAATGTACTTATCGATCAGGCTGCACCTGTCTAAATAGTGCGCCTTCATAACTTTATCGTCCTGGGTGAAGGCCGCTCCTATCGGATCGGCGATTTTCTCCGGGTCGTGCTTGAGCTTTCCAGGGTGCCAGAACGGAGGGTGTGGGCCGACAAAACTGACATTGAGATAAAAGGGCTTATCGTTTGAATATTCCTCGATAAACTTTACCGCGTTTGTGCCGATAAAACCGTCAACAGTATCATCATCTCCAAATGGATGCGGCCTGCACTGCCACGCCCTTTCAGGGAAAACCTTGATAAACTCATCAAAAAGTCCCTTCTCCTCCAGATAAGCCGTGTAGTCATCCTTGTTGTGAGTATTTTCACCGTCATCGAGCACCTGCAAAACGCTGTCAAAACCGTAACGTTTTATCTCCTCTTCGTCCTGCCTGATATCCATGCCGATCCCGTAACGGTCTATAAAGTGGTGCTTGCCGATAAGAGCGGTGTAATATCCGCCCCTTTGCAGGCGGTTGGTAAAGGTATCATCCCGCAGCTCATTTGAAACCGGCGGATTCTGGTTGCCGCAAACACCGGTCTGCGAAGGGAACATACCGGTAATAATGCTGGTTCTTGACGGTTGGCACAGCGGAGCGGCGCAGTATGCGTTTGTAAACCTGACACCTTCGGCGGCGAGATTCTGAAGATTAGGAGTGTCTGCACTCACCGCGTCCGGCCGAAAATGGTCGGTAAGTATAAAAATTATATTTGTCTTTTTGTTATTCATCTTCCGCTTTCCTGCTAAACAGCATTAAAGAGAATTTGCGATTTTAGAGGTTAAACATCAAGAAAAAATTACAGCCCCGTTTGATGAGAGCTGCTCGAAATGTTTCCATAAGAATCGGTTATATTAAAAAACCACACCTGAGCGTTCTGCGGCAATTCGGCCCAAACAAGATTATTCACTGAATCAACCTGTGCGGCGAAAGTCTGCCAATAGCGGTCTTTCCATTCGCCGGTATCTGCGGTGTATACTAACACCGCTGAAGTAATTTCCGTCGCAGGGCTGTACGCGGCATATCCGCTGCCGTCAGCAACCCAGCCATCGGTAAAAAACGGTATCGAGCTGCCGCCTTTACAGATACTGTCGGCGAAAGCGTACACTTCCCCGTTATCCGTTACCGCGTTGTGATTGTGGATGAGCCTGACCTTTATTGCAAGGTTCACTGTCCCGCCGGGTAGTGAATATGACTTTTTATACGAGTCCGGCGGAAAATACGGGTCATTTGTACCGTTGAGCCACAGCATCGGCATCTGTGCATTTTCGAGATAGCTTGACGGGTCCCAGAGGTTTGCCCATCTGTCTTTGGCCCGGCGGCTCATGGAAGCAAAAACTGCATTCCAGCCGGAATTCTCAAACAGATAACCGCAGCCGTATATCGGAATCACGAAAGCAAACCGGTTATCAACACCGGCTGCAAGCGATGTGAGGTATCCGCCCCAGGATATGCCCACGATACCTGTGCGATTTCCATCTACACAGGGAAGAGACCTTAGAAAAGAATGGGCGGAGATAATATTCGCGGCGGCATGATATGCCCACTGGTCTGAATAGTTCCAGTCAATCTGATTGAAGCCGCCCCAGCCGTCCGGGCCGCCCTGCTCATCCTTGATTTTGCCGGGGAAATTACCCGAGGGTATTGAGCCGGTAGTGTCGAGAGAAATCGCCGCGTAGCCTCGCGCGTTCCACTGGGCTACCCAGTCGGCGTTTGCCGTCCCTCCGCCGCCGTGGACTACGACAACACCTGGAAACGGACCTTCACCCTCGGGCAAACCATACCAGGCAAATACGCGGGTCGGCCTGCCCTGAAACTGCGGCCCGGTGTAAAAGCCAGCTGACACGCCGTATCTATCCAGCTCTGGTGCTCTTACATATTGTGGAGTATTGAAAAGCTGATCAGTATCCCAGGGGGTGCCCCTGTAAGCAGCCGCAAATTCAGTAAAGTCAAGTACGTCGTTTAAATCATCACGGTTTATATCAGTGCCGCCGCACCAGGCAGTTAAGCCGCAATCATTCTCGAGCCACTTATCGGCATATACCTGAAAATCCTGAAAATCGATTTTGCCGTTATAGTCAAAATCACAGTCCTGGCGGTAAACAGCTCCGGCAACGGCCTGAATAACGCTTACACTGTAGATTATAATACCGATGATTAGTTTCGCTGTATATGTTAAACGCATAATATTAAACAATATTTCAGGACAAGCTGAAACCAAATGGATTAGTAAAAGTCCTCTGGGCATGCTCGCCGTCTTTGCGGTGAAGCTCAGCCCTGACGTAGTTTTTTATGCCCGGCGTGTTAAGATAATCAAGAGTTTTTCCCTTATGAACAACTGTGCCCGTCTCCCACGGCCGCAGAGAGGTCACGTAGTCACCCGTGGTTTCAAATGATTTTGGAGCGGAAATCCATCTTATTTCATCGCAATCTTCGGCTTCTATTGTAATTGTGCCCTTTGATGTGTCCGCCGCAATTTTATGTATTCTGGGATATGTATCCAGGCCTTTAAAATTCCTTTTAGAGTAATCGATGTGCCTTGTTGACTTGCAGAAAACAAACTGTCCCGATTCCATAGCTTTGCGAACATTATCTGTTGTAAGTTCATCGAGAAGAAATACATTAAACGTCTGTCTGGGTACATAAAGCCCGTGCATGTCGTCATTGCCAAAGCCCCATACAGGTCTTTTGGGCATAAACCGCGTAAGCAGCTGATCCCAAAGCCCGATATCGTAAGGCTCATTTTTGAAGCAGTCATTATTTGTCACTTCCATACCTAACAAATACTCGGACGGATGTTTTCTAAACCGTTCAATATACCATTCAAGCGGCTTCCTGTGCGATTCATTCATCCAGCCGGGATGACACAACAGAGCTAACCCGCCTTTATCTCTGACGGTATGAAGCTCGTGGTCGTTCCAGTTTTTTATGTCTTTGTCCACCGGATTATTGGAATTGTTGTTCCATCCGGCGTTGTTAAAGTAGCTGTTAATGTGATGTTCGTATGTCAGTTCGTTGGCCTGTATTCCTACCATATCCAGATTTTCCGGAGAAGAACAGCCGTAATCAGTCCACGGCCAGGTGGGATTGGCGGGAAAATTCTCCGGCCTGGGCTCTCTGGGATAGAAACTCGCCATCTCTGCCGGAATTGAAGAATTACCGCTGGGCGCCACATGCCTGTTTGGCGAGCCTGTGTCATGGTCTGTTATTGCCATTATTGAGTATCCCGCTTTGCGGTAACTGTTGACCGCCTCATCAACCCAATGTTTCCCATCACTCTGAATTGTGTGAGTATGCAGAGCCGCTTTATACTGCCCTGCTTTAGACCAGTCAACATTGTCATAAGGGTTAACTACAAGTTTATTTTGCCTTTTTGCATTATCTCCAAATGCTTCTGAAGTGTATAGTCCGCTGACAAAGGCCGCATATGCTGATAAGCCTGCGGTATTCTTAATGAATGTGCGTCTGTTCATTGGTATAACTCCGGATTGAAACTCAAATGTAACTTAAATCTTTACAATTCCGAATGGATTGGTAAATGTTCTCTGCGTATGGCTTCCGTCATTTCGCAGAAGTTCTGCCCTGACATAATTCTTTATGCCGGGAGTATTGCGGTAATCAAGTGTACTTCCCGTATGAACAACATTACCCACCTCCCAGGGCTGGCTGCTTGTTTTATAATCATCGATCGGCTCAAGAGAAAGCGGGCTGCTGATCCACTTAATCTCATCATAGTCAACCGCGTTTATCTTTATAGTGCCGGCGTCTTGGTCCACTGCAATACTTTGAATCTGGGGAAACGTATCAAGCTGACAATCATTTACAGTATAATCTATAGATCTTGTTGACCTGCAGAAACAGAAATGTCCTTTCTGCATAGCCGCATGGACATTTTCGCTGGTGCACTTATCTAAATAAAAAACATTAAACGTCTGCTTAGTGCTGAATAGTTTGTGCATATCGTCATTGCCGAAACCCCATATCGGTCTTGCCGGCATGAATCTGGCCAGCAGCTGATCCCACAGGGCCTCATCGTATGCCCGCCTGGGCGTGTTGTTATTGGTAACCTCCATTCCTATAAGATAATCGAAGGAATGCTTTTCAAAACGTTCAACATACCAGTCAAGCGACTGCCTCTGCCACCAGCGGTAACTGTCTTCTACGCCGGGATGGTTCAATATTGCCAGGCTTCCGGCCTTTAGGCGTGCCGAAAAGATAGCACCTAAGCCTTCTACATTCCCTTTCATCGAATTTTTAGCCGCTGCCAGAGCAAGAAGCTGGTCATCTTCCCATATCTCTTTGCCGTTTTCATCAACAACTCCTTCGTATGGTACATCATAATTGGTTTTCTCATACCATACGCCGTAATCGTTGAAATAGCTGTTAATATGGTGCCTGTAGCTGAGCTCGTTTCCCTGTATACCGACCATGTCAAGCCTCTCCGGACTATGGCCGCCGTAATCAGTCCATGGCCAGGTAGTGTTCGCCGGATAGTTTTCAGGCTTTGGGTTTTCCGGATAGGGAGAAGCCTTTTCCGGCGGGAGCTCGCCGGGCCTGACATGCAAATTCGGCTTAAAAAAATCATGATCCGTTATGGACATTATCGAATAACCGGCCTTTTTATATGCTCCGGTAACTTCACGCACGGAATTCCAGCCGTCACTCTGCAAAGTGTGAAGGTGTAAAGCGGCCTTATAACTGCCCCAGCTGCCCCAATCAACATCTGCATAAGGATTGAGCAGCTTAACCGAAGCGCCGGCAGAACCTGTTAAAGATTCTGCAATAGCAATCTGCCCCGGAAACGTTGAAATTGCGGCAGTTATCTTTAAAAAATCTCGTCTATTCATAATAAAAAATCGATTGCTCTAAAAAAACGCATCTTCCGATTACCGCAACCAGTCGGGCCAGCCGCTCGTGTTGTTCCAGCGTTCATAAGTTGTTGTAGTATCAAAACGGCGATGCCAGCTAAGTGTCCAGAGCTCTTTTAGGCCGACCTTGCGGATTGACATGTCCGCAAAAAGTATATTATTGCTCATATTCCTGTGCCGGTCAATGCATACCATTCCCATTCCCTGGTTCGCCGATGTTCCATCGTAAACCTGTCCTGATTTCTGCGGCGGGCGATCCCTGTCAGAAGGCATGGTATTGCTGTACCAACTGTCAAAGAGAACGGGGACGTTGTAGGCGGATTTGGTGGTAGATGATTTTTTCCAGTTCCATTCTATGCTGCCGCCGGACTGATATCCGTCTCTGCCTGCACCGGCACACGGCCAGCTCTGCGGGCAGTCATACATCCAGCGGTTAAAACCGTAACTGCCGTAATGAACTAAACTGTCCTGAGGATTCGAATTCCAGAACGTCCACCAGCCTCTGTTGCCCTCGCCGAGAGAATAGATGGTATTATCTTTAATCGGAGCCGAAGGACACGCCCTAAGCTCTGCTTTGTCACGGTATGCACTGCCGTCCAGGCTGCCGTCTCTGTCCATATATTGACCGATAGCAAAATTCCACGAACCGTCACGAGGGCAGCCCGAACCGGTGGAATCAAAACCCATCGGATAAGAATCGTTGTTATCTGTGGTGTAAATCATCAGAAACGTGCCTAAACTGTTCTGATTTGTCATGCAGATAGTTGTTTTGGCCTGCTCACGCACTTTGGTAAGTGCCGGCATCAGGATTGCCATCAAAAGGGCAATTATAGAGATAACGACTAAGAGCTCTATTAGAGTAAAACCTTTTTTGGATTTCATAAATAAACCTTTAAAAAACAATTATGATGATTATGACCGCCATAAAGACGGCCATAATCACTTGTTAATACAATATTATTCTGCCGGCCAAAGGACCTGCGAAAGCCATCCATCAGCCAGAACACCAAAGTCTGCCGAATCAACGAAGTCGTCATCACCGGCAAAATCTCCGCGGCGCGGATAGCCGGAAATCGCCAGGATATCATCGGCGGATAGTTCAACATTATAAATCCTGAAATCGTCAACCCTGCCGATATAAGGCGTGCTGGCTTCATTAGTGGACATGCCGATAGCTATTTCAGCTATATCCATGAGCTTTGTCCGGCCTGAGGCAGAGGCAACAAGGCTGCCGTTATGATAAATTTTCTGCTGACCGGTCTGGGCATTCTTGGTAAAGGCATAGTGATTCCAGCCATACTTATAAGCCTGAGCGGGAGCTAACCAGCTCACCCTGTCATAACTGGTGTTATCGCCGCCGGTGTCAAAGTAAACATAGCTGCTTGACCAGGGCATATGGGCATTGAGCTGTTTAGCTAATCCCATTGGCGTATCGGCCGCAGCAAAAGTAATTCCCGCAGCGGGTTGAACTTCAGGGTCACCGTTTATCCAGAGAGATACTGTTACCTCTTCGCTAAGGGCTGATATTTCAGTGCCGGAAAACTTCATGCAGTAAGTGCCGTCGAATTCTATACATCCGCCGGATTTACCCTGATCTGACCAAATCGCTGTTGCCGCCTCACCGCCGGCTTTGGCGGTTGCTGTATAATCATTGCCCGAAGAGTCAGCCGCTGTTGAGCCTGATGTCTCATCAAATTGATACCATACAATCGGCTGTGCCGTAGGTGTTGCAGGGTCGCTCTTAAGCCAGCTGCGGGCCATTATAGAATAATCATCTATATCGATCATACAGTCGCCGTTAAGATCACCGGCAGATTTTCCGTAGTAACATCCGCTCGAATACAGATAAATAGAATCCACATACACCTTGCCGGAACCAACCATATCGATTGAAATTGACATGGTTGTTATCTGTGTCAAATTCAGCTGCGGATTTGCAGCGGTAAAATCTGCAAGCGGCATCAGCCACTGAATCCAGAATTTATCGTAATTGTCGTTTGTTGTAAGTCTTGAGGGATCCTCAAAATTAACAGCCGCACTCTGTCCGCCATTATCTGTAAGGATTACGGACGCCCCTGAAGCATTATTAGCCAATTCACCCTTAATATAAACCTGAAGCAGCGAAACTGAATTGTGAGCCGTACTCCAGTCCTGTGATGAATCAAAGGTCTTTGTCATAGTCGAGCTGTTGTAGCAATCAATAACCATAGCCCTGTTTCCATCCTGAGCACTGCCGGCATCTGTTACAAGATCAACATAGGCTCCGGCTTCTTCTGCCCAGCCGTTATCAAGCATATCGATGTAAGTAGCGTAGGTATCGAATGTTTCAACCGCTTCAGAATACTGGTCCCTGCTGAAACTCCAGACAAAACCCTTTATAACTTCGCCGCCGGCTTCCACCTCATCAACACGCCAATAGTATGTAGAACCCATACTCAACCCGTCAACATAAAACTGAGGGTCAGGGATTTCCGCGGCGATACAGAATGGTGAGCTTGTATCAGCGGCGTTTTCAACATCAGCTGTATTGTTACTGAAATAAATGTTATGGCTTACGGCCGTACTGCCGGCAGCCCAGCCCAGCTCTGTGCCTGACTCTGTTACAATTCCGCCGTTTTGAGGGGTTGGGTTGTAAGGGATTCTGTCATCAGAATAGGTGCTTACTACAATATAATCACCTACTGTTTCGATACTTACCTGTCTGCGGGGGTCTTCGGAAGTATCAGGAACTATCTTGCCGGCATCTACGAACGCGACAAAATTATCTACCGTCAGCAGCCCGCCTGTGTTGTATTTGAGTACGCCGTCTGATATAACAAACCTGCTGCCGTCACGGATTTGGAGGTTATCCTGGTCCGGATTAGCAGGGTCATACTCGACAATCAGTTCGCCGCCATTGAGATTGATGGTGCCAACACCCGTTGATTTTAAGGCAAACATAACCAGTTTACAGGTAATGGTGCCGCCTTCGAGGTTAATAACTCCGGTGCCGTCTCTTGCCACACCAATTGAGGTTTCAATATTGATTTGCCCGCCGTACATATTTACCGTAGCCCTGGCGGTAGAAAGGCTTTGCGTATTATTCATGTAATAGGCGTTGAGAGTTCCGCCGGTCATATCAAGTGTGCCCTCGCCTCTGTTGCCGACGCTGAAACCGTGAATTGTAATATCCATGCCCTCTGTAATCTGAGCATAAGCCGGTGAATAGGTGGAAAAATACCCCAGCGACACATTACAGTCCGCGTTTGGCGGCGTATTATCAGGATATGCCCCGTCAGTACGTCTCCAGTTATCACCGGTTGTCCACAGGTCATCTGAACCTTCGCCGTCCCACCACATCCAGCCGGGGACGAGTTCTCCGGCAGCTGAAAATGTAAGCATAACAGCAAAAAGCACTAAAAACATTTTTCTGCACATAGTAGCTCCTTTTAAAAGTAAACATACCTCTATTTAACACGGCAACTGCTGCCGCTTAATTATACCGGCAAAACGCCGGAAAGAAAGCATTTATATCATATCGGCACCGCCAGAAATAATTCCGACAGTGCCGATAAATTTCAATTTATATCAGCGGCGTTTTCTAAGCACCAACCCGCCCAGACCAAGCAATAGCATCGTTGCAGGCTCCGGAACTGCGGTAACAACAATGTAATCACCAACGGTATCGATGCTTATCTCATTTAGAGGGTCAACGGAAGTATCCGCAAGTATTTTACCCGCATCTGCAAATGCTTCAAAATCTGCAACTGTCAGCAGCCCGCCGGTATTGTACCTGAGAACACCGTCAGAGATAACAAATTTGCTTCCGTCGCGGATTTGCAGGTTGTTCTGGTCTGGATTTTCCGTGTCATAATCAACCACCAGCTCACCGCCGTTGAGGTTAATTGTACCAACACCGGTTGAATTCAGGGCAAACATAACCAGGTTGCAGTTGATGGTTCCGCCTTCGACATTGATTGTCCCTGTGCCGTCACGTGCCACACCAATACTGGTTGTAACATTGATTGTGCCGCCATACAGATTCAAAACAGCAGTCGCTGAAGTGTCACTCTGTGTATTGTTGATATAATGCGTATTCAAAGTTCCGCCTGTCATATCAAGAGTACCCTGGCCGCGGTTGCCGATGCTGAAACCGTAGATGGTTATATTCATCCCTTCGGTTATCTGGGCATAAGCCGGCGAATAGGTGGAAAAATACCCCAGCGATACATTACAGTCCGCGTTTGGCGGCGTATTATCAGGATATGCCCCGTCGGTACGCCTCCAGTTAGCGTCTGTGGTCCAGAGGTCATCGCTGCCTTCGCCGTCCCAGTACATCCAGCCGCCGATGGCGCCATATGTAACTGACGTAATAAGCATAACTAAGATTGACACTAAAACACATTTTCTCATTTCACACTGTTTCATTTTTCTAAACTCCACTAAAATTAACAACTTTCACACTTACAATCCTCACACTCAGATTGCTATTTTGCTAAATTCTACATTACGAAACCACCACCCACAAGACCACTTTGCGTTTATTTGTGGCCAAAATACGACATTTATTTGACTTTATTTTCATACCTGTTAAAAGTTTGGAAAATCCGGCGTTATTTTATAGAGAGGCAACTTTTATGCATCAAAAAAGACTGATTCTGTTTTTTGATATGTCAATAAGCCATCATTTGGCCTCGGGAGTTGTCCGGTACTTCAAAAATCACACTGACTGGACTTTGCATGTAGAGCCCGGTTTTTCAACAACGAGACTGCCGGAAATGAACTTACAGGACAACCTTTCGGGGATTTCGGGCATTCTGGTACAGACGCAATACTCCCCTGTGCTTGAAAAATACCTCCAGAATTTAAAACTCCCTGTTATTGCCGCAATAGATAAAAAAGTCGCAAACTGCATCAACGTCATCGCGGACGAAGAGCTGATATCTCAAAACGCTTACGAGACACTTTCGCAAATCGGCTTCAGCAATTTTGCCTTTTACGGCTACAGCAACAAGATTTTTTCCATAAACAGAAGAAAAACCTTTGTAAAGAAACTCAAAGCCGCCGGCATAACTCCGCACACATATCAGGACGACTACTACGACCACATGGTCACCTGGTCCTGGGACGCAGAAAAACTTTCTGACTGGCTAAAATCTCTGCCAAAACCGGTCGGTATAATGTGCTGCTGCGACCATACGGCATTCCGGCTCGTAAATACCTGTAAAGAGCTGGGGATAGATATACCTGAAAGGGTTGCTGTCCTAAGTGTCGGCGATAACAGGCTTATATGCTCTCTGAATAATCCTGAAATTTCAAGTATAACAATGGATTTCGAACAATCCGGATACCTCGCCGCGGAACTTCTCCAGAAAGCCGCACAGAAAAAAACAAGAAAAACAGAATTGGTTTTAGTCCCGCCCAAATACGTATCGAAAAGACATTCCACTGATATTCTGATAACCCCCGATTCCGAGGTTACCAAAGCCATACGCTACATACACAGCAGCGCCGGCAACCTGACAAGCGTTGCCGATGTAGTAAGGATCACAAACAATTCCAGGCGGCATCTGGAAAGAAAATTCAAGGAAATATTCAAAAGAACCATATATCAGGAAATACGCAGGGTAAAGGTCGAGCATATCGCCAGGATGCTGCTCGATACCAACCTTACCGTTTCCGAAATTTCCTACACCCTCGGGTATATGGGAGATTCACATATCAGAAGGTACTTCAAAGCAGAAACCGGAATGACACCAACCCAATACCGCAACAAATCCAGAAAGTAAACTTCATATGATAAGAAAAGCAGAACACCGAAACCCCTGGTACTTCGTACCGACACTGGCTTTTACACTTGGAATAACACTGATCATAGTAAATCAGGTAGCATCAATGATGTACGCCTCACTTGGAGTTTCCACCCAGCTGATAGGCGTTCTGACAATCCTGGGCCTGCCGATCGCGTTCAATGTGTTTTTTGCGCCGTTTGTTGATTCATACAGCACAAAACGTAACTGGATTCTCGGTACTCAGGCCGCTCTTGTAGTGTGCCTGCTTTTTTTGGCGGTTTGTCTGTTGATCGACTTCCATGTCGTTGCCGTCTCGATCGTGCTTGTGGGCCTGCTTGCGCTGGCGGCGGGGGTATATGCCATACCCAACGGCGGCTTCTTCGTAGAGGCTCTTACAAAAAAGGAACAGGGCTTTTTTGTCGGCATAAACACCGCTTTTATAAGGATTGCTATCATCTTCACTACCGGTGTACTTGTAATAATCAGCGGAAAGTTCGGCGAAAAAGTAAATAACATACATTACGGCTGGAGTCTGTTTTTCTTCATGTGTGCTTTCGCCGTTCTTATCACTTCTGTATGGCATCTATTCATAATGCCTTATCCGAAAACGCCTCTAAGAAAGGAAAAACAAGGCTACCTGGCACCATTTAAGGAATTCTTCACCCAGCAGGGAGCCCTGCTTTTTGTTTCATATATACTTGTATTTCGCCTTGGCGAGGGACTGCTGACGATCATGTCATCGCCATTCTTCCTAAACAGCGCCGAACAAGGCGGGCTGGGCATGACCGTTGCCGAGGTCGGCTTTGCCAAGGGAACTGTCGGAGTTGCGGCATCAATCATTGGCGGCGTTTTGGCGGGCGTCTTCCTCAAAGGAAAACACTATCGCAAAATGATCATAATATTCGCGATATGCATGACCGCCCCTAACGCACTGTATATCTATCTGGCACGTTTTCAGCCCCAGGAGATGGCAGAGATAAACCTCTCGTTTATTCCGGCGCTGTTTGGCTCGGCCGCCCAGTGGACAGCGATGGTCAACATAAAAACCCTCGCCGCCATAGCCATCGAGACTTTCGGCTACGGCCTGGGATACACGGCGTTTGTTTTTGTCGTTTACAGAATAGCCGAAGCAAGCAGTTTTCGCGCTACCACGATTTCAATAGCAATGGCGCTGCAGAATGTCGGCTGGACGTTTTCTGGCTTTGTCAGCGGATTTATACAGTCCGCCGTAGGATATGAAATACTATTTACCCTCAGCATACTTTTATCAATCCCCGGCATAATACTGCTGGTGTTGCTTTTAAGAAAACGAGAGATATAAAAACCTGAAAGGATTATACTTATGCACGCAGACAAAAAGTCAAAAATAGAGTGGCTCCAGGCGATGGGCTTAAATACTGACAACCTCCCTCAACCAGAGTATGACTGGCGGCACGTCTCCAACGGCATGGAAATCCCAACCCAGTCATACGCCGACCAGCCGTATATCGTAAAAACCGATGACGGAGCATGGCTGTGCGTGGTTACTACCGGCGTCAAGTGTGAGGGCCAGAAGGGACAGCATGTTGTCAGCCTGCGAAGCATGGACAAAGGCAAAACCTGGTCCCAGCCGGTTGCACTGGAACCGCCGGATTCGGTTGAAGCCTCCTACGCGGTTACGCTGAAAGCGTCAACTGGAAGGATATACTGCTTTTACAACCACAATACTGATGATATACGCCTGGCGAAAGCCGCCCCGGGAACATTCGTGGACGGCATGTGTCAGCGAGTGGACAGCCTGGGCTACTTCGTATTCAAATACAGCGATGACGGCGGCAAAAGCTGGTCTGATAAACGCTATAACATAGACGTCCGCGAGATGGAAATAGACCGTAACAACCCCTACGGCGGAAAGATACGCTATTTCTGGAATGTGGGCAAAGCGTTTTCACATGAAGGCTGCGCATATGTTCCACTCCATAAAGTCGGCGGGCTCGGCGAGGGGTTTTTCACCAAAAGCGAGGGGGTTTTGCTAAAAAGCGATAACCTCATGAGCGAGACTGACCCCGAGAAAATCCGCTGGGAAACACTGCCCGACGGGGATATCGGCCTGAGAACTCCTCACGGCGGCGGGCCAATCTCTGAAGAGCAGAGTTTCTCGGTCATGAGCGACGGCTCGTTCTTCTGTGTTTACAGGTCGGTTGACGGCCACCCGGTCTGTGCTTACAGCCGCGACAAGGGACACACCTGGACAAATCCGGAATACATGACATACTCAACCGGCGGCAAAAAAGTAAAACACCCCAGAGCGGCAAACTTCGCATGGAGATGCTCCAATGGGAAATATATCTACTGGTTCCACAACCACGGCGGCAAAAACTATGAAGACAGAAACCCCGTCTGGCTGCTCTGCGGCAAAGAAACTGATTCTGCCGATGGCCTGCGTATCGAATGGTCGCAGCCGGAGATTGCCATCTATGACGATGATGTGTTTATCAGAATGAGCTATCCGGACTTTATAGAGCAGGACGGCGAATACTATCTTACCGAAACGCAGAAAAGTATCGCCAGAACCCATAAACTTGACCGCAGTTTTATGGAAACGCTCTTTAATTTTGACAAAAACGCAGAGGAAATCAAAGACGGCCTTGTATTGAACGAAAAAGGCGAAAACCTCAGCGGCGAACTGGAACTGCCGAAAATGTCTGCACTTTTAACACGCGATGTATTTGACCCATCTTATAAAACATTAGATCTTAGAAGCGGCTTTACAATAGATTTATGGTTTACCCCGGAGAATAACCTGCCGGGGCAGATTCTCCTTGATAATCGCGAAAATAATACCGGATTTGTCGTCTCAACAGGCCGGAACGGCTCCATCGAAATAAATATCTCTGACGGAGTAACAAACGCATTCTGGACATCGGACGAAAATGTCATCCAGGCAGAAAAAGCTAATCACGCGGCGATAATCATTGACGGCGGCCCGAAAATAATATCTTTTGTTATAAACGGAATTTTCTGTGACGGCGGCAGCCAGAGACAATTTGGCTGGGGACGTTACAGTCCAAACTTGAAAAAGGTATGCGGAAGTGATAAAATAATCGCAGCTCCGGATTTTGCCGGCAGGATAAAGTCCGTAAAGATATACGAACGCGCTCTAATGACAAACGAAGCAGTAAGCAATTACAGGTATGGTGTACAATGAACAGAAGAAACTTTATAAAGACAACCGCCGCCGCGACGGCGTGCATGGGAATGAACATGGCTTGCAGCAGAAAACATATTTTGGGCTCTAAAAACGGCAACAAACCGAATGTTATCGTAATAATGGCAGACGACCAGGGCTATGGAGACCTGAGCATTTACGGAAACAAATACCTTGCAAACCCCAATATCGAGCGTCTTGCCTCACGCGGCGTAGTGATGAATCAGCATTACAGCGGCTCGCCGCTTTGCGGACCGGCAAGAGCCGCATTACTAACCGGCAGGTACAACCACCGCACAGGGGCTATCAGCGTCGAGTCGAACCGCTGCTTGGACAGAATAAGCCTGCGGGAGAAAACAATCGCCGACTACTTCGCCGGTGCCGGCTACGCAACCGGCATGGTGGGCAAATGGCATAACGGTCTCTTTGACCGGCGGTTTCACCCAAACGCACGCGGATTCCAGAATTTCGCAGGTTTTCTAAACGGCGGCATGGGCTACTACGACTGGATACTTGATTATAACGGCTCACCGCGGCACAGCAGCGGCGAATATCTCACGGATGTATTCTCACAGGAAGGAGTTGATTTTATTGACCGCAACAAGGACAAGCCGTTCTTCCTGTACATGGCGTACAATGCGCCGCACAGTCCTCTTCAGGCGCCAGAGCACCTTGTTGATAAATACATGTCAATGGGCGATTTGAACAAAACGGTAGCCACGATCTACGCCATGATAGAACAGATGGACACCGGCATCGGCAGGATTCTCGATAAGCTCGAAGAAACCGGACTGGATGAAAACACGATCGTGCTCTTTACCAGCGACAACGGCCCGTGGCTGGGCGATTTCGGCGGCGGCGATGACTACATGAGATACAACGGCCCATTCAGCGGCATGAAAAATTTCTGCCTCGAGGGGGGGATTCGTGTGCCGGCAATCATAAGCTGGCCGTCCAGCCTGCCCTCCGGCACTATATGTAACGAAATGATACATTTCACCGACTGGCTGCCGACGCTTTTTGCCGCGACAGGCTGCAAAGCTCCGATAGGAGGAATGCCCCTTGACGGTTTCAATGTGATGGACGTACTCCGCGGCGAAACGAACTTCCAGAACAGAAAACTTTTCTGGCAGCACAACCGCAACGAGCCTGTAATGAACTGCAACTCATCAATGCGAGACGGCAAGTGGAAACTCGTTTGGCCGTATCCTGCCGGCTCGATCGTCAAAAGCGATGATGATAACTACTGGTATCATGAGATGTTTAAACGCGAACACTTTGAAATGGATGTCAAATACGAGACGCTTGAACAAGAAATAGATACCGCTGAAAAGCCGTCTTTGTATGACATCGAAAATGACCCCGGTGAGAAGGATGATCTTGCCGAAAAGCAGCCTGAGCGGCTTAACAAAATGCAGACTCAGCTGGAAAACTGGTTCGATTCCGTAGAAAAAGACAGGCATGAGAGCATTAAATATACTTGAATGAATAACAAATAATATCTAAGTCAACACTGTTAAAACACTCAAAAGCATTTTAACTTCTTGTTGCTTAAATATTTATCAAAATGGGCGATGAGGGATTCGAACCCGCGACCCGCTGATTAAGAGTCAGCTGCTCTACCAACTGAGCTAATCGCCCTTATGTTTAAGCAAAATACGCAAGGTATATGCTTTAAAGACCAAGCAATTTAATCATTTCAGCCATGAATGCAAGAAAATTTAATGCGTTTTATAAAAAATCTAAGTATTGATTTATCTAATTATCATACTATCATATAGTTTTAAAACCAATTAACAATTACAAGTGGAGCTTTTTATGGATGTTTTAATACTGCTCATAGTGTGCTCAGCAGGTTATGTAATAGCTTATAATACTTATGGTAAATTCCTTGCTAACAAGATCTTCAGGCTGGACTACAACAAACAGACCCCAAGTGTAACCCTGGAAGACGGGACAGATTTTGTGCCGACCAAAAAAGCCATCATTTTCGGGCACCATTTTACATCTATCGCCGGCACAGGGCCTATAGTCGGGCCTGCCATTGGTGTAATCTGGGGCTGGCTTCCGGCGGTGTTGTGGGTGTTCTTAGGCTCAATCTTCATGGGAGCCGTTCACGATTTTGGCTCACTGATCATCTCAATGAGAAATGAGGGTAAAAGCCTCTCTGAAATTGCCGCACGCTATATTAACCCCCGTGTGCGAATGATATTCTTTTTGATAGTTTTCGTAACTCTGTTGCTGGTTATTTCTGTATTTGGGGTTGTGATCGCGGCGGTTTTTACGCAGTTCCCTAACTCTGTAATTCCGGTTTGGGCGCAGATACCAATATCTATCTGGCTGGGCCGGATGGTTTATAAACGCGGTTTCAGTGTTCCTTTAGCCACCATAATCGCTGTAATCCTGATGTATGTTTCCATAACTATCGGAGGTTTTGTGCCCGTTACCATGCCAGCTATTGCCGGAATTCCTGCAAGCGGCATCTGGACGATTCTACTGCTTATATACGTATTTATCGCCTCCGCCCTGCCGGTTACTGTTCTGCTTCAGCCCCGTGATTATATCAATGCCTGGCAGTTGTTTATAGCAATGGGAATGCTCATGCTCGGTGTTATCGCTTCAACGATTTTCGGCGGTCTCAACATTGCCGCCCCGGCTGTTAACCAAAATCTGCCGGCCGGCACACCGCCAATCTGGCCGTTTATGTTTGTCATAATAGCCTGCGGTGCAATAAGCGGCTTCCACAGTCTTGTCGCTTCCGGAACTTCACCTAAGCAGATCTCGATGAAAAAAGACGCCCTTTTTGTTGGTTACGGCTCTATGCTGCTCGAGGGGCTGCTTGGACTGCTGGTAATTGTTTGCGCAGTCGCAGGTATCGCTATGGGCTTTGAAACTGAAAGCGGCCTGCTGACCGGCACTGATGCCTGGAACAACTACTATGGGACATACCTGGGAGCGAGCGGACTCTCCGGCAAACTTGCACCGGTTGTAAACGGTGCGGCAAATATGATGAACTCTTTCGGGCTTCCCCACACCCTGGGAGTAACCTTGATGGGTGTTTTTATTGCCTCTTTTGCAGGAACAACCCTCGATACATCTGTCAGGCTTCAACGGTATATCATCACTGAACTTGCCGGCGATTTTAAGATAAAACCCCTTACAAATATATGGGTTGCCACCAGTTTTGCTGTCATCACAGCAGCTCTGCTCTCTTTTTCCAACGGCACAGGCGGGACCGGAGCAATGACCCTATGGCCGCTGTTCGGCTCGGCAAATCAGCTTCTGGCCTCCTTTGCCCTTCTGCTGATAACAATCTACCTGAAGAAAAGAACCCGCCTTGGCTGGCTATGTACGGCGATACCGTGCCTTATCATGCTGACGATAACAAACTGGGCACAGGTCGATAATTTCCGTAAATTCAACTCGGACAACAAGATATTCCTCGCCGGCATCAGCGCTTCGCTGCTGATTCTTACTGCATGGGTATTTATCGAATCTCTGGTTGTCTTTTTTAAGACAAAAAACACTGAATCTGCCGCGGCTAAATCGGCGGGTGCATAAAAACTGCAAGTTACATTTGACTGTACTTCAGCGGGAAGGATTGCGGTTAAGAAGACTGTATCCTTTCCGCTTTTTTTATTTTCTGTCTTAACAGAGGCACCTGCAAGCCTGTATGCTTGAGAAATTAGTTGCCACAAAGCATAAAGAACTTATAATTACCGCAATAATATTACTATCAATGAGGATTTTTATGCTTATTAACAGAAAAATGATTTACACATTAAGTGTTGTTCTTCCTATATTTTGCTTTTCAGCTCCGACATTAACGGCGAGTGGAAGTTATGACATCTATAAGCTCACTACAGAGATTGTCGCCTCAGATGGATTGGATGACGCTGCCATATCACGGTGCGGCTCACTTGCTCTGGCTGCTGCACAGTACGAGAACGCAGATGACGTCCTTCCTTTGATAGTCGATTTAGCTGAGCTGGATGTACACAACAACTACCAGGAATATATCAGGAAGAATCTTTTGCTCGGGCTTAAAAATGGTTCAAAATACCCCGCTGTTCTTCAAAGATCCGTGGATTTCATACTACAGCAGTTAAATACCAGAGAAGAAAAAACAGTATTTCTTGAAGAAGTATTTGAGCAGGGCCAAAACAGCTGCCAGGAAGTCGCATCCTACGCCGCACTAAGGCTCTCATCCCTCTGCAGAGAAGTATTTTTAAAAGACCAGGCAAACGAATATCTCAATAAGGCGGTCAAACTTAACCCTCTAAACGTGCAGGCCAACGAGGAACTTATAGCAGAAAACTCTCAAGACCAGAGCCTTAAAGATAAAGCAAAGCTGCTCAAACTCAAACTTGAGCTGAATCCATACGATTTTAAAAATGCTTTTCTATATGCTATGTTTCTCCGCCAGTACGGCAAATATGATGATGCAGTGCAGATGTTCGGCTGGACAGCTGACGTGTTTGAGCATTTTACAGATGAATATCTTTCCGCGGACATATACATACCCTGGATTGAGACTCTCAATGCCGCCGGAGGTGACAGGCTGGCACAATACAACTTGATAATGGAAAGATTGGATCCGAGAACGTTTGATATCAGGGCAGAGTCATACAGGGTTCGTTTCGACCCTGAATTCAGTCTCGAAGATTTTGAAAAGGAAATAACAGCAAAATATCTGATAAATGACGGTAAAGTTACAGCTACGGACATGGCGTGGTTTTATGCCTTTGTCAAAGCTGAACCTGAAAAGTCATTTGACTACTCTAAAAAAGCGTACATACAAATGCCCGCAAAACAGCATGTTCGAGATATCTATACCTATAATCTCATGAAGAGAGGAGATTATGATCGTGTTAATATCTTTTTAAACCCTCAAAACAATAACCAGGCTGCCCGGCTTGCCATGGGGCAAAGCCATGTAAACAAAATTGATTACGAGATGATACGCCTGGCGGCGGATTCCAACCCTCTCAGCTATGAGGGGCTCGAGGCAATTAGTATTCTCTCCGAAACGGAAAACCCTTATAGTCCTCAGGCACTTGACAAGAACTTTCAGTCTTTAGCAGGTAAATATGGGCCGCTCATTACTGAAAACTTCGCAGGTCCGTCCGAGGCAATCGATATGCAGATATCTACAGAAGGCGTTTATGACACCTTAAATGACAGCTTGACAATCAAAGTCTCTGTTGAAAACATACTTGACAAACCCCTGTATATCCGAAATGACAGCTGTTTTACCGGAGGAATAATTTTGAGCTGTTCGATTTCGGGTGATCTGGAAATCGAAGATGCCTTTATCCTGAATACCATACGGCAATTATCTAAGCCATTGATGCCGGGGGAAAAATTGGATATAAGTTTTGATATTGGCCATGGAAATCTTTTTGAAATCATAAAAAGAGCACCGCAGGCCAGGCTCATAATCACCCCAAAAATAACACTGCTCAGTGACATTGGCGAATCACAGCTTATACCATTAAAGACGAGCCGGGGCAGTAGTTTTACACTTCAGAGAATCCCAGACCTTAACACCCAGATCCTCTCTAACAACTATAAAGCCCTATCTTCAAACGATTTGCCTCGACAAATAACGGCTGCTTCTTTTTTTGCAGATCTATACATAGAAACAGTTTTTAATCCGGCCTACAAACATACGGCAGTTCCAAAAGAGCTTATTGTTAAGTCAATTGAAAAGGCTCTGGAGCAAAACGTAAAGGAAATAGATATCAGAGTTCTTTCAAAACTGGCGAACCGAGAGATACCTGAGAGTCTCGAAACTATGATCATCAGATCAAAACTATCCAGCTCCGCCCCGGAGATAAGGCTGTTAAGTGCATACATATTAAAGACTTCAAATAAATACAAGCAACTCCTAAGCCAAGCAGCCCAGATAGAACAGGATCCGCTGGTAAAATCAATGCTGACATCGCCGTAGCGGCAATCATTGTTTTTTTACAGTATCCATACCGCTGATGTCGATGAGTTACTCAATTTATTAACAATTAACTGATAAAATCTGACTATTAGTTATTGCAGGGTAATAATTTTTTTGTAATATTTATGGTTTTAACATCTTAGAGATACAAAAGAGAATAACAGGTAAGTAATTAAAGTTTAATTCCTGGAGGCATAATGGCCAATACAAGTGATATTAGAAATTTAGTTTTCCTGGGACATGCCGGCTCGGGGAAGACCTCTTTGGTAGAAGCAATTCTGCACAAAACCGGTAAAACAAATCGTCTCGGCACAATCGAAGACAAATCCACCGTTTGTGACTACGATGAAGATGAAAAGGCACACGGCTATTCCATACAGGCAGCTGTTGCCCACACTGACTACGAAGGCAAGAATATCAATATTATTGACGCCCCTGGATATCCCAGCTTCATCGGTGCGGCCTTTCAGTCAGTAGGAGCCGCCGACATAGCGGCAATCGTTATAAGCGCTTCATCAGGCATTGAAGTTAACACACGCAAGCATTATGCCGCGGCAGATGAAGCGGGACTTGCAAAAATCATTGTTGTCAACAAGATTGATTCCGATAATGTTGACCTTGAAGAGCTTGTAACAAATATTCAGGAAACATTCGGTACCCAATGCCGCTGCGCAAATCTGCCAAGCGCTGATAAAACTAAAATTCTGGATTGTATAAACAGCGAAGAAGGAGACGCAGCGTTTAAGAGCGTAGCAGACTGCCACACTAATCTCATGGAAAGTGTCATAGAAGCTGACGACGAGCTGATGGAAGCGTATCTGGGCGGAGAAGATGTCAGCAGCGAACAGATTGCAGCGGTATTCAGCAAAGCTATGCTCGAAGGCAGCATTACACCTATAATATTCACCAATGCCAGGGATGAAGCCGGTATTGAAGAATTGCTCCAGCTTACAGCAAGCTACTGCCCTTCACCGGTAGATATGCAGCCTCGGGAAATAACAAAGGGCGAAGAAGCAACTGAGATCAAAGCTGATCCGTCGGCCCCTCTGTGCGGCCTTGTGTTTAAGGTAGGTTTCGACCCAAAATCCCACATGAAGTTCTCATATATCCGTATTCTCAGCGGTACACTCAAATCAGATACACAAATGCTGCGTAATGATGAGAAAAAATCACTCCGCCCGGGTCATATCCTCAAAGCTCTGGGTGGGGCAACCGATGAGACAGACCTGGGAGTTGCCGGCGACATAGTCTGCCTGGCTAAAATTGATGAGCTCAAATACGGTGATATGATTCACGACGGCGGCATGGAAGGCTCTCTGAAAATGCCCAAGATGCCTAAACCTATGTTCGTTCTGGCTCTTGAACCGGCCTCTCGCGGCGATGAAACTAAAATCGGCGCTGCACTTGATAAGCTCTGTGAAGCTGACCCATGTATTTCAGCCGGCCACGACCCACAGACAAAAGAGCTTGTAATAAGCGGTATGGACGACCTCCATCTGAAAATAATGCTCGAAAGGCTTGAGACTAACTATAAGGTCAAGGTAAACACCAAGCCGCCAAAAATCCCATATCGCGAAACGATCGGAGTCAAAGCCGAGGGCCATTACAGACACAAAAAACAATCCGGCGGTGCCGGACAGTTTGGCGAGGTATATCTCAGAGTTGAGCCCGGTGACCGTGACCAGGATCCAAGCCTGATAACAAGCTGGGACATCTTTGGCGGCTCAATTCCCGGCCAGTTCGAAAGCCCGATTATCAAGGGTATTCAGGATGTCATGGAATCAGGCTACCTTGCAGGCTTCCCGATGCAGGACGTTAAAGTCAGTATTTACGACGGTAAACACCACCCAGTTGACTCAAAAGAAGTAGCATTCCGTGCGGCAGGCAAGGGAGCGTTTCTTGATGCTCTGGCAAAGGCCAAACCCTCACTACTTGAACCGCTGGTCAACATGGAAATCACTGTGCCGGGTGAGTTTATGGGTGACATTACCGGTGACATTGCCGGCCGTCGCGGCCGTATTCAGGGCCAGGACGTTTTACCCGGCGGCATGATGGTTATCAAGGCTATTGTTCCTCTGGCTGAGGTTGCAAGCTATAACAGTCAGCTGAAAAGTGTTACCGGCGGTCAGGGCAGCTATTCTATGGAGCTGAGCCATTATGAACCTGTACCCCCGAACGTGCAGCAGCAGATTATTGACAAGTACAAAAAAGAGCAGGAAGAAGAAAACTCCTGATTCTTTTACCGTAACGATATAAAGCCCGGGGAATTCACTCCTCGGGCTTTTCTATTTGACACCATGTTTGGGAATAATTTATGCAAGACCATGTCCTACCGCCCTTTGCAATAATACCGTTTGTAGTCCTCGGCATTTTCTTAGCAGTTCTTTACGTTATAGCCTGGTGGAAAATATTCCAAAAGGCCGGCAAACCGGGCTGGGCAAGTATTATCCCCTTTTACAACGCCTGGGTTACATGCCAGATAGCAGGAATGTCCGGATGGGCTTTTATTGGCTTTTTCATTCCATACATAAATCTTGTGTTTGGCATCATAGTAACAGTCTTGCTGGCAAAAAACTTCGGCAGGGGTGTCGGCTTTATGCTCGGCCTGATTTTCCTGCCGTTTATCTTTTACCTCATTCTCGGGTTTGGTGAAAGTAAGTATATTGGACCAATTTAAAACAGTAAATACGGCGGCTCAACCTTACCCGCCTTTTTTCTTTACCGGTCCAGGCTGAAACATTTTACTGGATTTTACGATTTATGTTCCTACAATCATCTATTAGAATGAGAGTTATAAAATAAAGAAATAATTCAACCTTTAATAAAGGAGGCAGTAATGAGTGACATGACATTCGGCGTTATAGTAAGTAATCGCGGTTTCTTCCCAGACAAACTTGCTCAAAACGGACGCCAGGCAATGCTTTCTGTATTGAAAAAAGCGGGATACAACACTGTTTCCCTTGACGGCAGGCAAACAAAATACGGAACGGTAGAAACCTTAGACGATGCCAAAAAGTGCGCTGATCTGTTCAAGGCAAACGCAGAAAAGATTGACGGCATCATCATAACACTGCCCAACTTCGGCGATGAAAGAGGAGCCACAGAAGCAATTAGACGAAGCGGACTTGATGTCCCGGTTCTCATACACGCCGAGGCTGATCAGGCTTCAAAAATGACGATAGCCAACCGCAGAGATTCTTTCTGCGGCAAAATCAGTGTATGCAACAACCTCTACCAGGCCGGGATACCTTACACTCTCACATCATCTCATACAATGCCGGCCAAAGGTGAGGATTTTGCCATAGACCTTGATAATTTCGCGGCAGTCTGTCGTATCATCAAAGGACTTAAAAATGTACGTTTTGGCGCTATCGGTGCCAGACCCGCAGCGTTTAACACCGTTCGCTACAGCGAAAAAATTCTCGAAAGATACGGAATAAGTGTAGAACCTGTAGATCTTTCAGAAATTCTGGCCAGGGCTGAGAAACTCAAAGCCACAGACAAGACCCTCAAGGCAAAACTCGCCGCGATAAAGAAATATGTTCCTACGAAAGGAATCGCGGCTAAAAACCTGATGAAAATGGCCAGACTCGGCACAGCAATAGACCAGTGGGCTGTCGAGGCGGACGTTTCAGCCACGACAATCCAGTGCTGGACCAGTCTCGAAGAAAACTACGGCATTGTTCCCTGTGCACTGATGAGTATGATGAGCGAAAATCTCATGCCAAGTGCCTGCGAGGTTGATGTTACAGGCCTTCTCGGAATGTATATTCTTCAGCTGGCGAGCGGCAAACCAAGCGCAATTCTCGACTGGAACAACAATTACGGTGATGATCCTGATAAATGCGTTCTGTTCCATTGCTCAAACCTGCCAAAATCGTTCTTTGAATCCGCCGCTATGGAATACCAGGCAATCATAGCCGGCTCGGTCGGCAAACAGAACACAGAGGGAACCATATGCGGGCGCATTGCGCCAAACCCGGTAACTTTCTGCCGCACAAGTACCGATGATTCCGAGGGACTCATTACCTGTTACGTGGGCGAAGGCGAATTTACCGATGACCAGCTGGAAACTTTCGGCGGATACGGAGTAATGTATATACCTGCTCTGCAGGAGCTTATGGAATATATCTGTAAAATGGGATTTGAGCACCATGTAGCCGTAAATATCTGTCAGAGAGCAGATGCGATAACTGAGGCCCTTGAAAACTACATGGGCTGGGAAGTTTATCACCACTCATGATGTTTAAAGTAATCTCTTATAACAGTTTAAGCCGGTATTCATGCCGCCGTTTAAAGTCTTATGCCTGAATTACATCATAACTCACCGGATATAGAAAAGTGGCTTACACTTGCCCGTGCCAAAGAGGTCGGCCCCAAGACGTTTCTGCGTCTTCTCGAACATTTCGGCTCTGTTGGCAAGGCGACCCGTGCCACCGTTCTTGACCTGAGACGTATAAAAGGCATAGGCGATCAAACGGCTCGGAAAATAGTTTCCAGCATAGGCGAATTCGATGTCAGCAAGGAGCTGCACTTGGCAAAAAAACTGGGTGTGCACCTGATACATTACGAAGACCCGAGATATCCTCCGGGTTTAAAACAGATAGACTCGCCGCCGCCGATACTTTACGTAAAGGGTTCAATTATAGAAACAGACAAGCTCGCTATAGCCATTGTAGGTTCGCGAGCCCATGACTACTATGGCCAGGAACAGGCATCTCGATTTGCTTACACCCTTGCCTCATCAGGCTTTACCGTTATAAGCGGAATGGCGGCCGGTATAGACAGCTGGGCACACAAGGGCGCCGTGAATGCCCGTGGAAGAACTATCGCCATCCAAGGCTGCGGCCTGGCTCACATCTTCCCGCAGGAAAATACCAACCTTTTCAACAACATACCAAAGCACGGAGCGTGCATAAGCGAGCTGCCGCTGGAGACAGAACCGCGAGGCGAGAACTATCCGGCAAGAAACAGAATCATAGCCGGCCTGGCAATCGCTACGCTTGTTATTCAGGCTTCCGGCCGCTCAGGAGCTTTAATAACCGCAAAATACGCCATGGAAACCGGCCGCGAGGTCATGGCAGTACCCGGAAACATTGACAACCCGCTCAATCAGGGCTGCCACCAGTTAATAAAACAGGGTGCAAAACTCATAGAAAATATTGATGACATAATGGAAGCGATTGACTATTTCGGAGCAACCGTCAAAGACTATGTAGCTCAAACAACTTCCAAGGCTGAAAAAGACCTTTTCTCCAGTCAGCCGGACATCTCAGAGCTCAATTTATCAGATGCCGAACGAAAATTATATGAAATAATTAAAAACAAGCCTGACCATATCGACCATCTCATCCGCAGCAGCGGCCTTGGCACCGGACAGGTTAACGCCGCACTTATAACGCTGCGGCTGAAAGGCCTGATACGACAGCACCCCGGCAATCACTACTCAAGATAAAACAAACAGTTATATCTAATCACGCCTGCTTAAGTCAGATATTGAGAACGCAAATGATAAAATTTGATAACATCACGGTAAAATATAATTCTCTGCCAATCATTGAACATTTCAGCCTTGACGTTGAAAAGGGTGAAAAAGTCGCTGTCTGCGGCCCATCAGGCTCGGGTAAAAGCTCGATTCTGCAGATTCCGCTTGGATTTGTTCTGCCGGAATCCGGAGCCGTCACTGTTGATAACATTCTGCTGAGCTCACAGACTGCATGGCAAATCCGAATAAAAACGGGCTACGTACCTCAAGAGCCGGATTTAAGCAGCGGAACTGTACGGGCAATAATCAACGCCCCTTTCAACTACCACACAAACCACAATCTCAAAAGCAATCTCGAAAAACTGCCCGGCCTTCTTGAAGAATTCGCACTGGACGACTCCATTCTTGACAAGGAGATAAACACACTAAGCGGCGGTGAGAAACAGCGGATTGCCCTGATAATCGCTCTGCTTTTAGACAGAGATATCCTGCTGCTGGACGAAATATCCTCCGCGCTTGATCCTGACTGCAGGAAAGCTGTGATTAACCATCTGGCCCAAATCCAAAAGACAATCCTGCTTGTTACTCATGACACCGCCCTGCTTGAATTCTGCGACAGAAAAATAGAAATAAGCAAAACAGCCCCGCAAAGTCTTTTAAGTAACCAGCATAAAGAAAATATGAGGAAAAAGGTATGAATACTTCTAACATTCACATACTGAACCTGTCGCTGGGGTATTTAATGCTGCTCATTCCTATGGGAATTATGCTGTGGCTGAAAATTGGGCTCATAGGTAAAACCGCCCTGGCAGCACTGCGAATGACAGTTCAGCTGCTTTTTGTTGGTTTTTACCTGCAGGTAGTCTTTGAGGCGGACAATTTCTGGCTGACTCTTGCCTGGCTCATTATCATGGTAACAGTAGCTGATTTCACAATTATACGCGGCTGCGGGCTGAAACTGCGCCGCTTTCTCTCAAGCCTGTTTATAGCACTGCTGGCAGGCACCGCCATACCGCTGATTTATTTTGTTGGCGTTATACTTACAGATAAAAATCTGCTCGCACCTCAGTTTGCCATACCCATTGGCGGTATGATACTTGGCAACTGTCTTAGAGCTGATGTTATAGGCATAGCCGGTTTTTATGAATCCATAAAAGAGAACCGCAAATCGTTTCTGCTTACGTTATCTCAGGGGGCATCTCTAACAGAAGCTGTAAGGCCGCACTTTAGAAAGGCGTTTTCAAAGGCACTTATGCCGACAATATCAACAATGTCAGCAATCGGCCTTGTATCATTACCGGGGATGATGACGGGTGTTATACTAGCCGGCGCCGACCCGATTACCGCGATTAAGTATCAGATTGCAATTATGATATCGATTTTCACAGGTACCTCGATAACAATTGCCCTGGGAATACTCCTGACCACAAAGAAATGCTTTACTGATTACGGATTGCCTGTTGACGATATTTTTATTACATAACTTGATATAAGCCGCTCTCTGCCTCTTCAAATAATGCCTAAAGTCGGTTCAGCGACAAAAAGACAGAACACTTTAATTTCCATAAAATCCTTATATCAATAGATTTAAACCCTAAATTGGCGGGCACGCACAAAACCTAATCTGCATCAGCCAGAAAAATACGGATTAAATATAAGGATAAACTGGTAATTTTCATTTTTTTTTGTATCATCTTGCCATAATTATACAAATACAGGTAACTAATAAATGTTTGCAATTATAAGTGATATACATTCGAATATTGAAGCTCTCACAGCAGTGCTTGAGGACATTGACAAACGGGGCATAAAAACGATACATTGTCTTGGCGATATTGTCGGGTACGGCCCCAATCCAAAAGAATGTCTCGATCTGGTAATGGCCAAAACCGAGGTATGCATAATGGGCAACCATGACCATGCAACCTTGTATGAGCCAACGAATTTCAATACAGGAGCAGAGCGCGCGGCACTTTGGACCCGTTTCGAGCTTGAAACTGAACCCGATAAGGAGCTTCTTGACAAGAGGATGCACTTCCTTATCAACCTGCCTATGCGGCACCATATGGAACTGAAACTCGACGGCAGCCATGCCCATCTGGAATTTGTTCACGCATCGCCGCGTAAACCAATACATGAATATGTTTTCCCTGATGATGCTTTCAGCTCCTCACCCAAACTCGGCCTCATTTTCAACAGAGTTCATCATATCTGTTTCATAGGCCACACACATCTGCCGGGCGTATTTCTTGATGACCCTGATTTTTACACAGCCGACGAACTCGATTCAGTTTATCCGATTATCGAAGACGAGCGGGCAATAATAAATGTTGGCTCTGTGGGCCAGCCCCGCGATGGTGACACACGGGCAAGCTATGCCTACGTTGAAGGCAATGAAGTGCATTTTGTGCGGGTTAAGTACGATATGGAAAAAACAATAGAGAAGATATATTCTATTGACGGCCTCGATAATTTCGAAGCAGACCGGCTGCGAGAAGGCAAATAACCCAGAAGTGACCTAAGTAACCAGATAACAAGAATTTTCAGCAAAACAAGAAAATGAAAAATAAAACTACAATATTTCTATTTATATTAACTGCTTTAATAACGAGCTGTCTATACGCAGAAGAGCCGGCAGAAAATCCAAATAAGACCGGACTGGAAACCGACGCCGAACAAACCTTAACTATAGACCCAAAACTGCTGACAGCCAAAAATTCGCCTGAAAATGTTTCTGTTATCGGCTCTGTTGACCCGGAAAGTAATTTTACCATGGAGCTTGCGATCAGCTCCAAAGGCGCTTCCATCGAACAGGCCAGGCTTAACGGCTTTTTCGAAAGAGGCTCAGAGACAGAACCTCTCGTGGCAATGAAACCTGTTACCGGCACCGGCGGCCAAACGATACTGCCTTTATCGGCAAGATATCTGACTATAGAGGGCAGCGGGCTTATGCTTCCGCTATACAAACTTGACTGGAAATTTACCGGCGTACGCGGCGGCAGCAGCGGATCACAGAACATTGAGCTTGAAGCAGTGTATATGCTTGAAGATAAAGAATTTATAAAAGTAACTAGAACTTATACCCTTTTACCTGCTCTCAAACACTTCACATGCACCGACACAATAAAAAATCTCTCCGACATGCCTTTGAAGCTCTCTTATGATATTCAGAGCCCTACCGGTTTTGCACGTGAGGCCGTTCGGACAGATGCCAGAAAGATCCTCACCGGCTATACCAAGGCCGACGGAACCGGGATAGTCTCCGGCACAATCGATATTACTAAAATGCGTAAACAGGCTGTTGAGTACCTCAATAATCCAATACCGGAAAATAAAATCACAATTGAGCGGCCCAAAGAAGCCGCCAGACTCAGATGGACTGCCGTTTCAAACAAATATTTCACAGGGATAATGATACCTGACAGCCTGAATGAACAGAATGAACTCGCACCCTTTGAAATAAAAGAGCTGAATTACTATTTTGACGGCCTTCAAAAGGGGCTCAGCCTAAAACAGCAGCCAAAGGCTTACGACAGGGACAATGTCGGCCATGTACTTACCTATGAGAAGATAGAACTGGCGCCGGGCGAATCAGAATCACGGGTAACCAACATATACCTGGGGCCGAAAGTTAAGGCAATATTTGAAAACGATGAATACTACAGAAGTATCGGCCTTATTCACACGATTGACTTCAGGATGTGCTGCGGCAACCTGTTCCGCCCTATCTCATTTGCGATACTTGCTTTAATGAAAACCATGTATGCCGTCATTCCCAATTATGGAATTATAATCATCATACTTGTATTGCTCGTTAGAACATGCCTTCATCCGTTGACTAAAAGCGGACAGGTATCAATGATGAAAATGGGCAAGCTGGGCCCCAAGATGGAAGAGCTCAAGAAGAAATACGGCGACAACAAAGCGGAACTGCAGCGGGCGATGGCAGAGCTTTACCGCGAACAGGGAGCATCTCCAATAAAAGGAATGCTGCCGATGTTTATTCAGATGCCTATCTGGATCGCATTGTATTCAGCTATTTATGCCAGTATAGACCTTCGAGGCGCAAAATTCCTTCCATTCTGGATAACAGACCTCTCGGCTCCGGACGCTCTGGTATCGTTCAGCCCTGTGGAAATACCGCTGCTGGGCTGGGAATTGACAGCCTTTAACCTGCTGCCGATTCTGCTGGGCGTGGCAATGTTCCTGCAGCAGAAACTTATGTCAACAACATCCACAGCCGCGGCAAACCCGCAAATGCAGCAGCAGCAAAAAATGATGCTCTGGATGATGCCGATTATGATGCTGATATTCCTTTATAACGCTCCGTCAGGGTTGAACCTCTACATTATGACAAGTGTGTTTGGAGGAGTGATAGAACAAAAAGTCATCCGCAAGCACATACAGGAAAAAGAAGAGCAGGAAGCCCGCGGCAAGGTTCCGGTTACCAGCAAAACCGGAGGCAAGGCGAAAAAGAAAAAGCCCAAACCGCTGTTCAAAAACAGTTGATTAGCAAACATTGCCGCCCGCATGAGCGAAAATAAATGTCAATAGCAACTTTACTTAGGGAATTGACATATGCTAACAGCCAATACCACAATAGCGGCATTGAGCTCGTCTGATAACAGGGCGCTGCGGCATATAATACGCCTCAGCGGCCCGGATGCGTTGAAAATCATCTCCAGTGTTCTAAGGCCGGAGGAGAATATCTCCAGCAAACAAAGAAGCATAACAGCTGTAAAAACAGATATACGCGGCGTGCTGTTCGACTGTTTCGCATATTTCTTTCCGCACGGAAGTTCATATACCGGCGAGATGATGATAGAGCTGCATGTTATCTCTCCAACAGCGGCGGCTATGATTTTGTTCGAGTCTATTACCGCCGCAGGCGCACGGCCGGCCGGTCCAGGAGAGTTTACTGCAAGAGCATATCTCAATGGGAAACTTGACCTTGCCCAGGCCGAGGCCGTTTCTGAGCTGATTTCAGGCACAAACCTGTATCAGATTACAGCGGCTGAGAAAATGCTTAAAGGCAGGCTTTCAAGCGAGATATCACAGATTGAAGAAGGTATTGTCGAATTGCTCAGCCTGTTAGAGGCGGAGATGGATTTCGTCGAAGAGACAGAAATGTTTATCTCAGAGTCACAGGCAGCAGAGCGTACAAATTCAATTATAAGCTCCACACAAAAACTCCTCGACCAGAATATCCGAAGAGAAGCCATGATCGGTATGCCTTCAATTGGTATCGCCGGTCTGCCCAACGCAGGTAAAAGCAGCCTGCTCAACAGCCTGACCCAGTCTCAGCGAAGCATCGTTTCCTCTGCACGGGCAACGACACGCGACATACTAACCGCCCGGCTTAGACTTGAGAACACCGAATGCGTGCTTTTTGATTGTGCGGGCCTCTCTAACAAACCCGCCCTTGATGTCCTTGACAGGCTTGGTCAGGACGCCGCTGTAGAGGCGCTTGGAGCTGCTGATCTGGTTATTTTCTGCCATGACGTTTGTAGTGGTGACCCGGCAGAGTCCATAAAACTGCTCAACAGATTTACCGCGAAAAAAATAATCATAAGCCTCACAAAAACAGACCTTTGCGAAGAACAAACAGACAAAACAGAGCAAGAATTCAAAGGGTATGAAACTGTTCTTATAAGTAGTAAAAACGGCTTAAATATTGATAAATTAAAAAAAATGATTGCCGCTGAGCTTGAAGAATTAGCCGGTAAATCTGACGGCGAATCCGTCCATTCATCAATAAACCAGAGGCACAAAGATTCGCTTATCAGCTGCCGAAATTCATGCCGGGAGGCAGCATCTCATATCAGCTCGGGAAATTACGAAATCGCCTCTCTGTGTCTAAGAGATGCTCACGAAACTCTCGTGGGCATAGAACAGCACAAAGCCATTGACGAAAAGATTCTTGAAAATATTTTTTCTAAATTCTGTATCGGCAAGTAACGGACATCAATTTGAGCTCATGAGCTTTTTGAGCAGTGCCCTCTGAAAATGCAGGCGGTTCTCGGCCTCCAGAAAGATTATCGAATTTTCACATTCGCATACTTCATCGGTAATTTCATAGCCGCGGTATGCCGGCAGACAGTGCATAACCCTGACATGAGAGGCGGCCGCCTTGAGCATATCCATATTCACCTGAAAACCCTGGAAATCATTGATACGTTTGGCTTTTTCTTCTTCCTGGCCCATGCTCACCCAGGTATCGGTGTATATGAGGTCTGCGTCCTTAACCGCCTGTATAGGATCCGATGACTGGACAACGGTACCCGGCTTAATGGCGTTTGCCCTTTCAATCGAACCCTTATCCAGCTCATAACCGGCAGGACTGGCGATTTCGATACGCATACCTAGCTTAGCACAGCCAAAGGCCAGCGATCTGGCGACATTATTGCCGTCACCGATGAAAGCGAATTTGAGGCCTTCTATTTTTCCGAAATGCTCTTTTGCGGTCATTATATCCGCCATTGCCTGACATGGATGAGACCAGTCAGTAAGTGCGTTAATCACCGGCACAGAAGCATATTCAGCCAGGCCCGTTGCTGTTTCATGCGCAAAGGTTCTGACCATTATGCCGTCAACATAGCCGCTCAGTATCCTGGCCATATCCTTTAGCGGTTCACGCTTGCCGATGCCGCCGACATCTTCAGGTTTCACATAAACCGATGCGCCGCCGAGATTTGTCATGGCAACCTGGAAACTCATACGGGTTCTGAGGCTTGGTTTCTCAAAAATCATCGCCAGAGACTTGCCGGCAAGACATAGAACACGTTTGTTTGACTTGTAAAGTTTCTTAAGGTCAATTGAGAGTTCAAGCAGCTCGAGCAGCTCTTGGCTGGAGCAGGAATTTATTGATAAAAAGTGTTTCATGATATCCTCGTAATAATCTAATTTGAATCAAGAGCGGACAAAACAGTCCGGTTTACTGGTTTTCCTCATCTTCAGCGGCCTGCTTGGTATCTTTGAGGACAGACCTGAAGATATCTATCGCAGAATCTATCTGCTCCCTGGTAACCGTCATTGCAGGCATAAACCGTATCACACTGCCCTGAGTGCAGTTAATACGGAGCCCTTTTTCAAGGCATTTGCTCACAATCTCCGCGCCGCTGCTCTTGAGCTGGAGACCAATCATAAGGCCTATGCCGCGGACGTGGTCTATTATCTGGTATTCACCGGCAAGCTCCTCAAGTTTTTCACGTGTATAGGCTCCCATGTCAATTGCATTGGACAAGAGATTCTCCTCTTCTACTGCCTCGATTACAGCTATTGCCGCCGAACACGCCATTGGGTTGCCGCCAAATGTCGAGGCATGAGTGCCGGGAACGAGCGAATCGGCAATTTCCGGTTTGGCCATCATTGCCCCTATAGCCATACCTCCGCCGAGAGCCTTGGCCAGGGTTATTATGTCCGGTTCAACATCGAAATGCTGACAGGCGTACCATTTACCAGTCCTGCCCATGCCGGTCTGAACCTCATCAAAAATCATCAAAGCTCCCTTTTCATCACAAAGCCGGCGGATTGCCGAGATGAATTCATCCGTGGCAACGTTGATCCCGCCCTCGCCCTGTATCGGCTCAATCATAACCGCGGCCACCTCATCATCAAAAGCCGCCTCTAACGCCTTTATGTCGTTGAAAGGAATATGTTTAAACCCGGGCACCAGCGGAAGAAAGCCCTTATGGTATTTCGGCTGTCCGGTGGCGGTAACCGTTGCGATGCTTCTGCCGTGAAAACTCTTTTCCGTGGTTATAAACTTGTATTTTTTCGCGTCTGTGTGAAGACGGGCCAGTTTTAATGCCGCCTCGTTGGCTTCTGCCCCGCTGTTGCAGAAAAAGCATTTACCGCCGAAACCTCGCTCGGACAGCATCTGGGCCAAACGCCCCTGCTGCTCAATATAAAAGGTATTGTCAATATGAATAAGCTCCGCCGCCTGCCGCTGGATTGCCTCAACGACTTTTGGATGGCAGTGGCCGATGCCGCTTACCGCCCAGCCGGGAAACATGTCCAGTATTTCGTTGCCGTCTGCGTCCCAAAGCCGGCTTCCAGAGCCTTTGACTATAACCCTTGCAAGCCTGCCGTAATTGCCTATAACATATTTATCAAAAAGATTTATTGTTTCCTGAGTAGTCATTTTCAAGTCCATTAAAATTTAAAATATTTGAGAGTTAAAATCTTATAAAATGCAAATAAAAGTAAATCAGGCCTTTATGTCAGCGAATTATTTGCGTCCCTATGCCCTGTTCAGTGTATATTTCCAGTAAAAGCGAATGCTCTATTCGTCCGTCTATTGTATGCGCCTTGCCGACACCGCCGTCAAGTGCCGTGAAACAGGCTTCTACCTTAGGAAGCATACCGGCGGAGATTACGCCCTCTCTGATAAGTTCCTTGACCTGAGTCTCTGTCAAAGAAGATATTCTGCTTTCAGGGTCATTTATATCCATCAGGATCCCATGTGTATCACTCAGTAGAACAAATTTTTCAGCCTTTACCGACGCCGCCACCATGCCGGCGGCGCTGTCGGCGTTTATATTCAGTTTCTGACCGTTCTTATCGATTCCTATCGGGGCGATAACAGGAATTGTTCCCGCCGCACAAAGATTGATTATCAGCTCGGAGTTTACCTTGTCAACCTCTCCAACCAGACCAAGGTCAAGACGCCTGCCTTCTTCTGTTTTCATCTCAAGCGGTTTTGCGAATATCACGCAGCTGCCAAGTGAATGGAGAGCCATTGTAGAGCAGCCCAGTTCTTTAAGGGCTTTGCATATACCGGAATTAACATCGTGTATGAGGGTCCGCTCAACTATGGTTAAGGTACGTTTGTCTGTGTATCGGCGGCCGTGAACCCATTGCGGTTCTATTCCCGAGTTTTCCATGGCCTGCGAAATGTGCTTGCCGCCGCCGTGCACTATCACCGGCCTCATGCCAACGATTTTCATAAAGGCTATATCCTTAAGCAGTTTACGCTGTAACTCTAAGTCCTCAAGGATACTGCCGCCAAGCTTTACAACTACGATCTTGTCTTTGAAAGCGCGGATATACTCCATCGCCTCTATCATCGCCCTTGCTTTTTTTATTGCTGTCTGCATCTTATTACCATAATGTTACTACAAATATCGTTAATCATACCAAAAGTGGAATTTATTATTTTATTAAATACACAGCAGTTATGCAAATTCAAAATTCACAAAATTATGACGGCTGCATTACGAGCTATTCCGTTAGCATTCATTTTTTAGTGTAAGCCCCAGGCGTTTATAGTCACCAACGCTTATTTGAGCTTTATTTTGCTTGCATTAACCTCGCAGATTTTGCATTTTTGGGGCGATTTTAACCGTAACACGCTCAATTTTGATGCACCGATAGTGTGTTAAAGATATGATATGTATGGGCTTTCGTATTTTCAGGCGACGCAGTTCACAAGAGAACGCATTTTCTTGTGATAGCATTTTGAGCCAAAAATTCAAACTCGTTTACTTTGTTCGTAAGTGGTTATTATCCAAATGAGACAAACTTTATAGATGGTCCCATTAAACCTTAACCAGTACGCATCATGGACAGAAACGAAAGTATCGACAATTTTATGGAATATGCGGGCTATGAATAATTACCCCACACCGTATTTTCCGTACTCATAAGCTGTTTCAAAAACGGTGACCACATTTTCTGTTGGGCTGTTATCCTGTATGCTGTGAGTCGGTGCCATTATGTACCCGCCGCCGGGCATCATCACGTCAAGTACATCTTTTACGCTTTGTGCCGCTTCATCGGTAGTTCCGTAAGCCATCGCTCCGGCAGTAGATATGCAGCCGTTGAAACAGAGTTTCTCACCAAAGGTCTTTTTGAGGTACTCCGGCGACATGTTTGCCGCCTCTGGCTGAAGAGTATCCACAACGTCGATACCCATCTCTATAAAATCATTAAACGCCCAACTGCTTGAGCCGCAGCTGTGAATCATCACCGGCAGGCCATACTCTTTGGCTATGCTGATATTCTTCATGTGCAGAGGAATAATGTGTCGGCGGAATACATCGAGGCTTACCATAGGTGTTTTCTGTGTTCCCAGGTCTTCACCTATCCAGAGCATATCGATCTTATCACCAGCAGTCTCCAGAACTCTGCGGAGAATTTCTGACTGCGTTGTTACCTTACGGTTCATTATCTCAAGCCCGACCGGGTCATCGGTTATAAGGTCTATCAGTGTCTGCTCCATTGTCCGCAGCATCCCCGTACTGTTTATCACATCACCGTAGCCCGGATTTCCAAAAACGATGAAATAATCCTTATATTTCCGGCACTGTTCTAAAACGCTGTCATAGTCAAAGTCATCCGGATCAGGCATCGGCCAGTTCTTTGCCTGCTCCAGTGTTGCATCTCTGAGCGGAAAATCGCAGTAATCCCAGTAACCGCCGGATTCGTTTTCTATCCAGCGTGTACGGATTCCCCAAAGAGGGTCAATGTTTCGCCCGGGGACATTCTCATGTATTGTTTTTCCTGTATATGGCGGTTCTATCACTCTAAAATCTACATGGAGACATTCCAGCAAACCGTCATTGTCATCTGGTGAGAGGCCAAAATGTTCTTTGAGCCTCCTGTCAATGTCCATATTTGCGCCGGCAAAGTTGATGGGAACCCTGTCAGCTTCTTTGTGTTGCAGAGTGATTTTGACTCTTTCTTTTGAGGTCATACGCGTTCTCCGGTTAGTCTTTCTATTAGTTGCTTTATATTGCTGCCGGTTTTGAAACCTGACCGTGATAGTCCGGGTTATCAAACGGGACAGTCAGTTTTTTATCAACCCTATAACCGCACCTTTTGAGCAGTTCAGGGCCCGAGGCGAAATCGTCGCCGGTTTTTTTAAGCCAGTATTCAAGCTCTTTTTCCAGTTTTTGCTGAATATCCAAATATTCAGTTTTTCCGCAAAGATTGTTCATCTGATAAGGATCGTCCAGGTTGTCATATAAAAGCCATGGCCCGTCCAGTTTACGGACATAGGTATAACGTTTTGTCCTAACGCCTCTATATGCTACACCTCCCCTTGCAGGATGCCATTCACCAAACGGCGAGGGACACATTATCAGGGCAGAATTTTCTATGTTGGATTTTCCCCCAAATATCACGCCGGAATAATCCGTGCCCTGGGCTGTATCGGGTATATCAACACCGCACAGTGACAACATTGTCGGCATTATGTCCGGAGAGTTTATCATCTCTCCGCTTTGCCTGGGACGGACTTGCCAGCTATCCGGGCATTTGACAAGGAACGGTATTCTAACCGATTCTTCCCACGGTTTCTGTTTCCTTACCTGCCGGTGGGAATACAGCATGTCACCGTGGTCGGCGGTGAATACAAAGATTGTGTTATCGGCAATTCCGTTTCCCCGGATCGCCGAAAGCAGCTGCCCAACGCACCTGTCAAGTGCTGAGCAATGGGCATAATAACCCGTGATATCCTTTTTAGCTTTGCCGTAATCCTGAGGCGATACATTGGGCCGCATCTTGATATCCCGGGAGCTGTAATAATCAAGCCACATCTTGGGCCCTGTCCGGTATGGATTATGAGGAGGCCCCCATGAAAGGAACAGGGCAAACGGCTTGCCACTCCCGGATCTCGACGTTATATACTTCTCAGCATCATCCGTCTGGGCATACGCATCATATCCGTCCCATGCACGCACCTTGTCACTGCTGCCGGCGTAATACTCTGAATGATTATAATTATGTGTACATTCAAGGACTTTCCAGTAGTCAAACCCCTGCCTTCTCTCCGGTGGTATGTAGTCGCTTCTGCCGCTGCCGTCGAGATGCCATTTGCCGATATATGCAGTATCATACCCGGCACCGGCCAGTGCGTGGGCAAAAGACACTGCTCTGGTGCTCAGCTGCAAATCGTTAATCAACAACCCATGTGTTAAGGGGTACTGACCTGTCATCAGGCTTGCCCTGAAGGGGCTGCAAACCGGACAGCATGAGACAGCGTTTTTAAAGTTTACGCTCTCCTTTTCCAGCTTATCAAGATTAGGTGTCAGGACATCACTGTTGCCGGCATAACCTGTATCCTGTGCACGCCATTGGTCGGCAAATACAAAAACAAGGTTTGGCTTTTGCCTCCTGTTCGATAACGCCCATGAGCCGCATACGGCCATTAACACCGCGCCGGAGGCCATAGAAGTCGTCTTTAGAAATTCTCTTCTGTTTATATTTTGTAACATACTGCAATCCTGAATTTATTCGTCTGCTTTTATCAATTTAAAAGGCTTATTGAGAACACATCTGCCCCTTGAGGCGGAAAAAGAGACCCTGAAAGTATCTGTAATGATTACCGGTTCGGTTCGAAGATATCCGAAATAGTACATAGAATCTATAAAGGTGCTGCCTGTATTGAATTCTACCCATTGAGCGTCGAGTTTTCTGCCGTTGAACTGTACTTCATAGCAATCTGCAAGTTCTCTGCCGTCAACTGATTCAGATGAGTAAACAGCTTCAAACTGCAGGTAATATTTGCCTGCGGGAGCTGAGAGCACTGGCCACAGGACTGTGCCCTCGCTGAGAAAACGCACAGGGCCGACAGGCACATCAAAGCCCTCGCCAATCAGGGCCGCAGGAACATGAGTTTTCGGGTTGGGCATTCGTTTTGCTTCGAGGTTTTCAGCGGATATATCTGCCGCCGATATTGCAAGCTCAACGTTCAATTTTTTATCGAAATTGTTATCAGGCATTGGTTCTATCTCAAAGGCCGGCCTGATTCCAAATGCCCTGGCCTTATCGCTTATATCCGGATCATTTAGATAAAAACGCAGCTCAAGGGCAAAGGGCTCATCCGGAAACTCGTCCGTTCTGTCTGTAAGGACAATATTCTCCGCATTACTGGAAATGACATCCAATCTGATGCCTTTGCCGTCTTTATCATAGAAAACTATAGAGGGTTTTTCGGGATGCAGCGGCTCAGTGAATGATTGCCACAGCCTGCCTACGGGGGCAACTTTATCATAAAGATACGGATAGCCATGGGAAGAGGTTCTGTTCCATTTATAACCCGTATCCGGATCGAATGGATAATGCCGTCTAAGTGTCCTGTCGCTTATCAGAGAATCAACAGCGGAAACTTTCCATCTGTTGCTGTTGAAAACCTTCAGAGACAGGGTTGACTCTCCCTGGTAACTGACAGTGAAGCTTTCAGGTTCCAAGTTGCTTATGCCGCTGCCGGTATTCAGCTCCGCGGCGATTTTTCCATTCACGACACGGACGTTATCCTGGTTGATTTGTGTTTCAAATTCCGATGAATATATATCTTTAACCAGCTTTTGCCCTGTAAAGTTCTGTTTGGGAAGGGGTTCCGACCGGCGGCCTATTCTCAAGAAGGCAGTCTGGTAGGCCCCAAGAGAATAATCAAACCTGCCGCTATTCATGGTAAACTTTTGGCTGTTTAATACATCAAAAATTTCGACCTGATCCGGCAGATTTGAATTCTGAAACCCGTCAAATTCGACAGTCCCTTGAATGAATTCACCGGAGAGATTGACAAGAACCAGAGTTGATTTTGAATCTGCTGTAAAAATCGAGTTTTCACTTCTGAGAATATCGAAAACTCTGCCCTGTTCATCAAAGGTAACAGAATCGAGGCAATAGTGGTCAGACTTGAACTCGGGAAGTGTCCTTCTGGCCCAGTTTATGGCCCTTATGGTATCGTAAGAGCCTATTTCGTCTTCCTGATAGAGCATTGGCACCCCGGGCAGCGAGGCGCATATCCCGTATATAGCTCTGAACAGACCCCTTCCGAACCTGATTGCGGGTCGTCCGTATTGATGTAGCATGTCGTGATTGCCCGCTGACCAGATAAGCAGATAGCCGGGAGGGCTTGAATCAAGTTTATCGGTAATTACCCGCTCCAGATGCTTTACAAGTACAGGCGGATTACCGCGATGCTCTTCAAGGAGGTTGTGGAGTTTAAAAATGAACGACCAGCCGTATCCAATTGCCGGCAGCCGGCCGAACTCCGGCCTGTCAAAACATGATTCGGGGATCAGCAGCGGTTTATCAATCCCTGCATCTTTCATTGATTCAACGATTTTCCTCTGGAGCTCAAGCGAGCCGCCAAGCTGAGAGTATGAAGCATGGTTTGTCCGCGGTGAGCTCCAGTTCATCGAAACCGGATCCGCAACGTCTATACGCACACCTTCCATACCGAAACCGGCAAGCATCGCCGCCGCCCTGCCCATGGTCTCCTGCCAGGGCGGACTGCTGTAATCTATATGCAGCGAATTCCACGTGGGAATAATATTGCCCTCCGGCGACCTCGTTGACCACTGGTCTGTGAGTCTGCGTGCCTGAACTGACTGGCCGCCATGCGGTACAAGCTCACCTACAGTATGAAAGCCGTTATCCTTTAAGACATCCATAAGGCGTCTTAAACTTTCGGGCCCGCCGAGAACCTCATCTATTTTTGTAAAATCCAGCGGATCATAATGATTCCAGCCTTTATCTGGTGATGGCCCCTTGTGCCTGAAGACGGAATTAAGCCAGAGAAAATTTACCCCAATATCGGCAAGGTAAGGAACCTGCTTTGCGAAATTGTCGAAGCCGCCTGTATCCGAAAAACTTGAATCGATATGCCCCGAAGCCGCCGCTTCATACATTACCGAACCTCTTAACCAGTCTGGGTAATCCGGGCGTTTCATTTTCAAAACATCTTTGTACCACCACGCGGCAGTTTCCCTGAATGTCTCATCCGCATCCGGCCTTTTCAAGGCAAAAACAGCCTCACTCATAACGGCCTGCTGACCCGGTTTGAGCCGCCAGCCGGCATGGACATTTATTTCGATCGTATGTTGCCCGTCATTTTCAGCGGCGTTTATGCTGTTATAATCCTCGCTGCTGTTATACCCGACTATAAACCTGCGGCCGTATTCAGTATCCGCCATACAAAAATTGTCATTATCCCAGATATCACCGCAGAAATTTACGTCAAACGTAAATTTAGCGCCGGTAACATCTACCTGCTTATCCGAGTTATTGATAAAGACAAGACGTCTGCTCCACTTATCGCCTTCGCCTGATTTTGAATGATCAGTCCACTCATTTATCTGAAATCCAGAGGCCGCCTCCGTTATAAGGCTTTGCCTGTTATCGTGTTCCTTTACATGGGGATTTGAAAACTCAACCGTCTCGCCTGTTCTTAACTGAATACTGCCGCCCCGCCATTTGACAACAGGTTTATCAAGCAGTTTAACAGTGTTCAACCCTGATTCATCGATCTGCCTTTCCGGCTGCATTTGGTTTATATAACCAAGAGAGACTAAGAAACTATCAAGAACAGAAAGAGTTTTATTGTAATATTCATTGTGATTTAAATTAAAAAAGCCGTGATGCTGGTCTTCGTAAAGGCAAAGCTCACACCTGAGACCAAGCTCAAGCATCTTCTGCCGGTATTTTTGTGCAGTGCTGACCGGTATTAGTTCGTCTTTGGTTCCCAGAAATATTACAGTCGGCGGCATAGATGCGTGTATATTGTGCAGCGGAGAAAACTGCCGCCAGTAATCTTTGACCCTGTCAAACCCGTAACCCTCGGGACCGTTATCAAATACGGGATTAAAAAGGGCAAGTGCATTTGGAATGCAGCTTATTGAAACATCGTCAGTGCTTTCATTGAAACCATCGATTGCGGCGGCGGCCGCTGCAATATGGCCGCCAGCCGAACCGCCGCCCGCCGCGATCCGGTCCGGATCTATGCCCAGCGCCGCGGCATTGCTCCTGAGCCATCGTATAGCGGATTTGGCATCCATAACACATTCCCGAGGTGAGGTATTGTGAATACTTTCAACGCGGTATTCCGCCGCAAAGGCCACCATGCCGCGTCTTGAGAGGTATTCGCAATGCGGGTAAAACTGCTTTATAAACGCGGTTTGCCAGCTGCCGTCGAAAAAGAATACTATTGCCGGCCTGCTGTCGGCCTGGCTGTGGTCGTCAGGATTAAAAACATGGATTTTCAGGCTCACATCTGAGACTTTTTTATACTCAGTGACAAAGTCAGGTTCAAACGGGGCATAAGGACTGCAAAAACCAGTCTTTAAAGAGAGAATTAACAATAATGATAAAAAACATTTACGCATAAGCGAACCTTCAATCAATCTGTGCAGGTATCTCATTCATAACTTTCTATGTTAAATCCTTATTTATATTTGTCTTTAACCGGAACTTCTTTCTTTCAACATCATATCATGTTTTGCTGTTATTTCGGCAAGCCGGCTCTTGTCAAGGTACGGATCATTCGTCTCTCTGCGCCATTTCTCAAGTTCAGTGATCAATCTTTGTTTTATCTTACGAAAATTCGGGTTATCAGCCTGATTAATAAAACAATAAGGGTCTTTCTCAAGATCAAAAAGTTCTATCTCAGGAGGTCTGTTATAAGCATTATACGCGGCTCTGACTTCTGGTTCTAAATCAGCCTGAAGTCGTTCAAATTCCTGCCACACAACGCACCCATCAACCCCCTTGACAGGATTTTCTCTGTCGAGAAGGTTTAATACAAGCTGATATCTATGGTCCCTGACAGTCCTTCTTGGGAACCAGATATACTGTGTGTGAGCATTGAATTCCGCAAACATATATTCTCTTGTCGCGGCAGCAGGATTATTGAGAAAATCAACAAGCGAACGACCTGCAAGATTACGCGGCTTGCGGATGTTTGCAAAGTCGAGAATCGTCGGGAATATATCAACGGTGGAAACCATTTGGCTGCTGACTGAACTACGTACTTTTGCCTTCGGATAACTCATTATAAATGGGATGCTTAATCCCATATTATAGCAGGTTGTCTTTGATCGCGTAAAAGGTGCGCCGTGATCACCCATCACAATAATCAGAGTATCATCGTATTTGCCCGCCCTTTTAAGATTATCAATTACAAGGCCAACCCCCTGGTCAAGACGCCCAACGCAATTGTAGTAGTAAGCAGTCTGACGGCGTATTTCAGGCGTGTTTATGCCTATAAAATCTAACGATTCTACATCATCGCCTTTGAGCGGATTTTCAGGCAATTGGTAATTATCACTGCTCAGTGGCCAATGCGGATCTACGTAATTAAGCATAATAAAGAAAGGAGAGTCTCCAGCTTGTTCAACAAAATCTTTAAATACCTCCGCAATCGCTTTGACGTCCCGCTTCTTGAAATTTGTTTCCCTGTCAAAATTAGACATATCCCATGGACACGCGTTTCTTGGCTCTATATGAAACTTGCCGATGACCCCGGTCTTGTAGCCGGCCTTTTTAAGCTCACCTGTAATGGTGGGATATTTTCTGTGCATTGAATATCCGCAGTGACAAAGCCCTATCTGCCCGTTCTGGTGAGGATAAAGGCCTGTATAAATACTGCTGCGTGAAGGACTGCAGCTGGCCTGAGAAACCCAGGCCGTCCTGAAACGTATGCCCTCGGCGGCAATAGCATCTATATTCGGCGTCTGCACGTAATTATCACCATAACAGCCTAACTGTGCCCCCAGGTCATCGCCGTTTATTATCAGTATATTCGGGCGTTTCTCTCTTACAGCGGCACCTGGAGCGATAGATGGGCCGGCAAGCGTAAGTGCTGTCAGTTTCAAAAACATCCTTCTGTCTACATGCCGCTGCATATTATTCTCCTGAAATCTAAGATTTATTAACATCAGAGCATCGTTACATAATTGAAATTGTGTTGATATTTACGGCTTTTCTAAAATTCTAATACTTCATCATGTCTTGTAAAATCTAATTTTTTATCCGACAATATTACTGAGCCCTCAAGGCCGTCCGGAACAGAAATCCTGCCGGAGAGCCGGCCTCCTCTTTGCGTTAAATCAACTTCGATCTGTCCTTTCGGATGCACAAGCCTTCCCTGTGCTTTTTCAAGCCTGCCAAGCATGGGCTTAATCTCTATTTTTTCAAAGCCAAATCCGGCAGGACGTATCCCGAGAACAGTAGAATAAAAATGATACAGCGGATGAGATGACCAGGCATGGCAATCCGAACGGGTCGGCAGCGTTGATTCACAGACGGTCTTGAAATTCTTCTCCTCAAGCTCATACCACAGCTTCATGCGATCCCAGAAGGCATCGGCGTTTTCAAGAGTACGGCAAACTTCAAAATAATAATGACTGAAATAAGTAGTGGGCCTTAAAAGGTTTTCGTCTGCGAAAAGAGTCTGCTTGATAATATCAAATTGCTCCGTCGGAGCAAAACCTGAAAGTATCGCAAGTATTTGGGCATGCTCAGAGAAACTTTCATGCCTGAGATCGTCTGCATAGAGTCCCCGGTCTTTATTCCAGAACAGATGAGAAACCGTTTTTGAAATTTCTTCAGCCTCATTCAGTGCTCTTTGAGCAAAAATCTGGCTGCCGAAACAGCTTTCCATATCCGCATACAGGCCCAGTGTGTACACTAAAAGCCAATGAAAAACGCTGTTTATCTCGTTGTCTCCGTGCGGCACCCCCCAGTCATTGTTCCAGCCGTCAACCCAGTCAATAAAATTAAAGGCGTCATATCTCCTGCCGCTTCCGGGCGATATAAGCCCATCGGTGTTTTTGCGGCGTACAAAGTATGAAACAATTCTCCGCATATCTGGAAGAAGCGAGGTTACCAACTCACCGGAATTATTCCGCCAGCAGGCATAATCGCTGACCATTGCTATCCACAACAGCGAGAACGGAGGTATTACATGCATACCCCTGTAAGGATAACACGACATATTGAGCCCGTTTTCAAGCCTTGAATCGTTTATTATATTGATCGCCTTAAGGGGCATACGGTCATCAAGAGTTGAAACGAATGTGCAGAGTGACTCAATTCTGGAATCGCCGACATACATGAGCTGCTCGTAAAACGGGCAGTCCATATAGGTTTCATGCGTGCAGTTCTGGAGAGTCCTGAAAGAAATCTGAAGGATTTCGTCGTACCGTTTGTCAGAAGATCTGAAGGAGCTTTCCATCTCCAGCGGATAGCGTGTTTCAGAAAGAGACAGCCCTTCGACAACCAAAGGCTCTTCAAAGGTCTGAATGACAAGCTCGAAATACATGCCGGAAAACCACCAAAGCGGGTCAAAAACCTGCCCGCAAGAGCCGTCTGAGATGTATTCAGTTGTCATAGCGTACTTAAAGTATTTACCCTCTATCTCATCTCGATTTCCTTTCGGGTGCCTGAAATGCCTGTTTTCTTCGTGATCACGGGTCAAATATGCCGCTTCGGAAAATCTCAAAAAGATTCTTGCATCAGTTCCGCCCGAAAGCCTCAGCTCAGGGTAAAAACAGTAGTAATCGTCCAATGAATAGATAACCCTTATAGTTTTATGGGCATCAACCGTTACACTGCCGCCGTTTTGGATGGATTGCCATCTCTGGTTTTCGGTATCGCTGTCCTGTGAAGGCAGTATCTTTACATTTTCAATGTTTGAGTAATCTTTCGGCTTTAGCCTGTTTATTAAAACTCTGGAGCAGGATTTAATGTTTCTCCTAAGCATATATGGGAGGTTACGAGGCTTCAACTTTAAAGCAGGCTCAACCAGAGACGTGATTTTAAAGTTATCCGCCTTTTGCCATCCCTCTCCCAAACCTTTGCGGAAACCGGCATTGTATTTCCTGCCGTCAATATCCTCTCTCCATCTGATCGCAAAAGCAAAAGGCACCTCATGAAATGAAAACCCCTCAAGTTTCAAAGAATCCCACTGAGAATAACCTGTTGCCAACAGGTCAAGATGCTCTTTTTTCTCAGTGTAAAGCATAAAACAGCATGGATTTGCGCTTATCTGGGCCGTGGGGGCTTTATCCCCGAGAGCCCAAACCCGTGCGGCAATAACATGAGCGCCGGCTTTGAGTTTCAAGTCATATGTTTCGTAGAACCAGTTGTTCAAATCGCCTCTTTCACTGCCTTCGCCGACAAAATCGCCATCGATATACAGCTGATACCGCTCATCAGCTGTAACAAAGATTCGTATTTCGTCTTCATGTTCGAGAAAAAATTCCCTTTTATATGCGCATACAAACGGTGCCGAATCAAAATCGGCACAGCGTACCCAGCGGAAATCCGCTTTGGGCCCGTAACATGATAGTATTTCTTGGCTTAGGGCCTGAACAGATACTTCATGGTATTTTTCTTTACTGTTAAGAGTATTCACAACTAAATTGCTCAATTTTATACAGGTCTAATCTAATTTTATTCAAACTATTCAATTTATCAACTGCCTTGGGAGTTAAAATTTACGCAGTCAATGCCGGCAGGATCCGAACAATCCTGCCACCTGGCATACATCTCAAAAAAATCGAGAAAGTTCACATATCCGTCTTTGTTGATATCTGCCCCTAAAAGATCTTGCGATGTTCCTTCAAGAACAAGAAAAATCACATCATTCTTTTTTACATATATCTGGTAATTTTCAAGATTTTCTGCTGTAACGATATCTGTCTCTGCCGGCTTATAAAGCTTTTCCGTTGCGGCAAAAAATTCAAATTCAGCCAGCCCCAGCTCTTCAAGCTTATCATGGCCGATATTCAGTGTTACATTACCATCCGGCTCATCGAGTTTTGCGGCGACTATAACGGCCTTACCGCTGCCGTAGGTCGCGTAAACCTGTAAATTACACCCTGTTGCGGATATTTCCGTAAATTTGCGGTTTTTGAATTTTGAGGCAAACGGCGAGATTATATCCTTATACTCTGCCCTTAACCATAGCATTCTGCGAACGTCTTGATAGAAATTCAATTTGTTCTGATCTTCGAAAGCATCCCAATCCATGTCACTGAAATAAAGAACACTTCCGTAGCCGTCTGTGCCATAATTGGGGGCATTGCTGACCGCATTGACCTCTTCACCCATTCTCCACCATGGCATAAACGGAGAAAAAACCATGTAACCAAAGGCGGCGCGTCTGCCTTTGGCCTGAAAATCTCCGTGGTCGTGGCAGCTCAAAGTCATTGTATAGTAGGTGTTTTCGAGGGTTTTGGCGGTATCTACGATGTTGGCGTTAACCATAAAATTACGGTTTTCTCCCCATGGGTCCCAATGAAGGTTTGTAAACACGCCGTAAGAGTCCTGTTCGGCATGAATATTGTTGTTGCCCATGCCGTCATGCTCAGATATTGTTAAGAATTTTTTACCAAATTCATCATAACATCTTTGTATAACCCTTTTCCATACATTCTGGTTGCCGAAAGGAACCAGAACCGTCTGATGCGCCTCGAGATCGAGCCGGAATCCGTCAATGTCATATTCCCTGATAAGGTTGACCCATTTATCTATCATATATTCCTGAAGGTCCGGGTCGTCCCATTTTAAATCATAAAACCTGCCGATTACCTTGAACGGAGTTCTCTGTGCCCCGTAATCAAAATTGCCGACAACCCTGTAATCATACCCTTCATACAAACTTAGGTCATAGTAACTGTCGGCGTTTCCACCGGAGAGGGTATTTTTATAAAGAAATCTGTCGCGCTCGGAATCTGTTTGAATTATTGCTATTCCAGAAGAGCCGTTTCCGTCCCAATCGCCGGCAACCGCCGGCGTTGAAGTACCTGCGCCGCCATACCGATATGGCGGAATAGAAAGCGTGCCTTCACTGTTGTAATGATAAAAATAACCTGTCTGCTGATTATATTCTCCGACCTGATCGCGGCCGTCTCCGTTCCAGTCGCCGGCCAGCGGCGAAAGCCCCGAGCCCTGACCGGTTATAACAATATCGGCTTCTCCAGAATCGAGGCTGTTACGCAGATAAAAGGTACCCGTAGAATTATCATAAACCCCTATTCCGTCTTTACCATCACCGTCCCAATCGCCTGCAACAGGCGTGATATGGTCTGCGGCCGGGCCAAAAGAAAAATTATAGTCAACCTGGGAAATTATTCCGGGTGTATGAATATTAGTAAGCGTAAAGTTTCCGTATCTCCAGATACCGATACTGTCTCTCTTGTCGCCGTCCCAGTCACCGATAACCGGCTTAGTAGTTATGCCGCCCTGGTTTTGGAATACAAAATCTTTTAAGTTATTCTCAGAATTAACATCAAGACTGAGAAACCTGAATTTGCCCTGGGCAGGATTGTAAACGCCGACACTGTCACCTTCAAACGGTGTTTCAAGCTCCTGCTGAGTCCAGCCGGGGAAAAACCAGTGGTGATTGCCGTTTTCCAGGATTTCTGTTGCCTCGGGCCCTTCAGCCCAGAGCCAGCGTATGACCACATCCTGAACAACCTTTAAGCCTAAACTGTGGGCGTGCTGAACAAACTGCTTATACTTTTCACCGCCGCCGTAAGCATCAGAAATCGTATGATCCTTGCGGCTGTAAGCGTTCCAGTACCTCGGGTCTTCGCCTGCGGCAAAGCTCTGTACAGGATTTAATACAACAGTATTAGCGCCGAGCTGCTTGATATATTCGAGCTCTGCCGCGGCTTTCTCAAAATAGCTGCCGGGCGTCTGGGGTTTCCCGAAATGCTGTACGTTTATACTGTAAAATACCGCATCATGAGCCCACTCGGGAGACGGAGGAACTGTGCCGTCACCGGTGTAGCCGTAAAAATAGTTTTCCGCAGTGCAGATTGATAAGAAACACCAAATAATACAGACGAGCAAAGATTTTTTCATTTCTAACCTATTTTAAGCCTTCAATAACGACAAATACAACATTATTATTTTCAACATACTGACGGAGTTCACTGAGCTGCGATTTACTCAAAACCCTGCTCTCATTGGGCCTGTAGAGTTTTTCGGTAACCCTGAATTCTTCAAAACCGCCCAGACCCATTTCTGCCAGTTTCTGCGAATCTATATTCAGGGTAACGTCACCGTCTGACTCATCAAGTTTTGCCGCGACGATAATTGCAATACCGCCGCCGTAATTGGCGTAAACCTGGAGCTTACAGCCTTCTGCCGGTATGGCAGTGAAATTTCTATCCTTAAATTTCGAGCAAAACGGCGAAATGATATCTTTATATTCTTTTCTGAGATGCAGCATTCTGCGAACGTCTTCATAAAACGCTTTTTTCTCTGGATTTTCAAGAGCCTGCCAATCCATATCTCTGAAATATAGAACTTCGTCATAACCCTTTTGTGAATCCTTCTGTGGCACGAACTTTCTTGCGTTAACTTCTTCTCCCATTCTCCACCAGGGCATAAAAGGAGAAAAGACCATATACCCGAAAGTTGACCGCCTGCCCTTTGCCTGAAACTCGTGATGGTCGTGACAGCTCAAAGTCATCGTATAATAGGTGTTTTCCAGGGTTTTGGCTGTATCGACAATATTGGCATTTACCATAAAATTACGATTTTTACCCTGTGGATCCCAGTGCAGGTTGGTCAGAACCCCGAATGTATCCTGTTCGGCGTGGATATTGTAATGACCCATACCGTCCATTTCTGCAATGAGAAAAACATCTTTACCCAGCCGCTCGTGGCATCTCTGCCAGACGCGTTTCCAGACATTCTGGTTACCGTAGGGAGCCAGAACTGTTTGATACGCCTCACAATCGAGACGATATCCGTCAAAATCAAACCTCTTGACCAAATCAACCCAGTTTTCTATCATAAACTCCTGCAGACCGGGATTGTCCCACTGAAATTCATAGCAGGAATTCCCGAATAACAAAGAAGGCCCTCTTTTTGCATTAAAGTCAACATTACCAACGACAGGATATTTATATCCATCCTTTAAATTCAGCTCATAACTTCCGTGAGCTCCACCGCTGCTAAGTGCATTTCTGTAAAAATAAACAAAGAGATCCTTGAAGCCTCTTTTCTGGCCGGCACTTTTTGATATGACGGCAATACTGTCATTTCCATCACCATTCCAGTCGCCGCACACAGCTGCGTATTTCTCGCCGCCATGGGAGTATGGTTTGCTGTACATCTCTCCATCGCTTTCATAATGGTAAAAAATTGCCGACTCAGGATCATATTCCCCAACTTCGTCAGCGCCATCTCCATCCCAATCGCCTGTAATTGGAATCCAGCCAGATTTTATACCGCGAATGATGATGTCAGCATCGCCGGGTTCTAGCGAGTTCTTCAAATAAAATATAGCGTTTTGGCTGTTATAGATTCCTATGGTGTCATAACCGTCACCGTCCCAGTCGCCGGCTATGGGAATAATATTTTCACCTGCGGGGCCAAATATAAACTGATAATCTATTTTTGATATTTCGCCTGTTTCTGTGACATCAGTAAGAACGAATGTGCCATCATTTTTTCTGATTCCGATACTGTCTCTCTGGTCTCCATTCCAGTCTCCAATTACAGGTTTGGTTTCAGCTCCCCCCTGGTTTAAAAGTATATAATCTTTACGGTGGTTTTGAGACTCTATATCCTGAGAGACAAAGGTAAATTTAGCTTCAACCGGATTATACATGCCAACAGAATCACCTTTAAAAGGCTTTTCGAGCTGCTCTTTAGTAAGCCCCGGCGCGAACCAGTCGTGATTTCCCTCAGCCAGTATTTTTTTCGCAGCTTCGCCGTCTGCATAGAGCGGCCTTACAAGAGTGTCAACAATAACTTTCAAACCTAAGGAATGAGCTTTGCTGACAAAATCTTTGAAATCCTCCGCGCCGCCGTACGCCCCGGAGATCGCTGCAGGATCTTTCATGTAATATGCATTCCAGAATTTAGGGTCCATCTCGTCAAGAAATTCGGTAACGGGATTAACAACTACCGTATTGGCACCGAGGTCTTTAATATAGTCCAGCTCTGCCGCGGCTTTCTCAAAGTAGCTGCCGGGCGTCTGGGCTTTCCCGAAATGCTGTACGTTTATACTGTAAAATACCGCATCATGCGCCCACTCGGGAGACGGAGGAACTGTGCCGTCACCGGTGTAGCCGTAAAAGTAATCTTCTGCAATGCAAAATGATAAAGAACAAACTAAAATACAGACGAACAGATAATTTTTCATTTTCTAACCTATTTTAAACCTTCAATAACCATAAATACAACATTATTATTTTCAACATACTGGCAGAGCTCACTGAGCTGCGATTTACTCAAAACCCTGCTCTCATTGGGCCTGTAGAGTTTTTCGGTAACCCTGAATTTTTCAAAATCGCCCAGACCCATTTCTGCCAGTTTCTGCGAATCTATATTCAGGGTAACGTCGCCGTCTGATTCATCGAGTTTTGCCGCGACAATAATTGCAATACCGCTGCCGTAGTTGGCGTAAACCTGGAGCTTACAGCCTTCTGCCGGTATGGCAGTGAAATTTCTATCCTTAAATTTCGAGCAAAACGGCGAAATGATATCTTTATATTCTTCTCTGAGTTGCAGCATTCTGCGAACGTCTTCATAAAATGCCTTCTTCTCGGGCTCTTTGAGCGAATCCCAATCCATGTCGGAAAAATAAAGTACATAGCCGTAATCGGTTGTGCCCGCCGTTGGAGCCAGATTAAGGGCGTTTATCTCTTCGCCCATCCTCCACCACGGCATAAACGGTGAAAAAACCATATAACCGAACGTTGACCGCCTGCCCTGGGCCTGAAATTCTGCGTGGTCGTGACAGCTCAGTGTCATTGTGTAATAGGTATTTTCTAAAGTCTTAGCGGTATCTACAATATTTGCATTTACCATAAAGTTGCGTTTTTTCCCGGCAGGGTCCCAGTGCAGATTGGTCAGGACTCCGAAAGTATCCTGTTCGGCATGAATATTGTTGTTGCCCATACCGTCCATTTCCGAGATGATCAGTATCTTTTTATCAAAATCATTGTAGCATTTTTCTATGACCCTCTTCCATATATTCTGGTTACCAAAAGGCACAAGTACCGTCTGATAGGCCTCGAGATCGAGCCTGTAACCGTCAAAATCGAATTTTCTAACCAGATCGACCCATAAATCAATCATATACTCCTGTAAATCTTCATTATCCCACTTATAATGATAGCAGGTGCCGCCGAATAATATTGACGGTGTCCTCTGGGCGTTATAATCAAAATTACCCGCAATCGCGCAGTCATTGTAACCGGCGGGCAGATTCAGCTCAAAGGTCCCGTCCGCGGCACCTCCTGATATTTTATTTTTGTAGATATAAATAAACCGGTGTCCATACCCGTACTGCGGATGCGCGTCTTTAACCAGGGCTATCCCATTTTTCCCGTCGTCATTCCAGTCACCGCTGACCGCGGTATATTCACCGACGGAGCCGAACCTGTAGGCCTGCGTAACCAGTTCACCCTTAGAGTCATAATGATAAAACTTACCCGAATTCGGGTCATATTCACCAAGTGTGTCCCTGCCGTCGCCGTCCCAGTCGCCGGCAAGGGGCACCATTCCTGCCCTGAGGCCGTTAAATGTAGCATCCGCTTTTCCGGGCGCCAGGGAATTTTTAATAAAAAAGGTGCCTGTTTGCGGGTCGTATATGCCGAGGGTATCTTTACCGTCGCCATCCCAGTCTCCGGCAATGGGAATTATATGTTCGCCGGCCGGGCCAAATTTGAATATATGCTCTACCTGAGAGACCTGGGATGCCCGGGCAATGCCCCCCAGTAAGAATGTGCCGTCAGGCTGTCTTACGCCGACACTGTCTCTGCCGTCGCCGTCCCAGTCACCGGTTACGGTTTTTGCGGCGGCATCGCTTTTTATGAAGTGGTATTTTTTCTGGTTGTTGACTTCACTCACAGCGGATGAATCGAACGAGAGAAATACGAATTCACCTTTTTCTGCGTTGTAGGCTCCCACTGTATCGCCGCGGAAAGGGACTTCTAACTGCTCTTTAGTAAGACCGGGCACAAACCAGTCGTGTTTGCCCTGAGCCAGCAGTTTTTTGGCTTCGGGGCCGTCGGCATATACATGCCTTACAACAACATCGACAATCACCTTCAAGCCGAGAGAATGAGCCTTGTCCACGAATTTTTTGAAATCTCTGCCGCCGCCGTACACATCCGATATGGCTGTGGGATCTTTGAGGTAATATCCGTTCCAATACGCCTTGGGCATATTGGCAACAAATTCCTGAACGGGATTGATCACAACGGTATTTGCTCCAAGCTCCTTTACATATTCCAGCTCTGCCGCGGCCTTATCAAAATAAGAGCCTTTTGTCTGGGTTTTGCCAAAGTGCTGAACATTCAGGCTGTAAAATACCGCATCATGCATCCAATCCGGCGAAGGCGGCACTGAACCGTCCCCGGTATAACCGTAAAAATATTCGTCTGCAAAAGCAAATGCACTTGTGGCCAATAATACCAGAATAATCCTATATGCCATATTATAGATTCCGTTAGATTCTGTAGTTTTATTAAAGTGATGGCATTACAGGCAATAAGCATGTAATGCCATCAGCTATCTACAAGGTAAAAAAGTTTTGGGATTTTCAACGACTAATCGGCAAGTGTCCAGCCGTACCCGGGTATGGTCAAAGTCTTACCGCCAACGAGAGTTATGGTAACATCGCTTCCGGTAGCGTTCCAGGCAACATTGCCGTTTATCCCGTAGCTTCCAAAAGAGTTGCCGCTTTGAACCCTGACCTGCTGGCCGCTTTCAACCGGTATTTCCACACCGAGATCGCTTAGCACATTTTTCAAAAACTGGTACTGAATCGTTTCCAGCCAGTTTGATGGGAGGTTCCAGCCGTTATGGAAAAATCTGTTGGTTATGAATATCTCATTGCCCGAGGTATTTTCGATAAGTACCGGATTAGAACCAACTTTCAACACAACCTCATAAGAGGCAGCCATTGGAGAGAAGGCAAACATCTGGTCGGCTGGATAATCAGGGTTAGACGAGAGGTCTATGCCGGCCAGCCATCTGTGAGAAGGCGTTTCCGCGGCAAGCTGACCGGCAGGAGCCTTGAAATAATCAAGGGTTACACCCGGCAGCAGCGTTTGTGCGGTAAACTCGGTATTGTAGTCGCCGCTCTGGGTAGAACGGTGGGCCATCAGATATTCTCCGGCGTACATGACTTTTGATGCGCCGGCAAGATTTGTCCGCATCTGATCAGTCAGATACATTGGATCAGGCACTATCACCAGCTTATACTGGGAAAGGTCTTTATATTCAAGTCCTTCGTATGCAATAACTTTGAAATCCACACCCAGCTGCTGGAGAATCCCCTCAACCTGCTTGGCGCATTTTTCGGAGTAAATATCCATAACCAGGCTATCAGGGTTTGATCCCTGCGGCAGGGCTGCCGCGGAGAAGGAGTTATAGACCAAAGCGACTTCATAGTTTCTCTGGGGCCTGCCTACCGTGTCTATAAGGCCGCGAATACTCGAGCCTATCCGAAGAGAGAACTCCTGCTGTATATCGTCGAAACTATGGCTGTATGGATAGTGAAACGCTACAGGAACCACACCGTCGCCGGCGGCTTTGGCCATATAAGGCAGTATTACATCTCGCCAGGACTCAAAGGTTGAGTAATTCTGAAGAATACCATGACACTCACCAAAAGCTATCTGCTGATCTGTGGTTACATCTCCGAAAGAGAGATCATGAAACAGGAAATCAGCTCCGGGGGCCTCACCCATGTTCAAATCGTAATGCCTTGTTGCGTAAAACTCGCTCCAGGTGCTCACCAGCTTATTTGTAACCTGTTTTATTGCTGATATATAAGTTTCACGGAAATCTCTAAGGGTTTTGCTGCGGAACTCGATCCACTTGATCCACCGCATATCTCCGGGATTGCCCGGCGAGGGACGGGTCGGCAGAGGCTCGCCGGGAGTGCCCATATAGTCGTTAAAGGCCTGCCGTGCAGTTTCGCTGAATTCATAATCGTATGGGAAACCTCCTTCTCCTAAATGTCCCCATCTGATAACATAACCAACTACATTCTGGTCTGAATCTACCGATTCAACAAACTCTGCAAGCGTATCAATTCCCGCCTGAACATCTGCCGGATCGAACGGATCGTCAGTTTCAATTTCAGGACGGGCCAGCACTTCAACTCCCTGGCCTTTCCAGGCATCAAAGCTTTGAGTATTGCCTACCTGGTAGCCGGCTTCTTTTGCACCGGCCGCCATCACTGAAGCATCATAACCCCAGCTGGGAACTATCATCTGTTTGCTTTGCAAAGATTCAAGCTGCTGCTGCGTTGACATAATCTCCGCGGCAGGAAGGCAGTTTTCATTTGTGGGGTCTGTGCAGCTTAGCCAGTAACCTGCGATCAGGGAAAAATCCAGCAAATCAACAACACAGTCCTTATTCAAATCATTTAACGCGTATTCCCAGTCACCGCATGTCTGCCGGTCAGTAAGAATAATAGTATTCCATGTCGATGGATCCTGAATCACCGGTGCTCCGCTGCCGTAATCAAGCATAAATGTCGTCCGGGAACCTGCTGCGTCATGGTCCTGGCACGCCAGACCGAAACCGTGTATATCGCTTGCTTTGGGCTGATATCCGGTTTCAGTGGATATATCTGCGAAAGCGAGCCTGATCTCTATTACATAGCCGTCGCCAAGAACGTTACCAACAACATCTGAATTGTCAGGCGTAAGCGCTGAGGGGTCATCGGTATTAGTGTAAAAACCGCGGTTTACCGTCACATTCCATATAATAGCCTCTGTAAGGAATTCGGCGACTGGATCATCGCGAAAGTTAAAGCACACCTGCGGCTCATCATTGCCGTCGTCTGCAACGAACACATTATCGTAAACGCGTGCGGCAAGATATAGATAATCATCATCCCACTTGACAAACCAGTCAAGGCTGTAGTCGGACGCATCGGCGGGCGGTTCTGTATCAAAAATAGAACCTTCTTTAGGCGCTGTTACCAGGTCAGGATATACCATTGATATGTAACGGCTGTCAGTCCACTCACCCTGGTCAAGTACCCCGTCTATTACCGGTGTAACTTCAGCTCTGGGCACATTGTAGTGATACCCGTAGGCGGCCTGAAGCACAAATAAAACTATAAGCATAATATATGTTAAACGAGCCATCGTAAATTCTCCTGTATTATCTATGGATTTCATATTTTTCTAAGACAAACATCAATTATCTCTACCAGGGGATGCATGACACATCGCCGGGAATGGTGCAGCCAAGCCACTGCGACACAAAAACGTTCAGATCATTGATATCCACATAACAGTCTTTGTTCAGGTCTGCAGGGCTGTATCCCCAGTATCCGCATTGCGGCGGTGTCGGGACAGCCTGCCCGATGCGTACTTCATCAATTTTGCCATAGAAATAATACGAAGGCGGACCGCCATGCATTGCCGCCCCTATGCTGACCCGCGGTGTGGTAGAGGGGTTTATGGTCGGTGTAAGGCCGCCTTTAGATGCAACTACGCTCCCGTTGAAATAGAGGCTGGCGGTGCCGTTGTAAAATGTCAGTGCCACATGGTTCCACTCATTTATATCTTCTGTCGGAAGAGTATAAACGAGGTGATGAGCTGTTACATTAGTGTCAAAAACATAGCCGGACAAAAAGAAGCCCAGAGTTGGATGATCCACAAATCTCAGCCTGAATCGCTGATGATGACAAATAAACATATACGAATCACCGGCACCGTATGTTTCTCCTTCAAACTTCACCCAGGCCTCTACTCTCAAGTTACCGTCGTCAACGCCCAGGTTATCGTTGAGTAAAGTATCCGCCCAGAGGCTCTGGCTGAAACCGTCAAACTGGAAACAATTGCCGAAATCTGCATCACCGCTTTCAGGATCGCCGATTTTATCCGTTACAAGCTGCGGGCCGGTTGCATATGTACCCAGATCAACTCCGCTGCGGAGAACCATATCGTGGTTTCTTCCAGGATTTTCACTGTTATCATCTGGAGTAATCAACTTGTCCTCTCCTGCGTCGATTATTTCATCACAGTGCCAAAGGCCGTTCGTTCCGAATGAATCTGTATAAGGAGCTATATATGCAAGCTCAAACGGCAGCTCCTCTGTAAGCACATCCGCAAGGATGACCTGGTCTCCAGTTTCTCCAAACGGGGCAATCTGATTGTATTCTGTGCCTGTTGTGCCAAAACCCGACGCGGTGGAAAAAGACGCAATCCAGTCATAATATCCCTGCTGATTCAAGGTTGCCAATACACGGTCGCCGTAGCCATCGTTATTTACATCACCAATGTGACGTGTTATGTTTTCATTAGTTCCACCATAAAACCCCGTCCAGTCAGTCTGGCTGTCTCCAAACCCCCCTTCGGCAGCGCCGAAATCAGCCCTCCAGCCGGCACCGCTGAAAAAGTCCACGCGGTCTGCTACACCGTCATTATTTACGTCACAGACACCAACAAGGTCGGTGTTTGTGCCGCCGTAAAAGCTGCTTTCAACCGTTCCGGCAAGAAACCCGCCCGCAGAATATTTAACATAGTAGCTGCGGGGATCAGGTGTATCAGGGTCCTCATCATCGGAGTACACAACAGCAATGCAGTCGTCGGTGCCGTCGCCGTCCACATCTGCTACGGCATAAGGAATCATATTCGGTCCGCCGAAACTGGTAGAGGCGTTGATACCTGTAGTACCAAACCCATGGGGGCCGGAGTAGCTCACCTCCCACCATAAATAATTGCCTGAACTGTGTATCCGGGCAACCACTCTATCAATGTAACCGTCACCATTTACGTCTCCAAGCATATGATAATCTGTAATAAGACCAAATGTTCCGGATAAATCACCCTGTCCGTCTCCGAAAGCGGCATCCGTCGTTGCGTCAACAATCCAGAGGGCATTACCCGAGCCGTCATCCCTGACAATAACTCGATCTGCGAATCCGTCTGAACCGCAGTAATAGTCGGCCGAGAAACAAACCCCCGCAAAACTAACTACAAAAATTGGAAAAAAACACCATTTAGCTCTCATTTTAATAGTCTCCAATAAAAATTAATACTATTCTAAGGCGATTTAATCATATATTAAATTACCTTTCAGCAAAGGCCCTGTATTCTTAAGGGCGTATATCGGGATTTCTTTTGGGGTGAAAAAACGGCTTCCAGAAATCCGGAGCGAAGTAGGGGTCACTCGGGTCTGCCCAGTCAAAGAGTCCTACAGATTCCACATGCGAATCTGCCATCAGATAATTGATTTTGCCGTTGTGATTGGGGGCAGGCCCGGCACTGTTATACCTGACGGGAAACGGTTTACCACTGTTCCAGCCGTACTTCAATGCGGAGGGATGCGGAAACATGGGATTCATGTGCATGCCGCCCCAGGAGTTTCTCAGGGAGGGTATTTCAGAATAACCATATCCGCTTATATCACCGATTAAAGGCAGAGTTGAAGGCTGCTGAATGTCACCCAGCCTCTTCCACTGATAATCCGGGAAGTTTTTTCTCTGGCAAAAATACAGATTGTAGCCGTAGATACCCCGATAGCCGATAATCTCGACATCTGGTCCGGGGTTTTCGATATTTGTCTGAGTCTTGGCTATCTTAGTGAGTTTATCCTGTGTTGGGCACCTGAGCAGCTCGTAATCGTAGTAACCTGTGTCCGTACGCCCTTCTTTTCTGTTATAATACGGCGCAAGCCTTGCGAACCAGTGATAATATGAATCATGAGCCAATTGACCGGGTTTGGGCTCATTGCCAACAGGCCAGGATGCCATGAGCAAACCGTTATGATCGTTCACATAGAAATTTATAGCAAGGCCTATATCTTTTTGCCGGGCTTTGCAGATAACAGTCTTGGCCTGATCCCGTGCCCTGGTCAAAGCAGGCATCAAGATACTCATCAGGAGTGCAATTATTGAGATTACAACAAGAAGCTCTATCAACGTAAATCCGCGGCTGATGGATGCTCTTCCATTCATAAAGATTCCTTTTTTTCTGGCATTTTCAGTTTAAACGAAACTGCCGCCGAAAGTTAAACTCTATCTCCGGCGGCAGATTATACTTATTTCTTTCTTTTTATTACAGCGCCCAGACCGCCAAAAGCAAGCAGAGCGATAGTTGCCGGTTCTGGAACCAGGACATCATGCAGAATGACTACATCGCCTGTCTGTCCAAAAGGTGCCAGCTGGTTGTATTCCACGCCGGCGGTACCAAAGCCGGCAGGTGTGGTAAATGAAGCGATCCAGTCATAATTGCCCTCTCCATTAAGGGTAGCCAGGATACGGTCGCCGTAACCATCGTTATTGACATCACCTATGTGACGGGTGATATTATCACCTGTACCGCCGAAATAGCCTGTCCAGTCTGTCGCACTGTCACCGAACCCCCCTGATGATGGACCGAAATCAACACGCCAGTTGTTGTTGAAAGCATCAACTCTATCCGTGTAACCGTCATTGTTTACATCGAACATACCTGCCAGACTCGTATTCGTGCCGCCCCAATATTTCTGCCAATCACCTCCTCCAGTGGTGAATGTTCCGCCAACGCCGGTCTTATTTGCCACATAATTACGATTATTCGAACCGTCAATTGAGGTACCAATCCTGTCTGCCAACCCATCTCCATCCAGGTCAGCAACAGCATACGGAACTAAACCAGTACCTCCAAAGCTGCCGTTTGTGTCAGCCCCATCGCCGAATCCGGTAGATGAAGAGAAGCTAGCCCAGTAAACCCAATAACCAGCTGTGTTATATCGTCCAAGCACACGGTCTGCATAGCCGTCACCGTTGACATCGCCGACCATATGACGATCTGTCATGAGCCCAAAGCCCCCGACCAGATCGGCCTGACCATCGCCGAAACCGTCCGGGCCGGACTGGTCAACATACCAGAGGGCATTGCCGTTTCCGTCATCACGGACAATTACCCTGTCGGCATAGCCGTCACTCCCAAGCTGAGCTGCATTTGTTATAACTGCTAAAATCAACATAATACTTACCACTAACATTTCTTTTCTCGCTTCCATTTTTCTAACCTTTCACAATTAATAATTAAATTTTGAATAGAATAAAGAACGTCTTGAAAATCAAGGCATGTTATTTACAAAGTGTTTCTAATTTATAAAGAAATCCCACAAATTTATCTTTCTTTTTCAGTTGCTGGTTTAATTTTTAAGTTACACAACTTAGTGTATTATACGAAACCTCAAAATGAAGTCAAGAAAATTTATCATTATTCTGGGCAGCCTTGTTTTCGATCTCAAATTAAACTTAAAGTTAAAACTTTGTAAATATTGAATTTAGAATAAACTGAAAGCAGAGAAACATAAACAGGACATCTGAATATAAAACCAAATAAAAAAAGGGCTTATATTTATATCAAACAATTTTTATATTTTTAAATATTTTCTTGGAAAAAACGATTATAAACGTCTCAGACTAAGGTTTAACCACATCGAAAACAAAAATAGCAGAAAATGTATTACACACTTATTACAATATAAATGTTTTACTGTAATAACTATAGGAACCGGAAATTCAAAGATCAAACAAATTATATTACAGAATTGACAAAAAAAACTTGTGTGTTATACATAGTGATGTATTATAAATATAGGAATCAAATTCTAATGACCAAACAATATATAGACCGGTTTGCATAATGGCAAAGAAAACAGTACTAAAAACAGTTATTACAAAAGATTACCTCAGCGGCCAGCTTGAGCCGGGCGAGAAAATGCCCTCGATACGAAACATGGCGCAGCAGTATAATACAAGCGGCGCCACCATCTCCAAGGTCTTTGAAATCCTCGCGGCTGAAAAAAAACTAGTCAAGAAAGCCGGCAGCGGGTATTACGCATCCGAAAACCAGACCGCGGAGGAAAAGCCCAAAATCGGTTTCGTAGTGAACTGCCTGCTCGAGTCGATAGGCCAAAAAGTGCTCAAAGGGGTTCAATATGTCACACATCACAGCAACTTTACACTCGAAATAGGCGACAGCAACTTTGATATTGAAAAGGAATATCAGATTATCAAAACAATGTACGAAAGCGGTGTTGCGGGGATTGTACTGTATCCGAATGTGGATTTTCCGGTTAACCCATGTTATCTGAGCAGAGAATTCCGCAACCTGCCGATTGTAGTTGTAGATATGTACAAACCTGAGATGAACCGGCCGCATGTTATATTCGATAATTACCAGGCTGCCAAAGAAATGGTTTATTATTTCGCCGAGCTGGGAAAAAGACACATCGCGTTTCTCAAACCAGAGCATATAGATCAGTATTCCTCAGTTAATGAACGGTTCAGGGGCTACATAAGAGGACTTTCTGACAAAGAAATGTCTTTCGAACCAAATCTGTGCCCGAGCTTTGATCTGGGGTTCTCTGCTAACAAACTAGACACCGACTCCCTCAGAGATGCGGTAAACTATCTGATGTCGCAGACGACGCCGCCGGATGCCATCATAGCACCGCATGACTTCACAGCTCTTAATGTGGTAAATATCCTCAAACGCAATTTCCACAATCGAGCTGATTCTGTAGAGGTTGCCGGCTTCGACAATGACCATTTCGCCACAAGGATCGCCATGCTGGCATCCAACGGCAATGTTAAGACATGGAAGACAACAAACCCGAATTTCGTTACCATGGGAGAAAGAGCGGCAGAGCTGCTGGTTGATATACTGCTGAACAACAAGAACTGCCCTCTTACAGAAATGATACTCCCCTGCCCGGTTATATCGTTTGAGAAAGAGCACGCAGCTCACATCTCAAACAGTCATTCGATAAAGGTCAGTTAATAAAAGTCTAAATAAGTTAAGGTCGTTCTAATGAGTAATTCAAAAACTTCCTGCTCCACCGGAGAGATGGTACTCTACGGCACCGGAGAATGTACAACATCACTTGTAATGAATACCGTATTCGGCTTCGCCATGATATGCTACACCGACGCACTGGGCCTAAGCCCGGTAAACGCCGGACTGGCACTGTCGCTGGCGATATTCTGGGACGCCGTATCAGATCCCTTGATGGGGCATATCAGCGACAACACCCGCTCGCGTTTCGGCAGGCGGCACCCATACGTACTCATTGGCGGAATCCTGCTTTCGCTAACCTTCTATTCATTGTGGGCGGTACCTGGATTCATTCGCGAAAACACAACTTCGATTTTCTGGTATATGGTCATCGTAAACCTCATCTTGCGAACCGCCCTGACGGTTTTTGTGGTACCCTATACCGCGCTGGGCTTTGAGATATGTACTGACTACAACGGCAGATCCAAACTGCAGGGGATCAGGATGGCAATGAATATGCTGGCAAACCTGCTTGGTCCGGCTTTGGCCTGGAGTATTTTCTTTCAGGATCAGGGCGGCGTAAAAGCAACCTCACAGATATCAAATTTCATGCACATGGCGGCTGTTTTCAGTGCTTTTATCCTGTTTTTTGTGCTTTTAGTGACATTCTCCACAAAAAAACACATCAAGGATTCAAGACAGTTAGAGCTAAAAGGCAACTCTGTCAAGGCCTTCTGCAGGGATATAACCGAAATCATCAAAGACAAATATCCCAGATATGTATTCTTTTTTATATTCTTTGTGCAGCTGGGTATCGGCATACAGGCCGCTTTGCAGATATACCTTTATGAACATTTCATGGATTTCGGCGGCACAGAAAAGACCTTCGCCCACGGCGGCGGAATGATAGGCATGTGCATAGGTGCTCTCATATCCTCCTTTTGTGTAAGGCTTTTTGAGAAAAAGGGAGCGGTTTTCTTCGGCGGCATACTCAGCGTAAGCTCCAACCTCATACTTGCACTTCTGTTCCTGACCGGCTGGATGGGGCCCGACTTTAAATTTTCATTGCTGGGACTCAACATTCCTTTGGCGGTAATTCTGTTTGTGCTGTTTCATTCAGGATACTGGTTCGGCAACGGAATTCTATTTCCCATTACCGTGTCGATGATGGCGGATGTTTCTGAAATAAATGAAATAAAAACCGGCATAAACAAAGACGGCGGCTACTCGGCTGTTTACAGCTTTGCGCTCAAGATGTCCATGTCCGTCAGTTCTTTCCTTGCCGGATACATATTAACCCTGATCGGATACAGCGCATTAGGCCAGGAAAAACTAAGCGATGAGATAGTATGGAGGATATGCTTTGTCGGGCTTATTGTCGCTCCGGTTATATCGCTGTGTTCACTTATTGTGATCAAGTTTTACCCTGTAAATAAATTATTCCTTGAAAATTTAAGGATGGAAAATCAGACCATTCAAATACAAGCTGACTGAAAAAGTTGCGAGAACATAAATAAAGGAAAGATAAAATGATAACACGCAGAAATTTTTTAAAATCCGCAGGCATTGGAATTACTCTTTTGAGCGGTTACTGCGGCGCTATGAGCAGCATGTCTTCAAAAAGCAAAACTGCTCCAAATGTGCTGTTTCTTGCTATTGACGACCTCAGGCCCGAGCTGGGCACATATGGAAACTCTTGGATAAAATCTCCAAACATAGACAATTTAGCCAGTCAGGGAATCAGGTTTAACAGGGCATATTGTCAGGTTCCGCTTTGCGGGCCTTCAAGAGCAAGCCTTCTTTCCGGGATAAGACCCTCATTTGAAAGGTTTTACGACAATAATGACGCACTGGCAGGATCAATACCCTCCGCTGTTACACTGCCGCAGGCTTTTAAAGAAAACGGCTATACCACAATAACTAACGGCAAGATATTCCACCATCCATCTGATACCGCCAATCGAAGCTGGTCAGAAACCCCGTTTGATTTAACCAACCCGGGACATTCAAGAATGAACGACCCGGAATCCAAACAATACATCAATCCTTCAACCGGTTTAGGCCCATTCTACGAGATAGCTGACGTACCGGACAATGCCTATATTGACGGTGAGGTATGCGAGAAAACCATACAGGATTTGCGCCGGCTCAAGGAATCGGATAAGCCGTTTTTCCTTGCCTGTGGGTTTGTAAGGCCGCACCTGCCATTCTACGCTCCAAAGAAATACTGGGACATGTATGAACGGGATAAGATTGACCTTGCCGCCAACCGTTTTCGCCCCGCTGATGCGCCGGATTCTTTGACCGCTTCGCTGGAAGTGCACCAATACCACTTCAGAGATACAGAATATAATTCAGAAGAATTCCACAGGACAGCCCGGCATGGCTATTACGCCTGCGTCAGTTATGTCGATAATCTTGTCGGCAGAATACTTGCGACACTTGATGAGCTTGAGCTTCGGGACAATACTATAGTTGTTTTATGGGGCGACCACGGCTGGCTGCTGGGTGAACACAATCTCTGGAGCAAGCATTACCTGCTTCACGATGCGATCAGGACAACACTGATCATAAGTGTCCCGTGGCTGAATAAGAACAGTAAAACTGACTCTATTGTTGAATTGATTGATATTTATCCTACCCTCTGCGATCTTGCGGGAATTGATATTCCTGATCACGTGCAGGGGGAAAGTATGGATAACCTGCTGGAAAATCCAGAATCCGAACACAAAAAAGAGGCTTTCTCAAGATTTTTAACCGGTGATACGATCGTAACAGACGATTACATTTACACCGAATACAAATCTGGTGACAAAATGCTTTACGACCTGAAAAAAGACCCCTCAGAAAATAGAAATGTTGTCTCTGAACCGGATTACAATGACACCGCAGACCAACTTTCAAGCAGCTTGAGAGAGTTTATTGAAGGAACATCACAAAAATTTTCAGAGGCAGATATCAACAAGGACGGGCAGGTGAATCTGTTAGATTTTTCTGAAATGTCTTCCCGCTGGCAGGATTGTTCAGATCCCGCTGGTATTGACTGCATAAATTTCAATCCACAAAGCAGTTAATAAATTGATTGAGTTGAATACAGTTAGATTTATACCTATAAAAGAATTGAGCAATTCAGTCGTGAGGAATAAGAGTAAATCAGAAAATCATGAAATATATAATTTCACAGATGGAGAATTATCATGACAGGATATGAACGGTATATACGGATGATCAAGAAGCAGCCGGTAGATATTGTACCAAGAACACCTATATTAATGCAGTATGCTGCTGAGTTTATTGGTTCAGACTATGCAGCATTTGCCTCTGACTACAAGGTGCTGGTAGAAGCTAATATTCGTTGTGCAGAAACATTTGGTATTGACCAGGTGAGCAGCATATCCGATCCTTACCGGGAGACACATGGCTTTGGTTCGGAGATTACTTATGTCAAAAACGGTACACCTCGAAGCACACACCCGCTGGCAAGCCAAAAAGATTTATCACTTTTGAAAAAACCAGATCCATATAAATCTGAAAGGATGTTTGACCGTATAAAAGCTATTAGCAGATATAAAGAACTAACAAAAGACAATTATTCTATTCTTGGTTGGGTTGAGGGGCCGGCAGCCGAAGCGGCAGATCTGCGAGATACAAGTAATTTTCTTTTTGATTTGATAGATGACCCTGCTTTTACTGTTGAACTGATGGAGCATTGCCTGAAAACGGGAATTGAATTTGCTTTAGCTCAAATAGACTCAGGAGCAGACACTATCGGGATTGGCGATGCCATTGCAAGTCAGGTCTCTCCACAGATTTACGAAGAATTGATTCAGCCTTGTGAAAAAAAATTGGTGAAAGCCATTAAAAATGCAGGCGCATTTGTTAAGTTACATATTTGCGGCGATATAAATCATTTACTTCCTGGTATTTCTGATTTGGGAGTTGATATTCTCGATGTTGACCACATGAACGACTTAAGGAAAGTGCGAACTGCCATGGGTTCGGGTGTTGTTCTCACAGGCAATATTGATCCGGCAGCGGGAGTTTTGTATGGGACACCGGATGCCATTTATCAAAAGGTTTTGCAGTGTTATAAAGAAGCTGGAAATCCTTATTTTGTAAATGCCGGTTGTGAAATTCCCTCCGGAACTCCAGAACAGAATCTGAAAGCCTTGTGTAATCCGGTCAGCCTGTCCTTGTCAAGCGACCATAAGACCGTTTAAAATTCCAGATTTTGTCAAATCTGTCCTTTCACAGACGCGTATCATATTGCGGTTTGGCAAAGTTTGCGGGGCAGGTCAATAGCTCTTAAAATCGGTATAGACAGTGGACTCGGTATCGACTTTTCCCGTTATAATGAGCTGCAGAGAGGCTAAAGAGCAGTTTTGGACAATCTGGATATAAACTCTTCCACCTCTTTTAATATGATTAACCCGCATAATTCATAAAACCTTACAAACGGAATAGCTTAAAACAATAAAAGTAAGGCTCCTCACACAAATTTGTGCATATTTTCAGGTTCAGGCAGCTTTCCAAGGCAGTGATATAAGGCTAACTGCAGCGTCGGGATTGTCCTGAATCCATAACCTCTTTTGACTATTGTTTTAACTTTATTGTTCATACCTTCGGTGACTCCATTGGTGACTCGGCATTTGAAATAATTTATGATACCTTGCTGATGTTTTCTGAGCATCCAGGCAAAATCACGTAATGGTTCGAGCCTGCTGTGGGTGGCCCACCAGAACCACTTTGCAAGATATTTTTTGGCAGCTGCAGGGTAGCGGTAATCCCAAAAATCACGAAAGGATTCTTTCAATAAATAAGCCCTGTTGACTTTAAGATTCAGCTTCTCCAGATACCCCAGACGTGCACGCTGTTTGTCTGTAAGGTTTTCAGGATTCTTCAGCCAGATATATCGCGTTTTTTTAAGCAGTTCGGGGTTGTCTTTTTTGAGCGTGATAGCTTCCTGTTTGCGTACCTCATCGACAGCCTGATTCAAATGTTGTACGATATGAAATTTATCGAAAACCAGAACAACATCCTCGTCAACATGCTCTTTTACAACATCAATGTACGATTGCCACATATCACAGCAAACCGCCTTTAAACTGCCTTTTAACGAATTTCCATGTTCTTTGAAAAACGCCTCCAGCGTCTCTTTTTTCCGGCCCTGGCCGCTCCATAAAATGCGTTTTTCTTCCAGGTCGTACACCACCGTCATATACGTATGACCCTTGCGGCGGGATACTTCGTCAATGCCAATATAAATGACCTTTCCTGTATCCCTGTGTTTCATGCCGTAGTCAACTGCCTGCTTTACCGCAGACTGAACCGTATTCCAGCTGACATTAAACATCTGAGAAACCGTTTGCCAGGGCAGCAATTTCGCCATACTGCTCAAGGTCCAGACCAATCCGTTTGTCATACGTGATTTACCTGAGGTAAAGGGTATGTCCTCAACCCTCGGCCCACCGCATTTGGGGCAGCTGACACGAACCGGACGGTAATGCAGCATCACTGGTATGCCCCATAACGGAACATGCTTAATCTGCCGTTGCGGAAGCCGGTCACGTTGCGGAGCGAGCGTCTGACAGGTGCCGCAAGGCAGCCGACGACGTTTGAGAACGTCTAAATAAAAGTTGAGCTGATTGTCACTATAATCGACTTTTACCACTTTATGTCTCTTGACTTTTAATGTCTTTTTTAGTATTCTTTTAAGCAGCATATGTTTTCCCTTGCTATAACATTGTTCTAAATCATCATTATAACAAGTGTTAACATATGCTATATCAAATTTTTCCGCACAAATTTATGTGAGGAGCCAAAAGTAAATACGAAACATAAACACAGTTGATTTCACTCTCGTATTCTATAAAATAGACAGCATGGAGAGATGACAGAGTGGTTTATCGTGCCGGTTTCGAAAATCGGTGTGTCGCATTGCGGCACCGGGGGTTCGAATCCCCCTCTCTCCGCTTTGAATTTCAGGGGAAAACCTTTAAAGCTATGTTGATACAGCAGACCTTATTATGGCTGCTCGAGAGGTTCTTCTGCATCGGGCTGCGGCGGCTTTCTTTCTTCAAAGGAGCCCTTTTTATGCGGATAATCATCTCCGGGCCTTGGCCTTCTATTCCACATCCTGCCGTGCTCAGGCCTCATAACGGCATTTTTGAACCGTCCCAAGAGCCTTTCCCATTGAGTCTGCTGGTCGGGATTAAGCATGGCTTTTATCTTTGCGTCCATAGAGTCAATTTCGGCCTTGATGAGCGGCCGGGCATCTTCGCGTATTTGAGCAAGGTTTTTAAATGTATCTTTCATTATTTCCCGAAGCTGCTGAGCCTGGTCCTGAGTGAGCCCAAGCTCTTCTGAAAGTTTTTTCATCGTCCGTTCGCCGCGGTCGTGCATATCAGGCCTGGGGGGCAGCTGCACCCTGGACTCTTTTATTATCGTTGATAAAGAGTAACCGGTCACTATTCCCGCCGCGAAAATCAGCAGCAGAGGCAGCGCCCTGATCAATCTGACAGTAAATTTATTTTTCTGAGTATCCATGTCACTAAACCGCCCAGGCCACCAAATCTACAATTTCAGTTAACGCACCGGCAGAATGCATCTTATATGCAAGCAAAACCGTTATAAATGAGGCTGCAATGCTTGCGGCTGTGAACCAGAATCTCAGCGAATACAGGTTGCCGCTGCCGGCTGTTTCTCCAGCCAGCGTATTCATTACAGATTCTGAAACATCCAGAGTTGGCATTGACTCCCGCGATGCTATTTGCGCCAGTTCAAAAATTTTATTTTCTATCTTCATAGTCTTTACCTCCGATCGATTCGTTGTAAAGCTGTAATAATTTATTTTTTGCCCGCCAGGTCTGCACCTTGACCATAGCTCTGCTCCAACCGCTGCGGAGTGCCGCTTCTTCTACTGAACAGCCTTCTATATATCTCAATGTCAGAACAAGCCTGTCACGTGGCGGCAATTGTTCAAGCAGCCGGAAAAGGACTTCCGAGACAGTCTCCGGCTCAAGACTTTCAGCGGCAGACGTATCCGCCAGCAAGTCCCATTCTTCAACAGGCAGCGGCTTTGCCATTTGTGAAGATTGCTCTCGCCAATGTTTATATCCCTGTCTGGTAGCGATAGTTGCCAGCCAGTTTGAGAGCGGGCTTTGAGCCTTGTATCCGCCCAGACTCATGTAAGCCTCTACAAATGTGTCATGAACGAGCTCTTCGTGAACCTGTCTGTCACGGCTGAAACGCCAAAGTATCTTACTTATATAGTTTTGATAACGTTTAATTATCTTTTCATATCTTCCGCCTTCACCGGCAAGTACGGCATCAACATCAGCCTTGTCCCTGACAATCTGAAAATCAGGGTCTTCTTTTTCGCGGATATTCACCATAATTGAATCGCAAAAATCACTTAACATCTCAGCGGGGAATTTCGCAAATCCCCCATCTGCGCCGCCTGGCACAGAAAAGGACACTAACTGAGATGTTCCGGTTTTTATCATCGTATCCAATTATATTACAATATTTTCCGGCAAGATTCAATTATAAAATAACTTATGAGCATAAACCGCTGCGGATCTTTACTGCGTGCGTAATCCAAAGCGTTTCAACTTTTTAGTCGTTTCAGCTAAAAGCCTCCCGGTCTCTATGAAACCGGGAAGCTGAAGTTTTAAAAACACTTTACAACCAAATATGTTTTATTGTCCGCGTTCTTTACTTTGGGCTTGCCTGCTGCGGAAAAACTTTCGCAGCTCATCTTTACTTACCAGACCGTCGCCGTCGCCGTCAGCCTTGTCGAACATATAATTCAGACGTTCAGCATTTGGAGCTTTATTGCCCATTTGCGGCTGAGCCTTAGCCCGCGGCGGCTGTGTGGGTCTTGCGGCCTTGTCGGTGCAGGAATCATCTCTGTTTCTTTGAGGCCTCATCGCTCTATCCTGCTTCTGGAAGTCACTTCGGTCCTTCATTTTCTGTACTGAATCATTACCTCTGTAACCTGGGCGGTCTGACCCTCTTAAATCCTGCCTGTTTCGAGGCATACGCTGTGGTCTGTCTATATCCGGCTTGTCGGCTCGCTGCCTGAAATTCTTTTTCATCTCCTGCAAGCGTGCATTCTGCTCAGGTGTAAGGATATCCTTTACAGCGGATTCGATGCGAAGCCTGGTCCGAGTCTGGTTGATAAGACCGTCTGCGATCTCTGCGGCGATACCCTTTGCAAGAGTCGTGTCGTCCTGTCTGATAGCTTTTTCCAGTTTTTGGTGCAGCTGCTTCTGTGAGGACATGTTTTCCCTTAGAGACTTAGCTGAATTTTCCCTGATAGATTCGAGTTTTTTCTGCTGCTCTGGTGTCAAATCCAGCCTTCTGGTCATCATTTCCATCATCGGCGCCCTGCCCTGCTGCATCGGAGGTCTAAACTCTCTGCCGCCGTTACCATCGCCGGAAAACCCGCGTCTGCCCTGAGGCGAGGCCAAAAGAGTTATTGAGGCTGACATAATTAAAGCGGAAAACATCATTTTCTTTAAAGTTATCATTTTTGTTCCTTTCTGAATGATTTGTTTCAGTTTCTGTTTTCAATAATTTAGTGAGACAAAAAAAAGAAAAGGTTACAAAGTTTTGAAAAATTGGTGTATCCGGCAATCAGTTTTGCATTTTCAAACTGTTCAAATCCCTATTGGACATATTAAAATTAGTAGTTATAATACCTCGCATCTTGTCATATAAACGTTTTTTGATGATTTTAGAACAAATGGTATAGAATAATATGAAGATTTCACTTGAGTGGCTTAACGAGTATATTGACCTTGACATGAGCGTTTCCGAAATAGAAGAAATCCTCACCAATCTGGGGTTTCCTATCGAAGATACGGAAGCATTCGGCGATGACACAGTACTCGATGTAGAAGTAACAAGCAACCGCGGAGACTGCCTCAGCTATATCGGAATTGCACGGGAACTTGCCGCTGCGACCGGTAAAAACCTGAAAATGCCGGCAGTAACCTTCGAGACGCTTGATGCCGAGACAAGCCGCTTTACAGATGTAAATATAGCTGTTTCAGAGCTTTGCAACAGATACGCTGCCCGCTACATCGAAGGAGTAAAGATTGGCCCATCTCCTGAGTGGATGAGCCGCCGTCTTGAGGCTTCCGGCGTTAGGAGCATCAACAATATAGTTGACTCGACAAACTACGCCATGCTCGAAACCGGCCAGCCCTCGCACGCTTTTGACTACGCCAAACTCGAAGAAGGACGCATCGTTGTCAGAAATGCGGTTCCGGGAGAAGAGCTCATAAGTATTGACGAGACCAAATGCGAGCTCAAGCCAGACATGCTGGTTATTGCTGATGCGTCTAAACCTGTTGCCATTGCTGGAGTTATGGGCGGACTTGAAACAGAAGTATCTGAGGGCACAACAAAAATACTGCTCGAAACAGCCCAATTTGCACCGGTTACCGTCCGCTCAACCGGCCGCGGCCTGGGTATCAGTTCAGAATCATCTTTCCGCTTCGAACGGCATGTTGACACAGAAGCCATAGACTGGGCATCACGCCGAATTGTGCATCTGATGACCCTGACCGGCGGCGGAAAGGCGGCAAAAAACAGTGTTGACCGATACCCTGTCAAACATGAGCAGAAAAAAGTATCAATGCGTCTGGCAAGACTTAATTCGCTGATAGGGTTTGATTTTTCACCCGAAGAGGTAACGGACATCTTCACGCGATTGGACTTCCGGCCTGAATATAACGCCAAAACTAATGTTTTCATCTGTACCTGCCCCACCTGGCGGCATGACCTTTCTCGTGAGATAGACTTAATCGAAGAAGCGGCCCGGGTGGCCGGCTATGACCGAATACCTCTGGAAAAAAGAATTTGTATTGATGTGGCAAAGCCGGATCCTCGCCAGGCGGCTACAGTCAAAATCGCTGACTACCTCAACTCATGCGGATTTTATGAAGCACTCGGAATCACCTTTACCGATGAAAAGACTTCAATGCATCTAACCGGAAACTCCGCAGAGATGCACCTGGCGGTAAAGGACGCAACACGCAAAACAAACGGCCTTTTACGCCAGACGCTTCTTGGCACTCTGCTTAGTACAGTACAATATAACCACAATGTAGGCAACCGTGACTGCCGGTTCTTTGAGATTTCAGACACCTTTGAGCTTCGCAACCACAAGGGCAGCAAGAACCCCGTTCTCGAGGAAAAGACGCGACTGGCAATGGTAGCTGACGGAGATTTCAGAATTGTCAAAGGAGCTCTTGAAACTCTTATACAGAGTCTGGACAGAACAGCAAAGCTCGAATTCAAAGAGGCTGATCTGCGATGGGCGCAGGCGGGTGCGGAAATACTGCTTAACGGCAGCCCAATAGGATTTGCCGGCATTATATCTGAAAAGACCGCAAAGGTTATGAGCCTCAAAGACTCACATCCCGGGGCTATAGAAATAGACCTGGAACCGCTTTTACCTCTGGCTTCGTCGCTGAACCAGATAACGCGCCTGCCGAAATTCCCTGCTGTTGACAGGGACCTCTCGTTAATCGTAAATGAAGATGTCAAATGGTCTGAGATTGAATCTACAATTATAAAAAAAGCCCCGCAAGAGCTTGAGAAGATTGAATTTATCGACATTTACCGCGGCAAACCCATAGAAAAAGGCAAAAAAAGCGTTACCCTCTCGATGCGTTTTAGAGATGAGGACGGAACCCTGAAAAATGAAGCCGTGGACGGCTATATAGAAACTATTTTTGCCGGACTCAAAGAAAAAACAAACGCTGTCATTCGTGAGCAGTAGTGCTGCCGCTACAGGAGCTCAACCGATAGCATTAAAGATATAATCCGGCTGACGTTCAAAGAGATCGAGATTCTCGAGCTTTGTGATGCCGCTGAGCATCAGCGCCGAGCGGTAACCAAAATCAACCGCTCCGGGTATGTCTGAAAGCATCGAATCGCCAACCATCAGCACGCGGTTTTTGGGGATGCTTCGGCGGGATCGGGTCTCAAGGTGCCTGTGGTTTATTTCGTATATAACCTGATACGGCTTGCCCAGGTATCGCGGCTGTATGTTTATCTTCTGTGTGGCAAGTATATCCCTGATCATCAAAGCTATCGCCCCCGGAGCAAGTTCGATATTTCCATGACCGACGGGGAAGTAAAAATCTGGATTGGGCACTATAAGCCCAGCGGAGGGGTTTACACGAAAGAAGTTAACCGCCGCGTTTATTGTCAGCTGCCAGTCAAAACGTCTCTCACCGATGATAACACCGCCGCACTCATGTATTTTTTCCACATCACGGATAACCTTTAAACCGGCAGTCTCTGCATAACACGGCTCCCCCAAACTGCCCATTACATAGTAAGGTTTATCTTTAGCTCCCGGCTCCAGGGCTAATGCTTCAAGCCCGTGCCCGCAGGATATTATTTCCTCAGTCTCAAATCTAAGGCCGTCAGCGAGCAGGTGAGAAATTTTCTCTTCGGGTGAGTTGCAGCCGTCATTGGTCAAGAGTGAATACGGTATATCGTTTCCACGCAGATAGTTAAGAAATTCTTTGCTGCCCGGCGTAACCCTGTGATTAAGAAGCAGTACGCCGTCAATATCAAACACAACCGCGTCAAACTCGCCGCGATTATCCCGGAACCAGTCGAATAGTTTTTCGTTCGTAATTTTCTTCATGGCTGAATTCTATCAATTTCGTGGTTTTTTAAAAGGATCTAATATTTTCTATATGGTAGATTCAACTTTTAAGTGCAGTCTGTTTAAAGTTTAACCTTTAAATTTACACGTTTATCTTCATGATTCGGCTTTGGGGAATCTGTTTTACCAAAATGACATTATTTTACCTTAAAACTTCCATAAACCGAACATTACAGATGGTTTTGTAGTATGAATTTTAGGAATGCCTAAGTTTTTGTTTAAATAAATTCAAATGAAACACAAGTAGAAGATGAGTACCAAACATCAAATTAAAGAATAAGGAGAGTTAAAATGAGCAGTCCTCTTCTCAAAAGCTGTAAGGCGTGCGGCACAGAAATCAGCAAATACAGCCCTTTTTGCCGTAACTGCGGCCACCCACAGGGATCAAACCTTATCATATGGTTTCTGGCTCTGTTCCTGATTGTTCTTATTGCGGCATATATTGCGTTCACACTCTACTGCAGCTGTCATACAGAACAGCTTGGAGCCATGCTGCCCCGATGAGCTAAGACACACTTACTGATCGAGCTGGGGTTTATAAAAAAACCTGGCTTTGGCACTTGCCGCTATACGCCCCCCCTGGGTGATATCTGCGCTGAGAAAATACAAAACCCCGTGCCGGCTGTCAATCCGGGCGGAGACTTTTGCCGGCCTGTTAGAAACAAGCGGGTGGCGGAATCTGACATTGATATCTACCGTTACAGCTGTAAGCCCCCTTGAAAAAAGGCAGTGCAGCATCGCCCCGTCAAGTATCGAAGATATTATCCCGCCATGCACTATCCCGTTATAACCCTCAAAATCGCTGCCGCATTCGAAGTCTGCACAAACCATATCCGGGCCCGCAACCCTATACTCAAGGTTGAGGCCCAGATCGTTTCCTTCGCCGCAAACTATACATCCATGGTGAGTAGCGGTAGAAATTCTTTTTAAGGTCTCCTGAGGCATTATTTAGTGATCACAGATATTCTGACCCGTCACCAGGCTCTCACTCAAAAACGCCTTAACAAGGTTTTCCGGTGTGTCGGCCTCAGCGCCAACGATAACCTCTATGCCATTCTGGTTAAACAGCTGTTGAGCACGCTGACCCATGCCGGCAGCGATTATATGGGTTACACCCATTCCGTGGAGCCATTTGGGAAGAACACCCGGCTCGTGCTCGGGGGGAACCATATCCTCGCGGGCTGTGATTGACTTGTTTTCCGGATCAACATCCATTACAGCAAATTGCCTGCAATGTCCAAAATGAAGTGTAAGTTTTCCATCTGCTAATGGTATAGCAATTCTCATATTATCATTTCCTTTAGTTGTTTTGTTAGTATCTTTCAATAATTTGTCAATTATACAGGCGAGAGCCTTTAGAGTTGCCTCATCGGCGCCGCTTTCCGATATCGGCCGGCCCTCGTCTGCGCCGGCGGTGATCTTTGGATCAATCGGTATGCTTCCAAGCAGTTCAATGCCCGTTTCTTCTGCAAGTTTTCTGCCGCCCTCTGAGCCGTAAATATTGAAAACTTCACCACATGCCGGACAAACCGCTGATGACATGTTTTCTACGATGCCTCTCACAGTCAGCGATAATTTTTCGCAGAACGTAATGCATCTGCGGACATCGCCGACCGCCACCTGCTGGGGCGTAGTAACTACCACAGCCTCGGCTCCGTCGCCGATGAGCTCTGCCGCAGCGAGCGGTTCATCACCGGTTCCGGGGGGAAAATCCACAATTAGATAATCAAGAATTCCCCAGTCAGTATTGCCCAGAAGCTGCTTAATCACTGTATGTTTCATTGGGCCCCGCCAGATAACCGCTTGTTTCTCATCCTGAAGCAGATAAGCGATTGACATAATCTTAAGATTGCCGGCCTGAATAGGAACTATTTTATCTTTGATCGTTGAACAGTGAACATCACTCGTGTCGGTCATGCGGGGCACACTAGGCCCGTGCAGGTCTATATCAAGCAGACCCACATTGAGCCCTCTGCGGGAAAGCTCGACAGCGATATTAACCGCTGCGGTGCTCTTGCCGACGCCGCCCTTACCGGACAACACCAGAATTTTCTTATCTATAGCCGCCATGCTAAATTCCAGATCACCCGGGGGAAGCTGATTGCTGTCGTCACAACTGGTTTTCATACGTTTTTTTGCCTTTCCTGAGCATGAATTAATATTTTATTCCATATTAAAAATATCTCTTTTGCCTCGGCTGATTCCGGGGCAAATTCTATAACTGTCTCGGCACGTTTCTGGGCCTGATTGAATAAAGGGCTGTACGGCAGCCGGCCAAGAATTTCAATGCCTGCTTTTTCAGCAAAATCTTCAATCTTTGCAGTATATTCTTCGTTTATATCGTGTTTATTGACCACAATTCCGCATGCAAGGCCAAAATGCCCTGCCAGCTCCTGGATACGTTCCAAATCGTGAAGTCCTGATACCGTGGGCTCTGTTACCATAACAGCATAATCTGTACCTGTCAGTGAGGCAATTACAGGGCAGCCCGTCCCCGGTGCCCCATCCATCACAACCGGCTTGTTATTACCATATTGCACGTATCTTGCGGAGGCGTTATTGCGCACTCGCGAAACAAGTTTTCCGCTGTTTTCAAGTCCTGGCGAAAGAGTCGCATGGCTCATAACCCCTGAGCGAATCCGGGAGAAATACCATCTTCCATCGGTCGTTATTTCAGACTCAACAGCACCAGCCGGACAGATAAGCGAACAAGCTCCGCAGCCTTCACAATCTTCCTCACGTATTTTATAGGTACCTGTTTCCATTTTTTCGATAGCTTCGAACCGGCATACTTCAAAGCAGCGGCCGCAGCCTAAACAGGCATCCGCGTCAATATGCATTATTCTGCCGCCTGCAAAGTCATGCGCTTCGATAACTTCCGGTTTAAACAGCAAGTGCATATCAGCCGCGTCAACATCACAGTCAGCTGCTATACCGCCTGAGAGCTTTGCAAAACAGGCTGAAAGCGAAGTCTTGCCGGAGCCGCCCTTGCCGCTGACCACTGTCAGTTCGAAAGGCTTATCTGAGGCGGGTTCATTCTCAGCCGGATTTATTCTTTCAGTCACGTCTGAAAGATAATAATTAACGTCAATATCAGGGACTTTACTATCGTCAAGCGAGATATTGACTATTTCGCGGGCAATGTCTTTAAACATCTCTCGCATCTGAGGCATTTTTTGCGTTACAAGTTCACCTTTGGAGTAATGAAACGCAACTTCGCGGCTTTCCGGTATCTCGCCGACAATCGGTAAATCTTTATCAACACACCACTTTCGGAGTTTGGCAATATCGCCTGTTTCTTTGCGGTTTATCAGTACAAGCGGCTTTATGCCAAGCTCGGCACACATACCCACTGATAATTTCAAATCGTGCATGCTGAAAGGAGTCGGATCTGTAACCAGCACCACCCTGTCGGCATCTCTAACCGAATGCACAACAGGGCAACTCGTGCCGGGCGGGGAATCAAGAATCACCATATCCTCAGTATCCTGTTGCTTAAGCCTGTCGATGAGGGCAGTAGTCATTCCGCCCGAGCCGGCCTTAAGGGTCGCCCAGCTTAAAGTTATATTTTTGCTCTTACCTTTATTAAAGGTTCCTATAACCCGCATTCCCGGGACAATCGCACGCTCGATGCATACTATCTGACAAGCTCCGCAGCCGCGGCAGAGATCGTTAAAGATACTCACCGATTTGCGGCCCACTACTAAGGCGTTGAAATAACACGCTCGCGCGCATTTTCCGCAAAGTGTGCACAATTCCTCGTTTACAGACTCAACACACGGCATGTATTCCGGCCGGTGCTCAGGATTCTCAACATCTATGAAAAGATGAGAATTGGGCGCCTCAACATCGCAGTCGATCAGCGATACAGGTTGAGCTTCACTGAGCACATCGGCCAGACATGTCGCGGCAAAAGTCTTGCCTACACCGCCTTTACCGCTGGTTATCGCTATTTTCATCAAGAGCCTTCAGTCTTTGGAGTTCTGCTTCTAATTCCTCAATGTGAGCTTTTAAATCTTCCGGCTGTGAGTAATCCTCAGGAGCATAAGCCGGAGGATAAGGTCCGTAGTAACCGACACCGCGGCCGTATCCACGGCCAAATCCGCGGCCCATACCGCGGCCGAAGCCACGACCGTATCCGCGGCCGTATCCAAATCCGTAACCGTATCCGGCTCCAGGTCTTACTGCACCAGTGCAGAGACCTAAGCCCCGTCCTGTCATGGGTCCCTGACCCATTGGTCCTGTTCTGTCAAATCCAGGCATGATAAATCTCCTTGAATATTAATGTTAGTATTGATTTAAGATTAAATAAGACTTAGAAACTCTGTTCCTAATTCTTAATTCTTAATTCTATTAAACCCAATGCCCTTCGACATTGGCCTCTGTTATCTTTTTAAGTTCATTTTTAAGGCATTTCTCAACCGCTTCCTCGGCAGTTATGCCTCCGGAAACGAGAAAGACATCTATGCCCTCGTTCTGCATAACCCTCATGGCCTTTGGCCCGACATTCGCGGCTATCAGCGCATGAGAACCGGCATCAAGAATGTACTGTGCCGACTGCAAACCTGCACCTTGCGGGGCCTGAAGATTCTGGGAGTTCTCGATAAACTTCCAGGATTTATCAGCATCATTATAGATCCCGAAAAATTCGGCCCTTCCAAAACGTGTGCTGACTTCTGATTTCTCTGATTTTTCATTTAAACAAACTGCAATTTTCATAATTAACATCCTTATAAATCGTTATTTCTGTTTTGCCCGTGCCTGCCTCCGCGGCCCCTTCCCATGCCGCGTCTTCTTCTAAAGCGCCCTGGCATAGGAGCCGGTTTTAACGCGGCAGCTTCCGGTTTTGCCATACTGAATTCTACAGGCCCGCCCTCTATTCTTATTGCCTTGCCCTCAGTAAATGCCATGGCGATTTTCTTTCGGGCACTGGAGTATATCCGTGTAACCGTCGGCCTGGAAACATGCATTTTTTCTGCCGCACTGAGCTGATCAAGGCCCTCATAGTCAAGCAGGCGGATGGATTCAAATTCATCAAGGCCCAGCTCCACCCATTCCAGGGTCTTAGCGGGAACTCCCGCCGGCTTGTAAACTACTGAGCCCGGATGGGCTGATATTCGCCTGTTTTTTATCGGTCTTGTCATAGTGTCCTTACGTTATGTTTTGAACTTATGTTCATAATAACTGCAAAAAAAAACGTGTCAATCAATTTTTAAATTTTTCTGATCGGATTTGGCGAATATCGCAATAAATCATTTAGAAGGGTAACTTTACGCGTACCATTGCATACTGCGTATTAGTATAAACTAAAAGAGATCTCACGCTGACGCCTGCCGCCGCTCTCTTAAATAAGAATCTCGAAGACATTCTGTCCTAACAAAAACGATTAAAAAAGTTAAAAATGCAAAAAATAACTATTGACAAATTCAAAATAATGATATATAATAAATGTTTACATATCAAAATAAGAGATTGGCGGAGTGGTCCGCCCTGATGGTTTTTTTAGAAAGGAAAGAAATATGTACAAGAATTTTGTGATTATTGTGTTCTTTGGAGCAATTCCGTTTGTAAGGCTTTTCAGAAAATTTGCCTCAAAATACTATTGATACCCAGTAGGTTAATGCGGATTAATCGGCGTTTCCTCGGCTTGCGGGCGTGCTTTGGGGGAGCAGTCGGGGCGAGCCTGGTGTGTGTTTCTTCTGGTCGTGTGATTTTAGGCGCACCGATAGTGTGGCAGGTAGTTTGTTGGTTTGTATTTGCGTTGTTATGCGGCTGATATTTTGATCGACTCTGATTTAACCAGTGAGCGTATGTAGTGCGGCTGCTTGGTTTTCACGTACCCCAATGCCGTGCCTAACATCGTGATCAGTGCCAGGTCTACTCGCATCTGCATTTTTTTAAGGCCTCGAATATAGTGAGTTTCAAAACCAAAGGAGACATCGAGCCGACTGTTGACCCTCTCGACAGAAGTCCGTTTTTTGTATTCGTCTTTCCATTTATAGCTGTCCCGCGGCAAAGCCATAAAGATACGCGGGTCTTTTTCCAACCCGATCCTGATACTCTTGCCAATTGGACAACTCCCTGATGCGGGGCATGTCAGCCCTTGATGGTGTGCCGGGCAACCGAACTTGATACTGTCTCTATCCTTCTCAAAACCCCTGTTGCACATCTTGTTGAGTTCTCCCCCCTTGCAGCACTTGCAGAACACCTCACCCTGCTGGTTGTAATATATCCTGTCAAGGCCTTCAACCGGGCTATGTTCCAACTGCGTCATATTGCGAGTATCAACAACAGCACGTATATCGTGCTCCTTCCATAACCATAGCTTGAAATCGCCGCAATCATAGCCTTTGTCTGCCGAGAGATATTCGCACTTCTCAAGAGCCTTTGAGGGACAGGCGTCAACCAGATTGTACGCCTCTAACATATCATTGTCATTACCCGGCGTTACGATACGTGCTATCGGCAGTTCATAATTGGCATCCACTGCCAGATGAACCTTGTAACCAAATATCGTTGTTTTTTTGATAATCTTACCGTTTTTATCTGTGTAAGTTTTTGTTGCCCAGCCGCCGTCAGTATCCCTTCTGCCGTCAGGCTTATTTTCTGAACCGGAGTTTGCCGCACTCTGGATGACTTTGCTGTCAATCGCTATACGCTGACCAAAGCCGGGCAGTTCCCGGGCAAGACACTCCAGAAGATTCTGGAAAATACCGGCTACTTCTGCCGGATACTCCATAAGCGACTTGAGCAGGTTGGTATAGGCGTTTGATGATGGTACCGGGTGCTCTTTGAGAGGATCAAAACCGCAGATATCCCTGAGCTGACCGTTGCGAGAAAGCTCCCGGCGAAGAGCTTCGATGGTGTTGTGCCCAAATACGATGCCGGCAAGCATTGAGTTCCAACTGGCCCGTATCGGGTAGTCATCACGTCCATTGCCGCGGCGTTTTTCGAGTGTTTGCATTAGTTGTTCATCGTCGAGCGTCTTGAGTAACAGGTCGAGCCGCTCTAAATCTCCGAGATTTTCAACATTTTGGTAGCAAAACAAGCTGGGTTGTGGTATATTAGCCATTGGTAAATCCTTTTGTAGAATATAATATAAGTTCTTTTGGTTTAATGTCTTATATTATATCACATGCAAAATGATTTACCATTTTTCTATGGGGGCAATTTGAGGTTTTTTAATGTTTTTTTCGCTCGAATCAGGCCTGAAGCCAGAGAAAAAGGGGGAAAATCGGTTTCACTGCCGTTGCTAAATCCACCCGCTCAACAACTTACAAACAAACGGAATAGCTCTCTTTGTGGCGACCTGTTTCCTGAAGGCAAATCTGGTTCTAAATCATGATTTTGAAAACGGTTCAGGAACTACAACTCCTGACTGGTTCAAGTCTGCTCAAACCCAAATCATTAACACAGACAACGGAAATCTTGAACCCGGCGACCAATGTGTAGAACTACCATTGACCCACTCCCTGAGAAGTAAAGGGCTCGCCGTTACCCCAGGACTCGAGTACACCTTAACATTCGAGTATAAAGGCGGAGTTCAACTGAGGTATAGAGTAAGGTTTTTCGACAATGTTGACACAAACGGCTCAACTGGCGGAAATAACTTCCAGGGTCAGATAACCGGCTTTGGAGATACTACCCAAGACTGGACTAAAGTGACCACTAATGTCACAATCCCAACTGATACTACGTTCCCCGCTAACTACGTTGACCTGGTATTTGATAACCAGGATGACGGCAGCGGCGGCGGAAGCCTCTTAATCGACAATGTTCAGTTTGACGTTGTTCCAGAACCGTCAACCATGGCAATTCTGGCACTTGGCGGTTTATTAGCAAGAAAAAGAAAATAATATTTAACACATAATACAGGGCAGCTGGAATTAAATCAGCTGCCTTTTTTTTTACAAATCGAATTCTGCTATCAAAAATGTATGGTCGCTGGGGCGCTGCATGGCTCTTGGTTCACGGTCAACGTAACAGTCAGTGCATTTTTTCGCGAGCTTTTCGCAGGCCAGAATATTATCAATTCTCCAGCCCCTGTCATTGGTAAAGGCTGTTTTTGAACGATAATCCCAAAAGGTGTATATCCTCTCATCGGGATAGTGCTTCCGCAGCAGGTCAACAAAACCCCAGCTTTTGACTTTTTCAAAGGCATCCCAAACCTCAGGGCAGAAACATACGTGCCCCAGCAGTCTTTTTGGATCGTGTACGTCAAGATCCGTTGGTGCGACATTTAAATCACCAAGCCATATGAGCTTATCAGCAGGTTTGTATTTATTGTCAAAGTAGGTCCTTAGCCGTTTGAACCACTGCATCTTGTATTCAAACTTATCCGACTCAACCATATAACCTTGAGGTATATATGTGTTTACGACATTTACGCCCTTTACTTTCACATCTGAGAGTCTCGGCTCGTCCGCCGGCTCACTGTCAAGGCCGAAAGAAACGTTCTCGAATCCGTGGCGGCTGAATACAGCCACGCCGTTATAACTTTTCTGGCCGCGATATGCTATTTCGTAGCCGCTGCCCTCAAAAGCAGAAACAGGAAACTCCGAATCCTGAACCTTGGTTTCCTGGACGCAGAGCACATCCGGAGAATTTGCCTCAAGCCAGCCGCGTACGATATCGGCTCTGGCACGTATAGAATTTGCGTTAAATGTAGCTATTTTCATATTTTAAAATCACCTGTAACAAAAAAATCCGGTTTTCATTTATGCCGCTAAAACGGGCTGCTGTTTAACGGTTAAAAATTTTCCTGGAAACATTCATATCCCCGCCTGAAAGCGTGATGGCGGTATCGATTAGAGCAAGATGGCTGTAGGCCTGAGGGAAATTGCCCAGAAGCCGCTTGGTTTCGAAATCCATATCCTCACTGAGCAGGCCTAAATGATTGCTGTGTTTAAGTACATCATCAAACATCTTTTGTGCGGTTTCTTTCTCACCTATCTGCCAGAGACTCTTTATCATCCAGAATGTACATACGGTAAATGAGCTTTTAGGCTTACCGAAATCATCGGGGTTTTTATACCTGTACATCAGTCCGTCCCTGCAAAGCTGCTTATATGTTTCCCTCACCGTGTTTACATAAACCGGATCGTCGGCAGTGACAAATCCGTAGTGCTCGGCGAGCAGATTCGAGGCGTCAAGATGTTTATCTCCGTATGACTGGGTGAACACCATGCCGTGTTTGCAGCAGCCGCGTTTCATTATTTCCGCCTTAATCTCATCCCGCAGTTTAATCCAGGGTCTGGCGATTTCATCCTTACGGAAAAAACTGGCAATTTTAATGGCCCTGTCCATCGCAACCCAGCAGAGAATCCGTGAGAACGTAAAATGTTTTTTCTCACTTCTGTATTCCCAGATTCCCTTGTCTTTTTTCTTCCAGTTTTTCTCTACATAGCGGGCAAGCGTCCTGACGACAGTCCATATCTCATTTAGATTTTCGATATCACTCTGATAATTCACAAGACTCTGATATATAACATCAACCAGAACCCCGTAAATATCATTTTGTTTCTGAAGATATGCCGCGTTTCCGATGCGCACGGGCTTGGAGCCTTCGTAGCCTTCCAGCCAGTCAAGCGTCTTTTCTGTGAGCCGCTTTTCGCCTCTGGGCCCATACATAATCTGAATCTTCTGGTCCTTAAACGGGACTATATCAAGTATAAAATGTAGAAACCTCTTTGCCACGTTCTTATGCCCCATACGAATCAGAACACTTACCGTCATGGAAGCGTCTCTTATCCAGCAGTAACGATAATCCCAGTTTCGCACCTCGCCAATTGTTTCGGGCAGGCTCGTTGTCGCCGCCGCAAGGATTGCGCCGCTGTTTTGGCAGGCCAGGAGTTTAAGTACAAGCAGGCTTCTTTCAACCTCTTTGTTGTACCTGGCAAGCTCATGTGTACGGTCAACCCAAGACATCCAGTATGACAATGTACGGTAATAACGCAAACGAACAGAGTCAATGCTGGGCAGGACTATTTTCTGGTTGTAGCTTACAAGAACAAAACTGTCCTGAGTAAGTTCAATGACATCGCCGCTGCGTATCTTTTCCAAATCCAAATCAGAATAGAGATACAGGGACTCATAAGTACCGTTAGAGCTGGAAGCCTTTATATAATTATTATTTACTGTTATTGAAGGCTCATAATGGCCATAAACAGGCCTTGGCTGATAATCCAGTTTTATCCGCGGCTTTCCGGAGATATGCTTAAAAAATCTTATAACATCCGGCGGGCAGTTATACGAACCCGTTCGGCGAATATAACGGGGCATAAAATCCCTGATTTCAAAGATATCAGGCCCATTCGCAAACCGGGTAGCCAGGATATTTGTCTTTTCCACATACTTCTGGGTTATCCTGTATTTACCAACTGTATTAACCGCAAAATGCCCGCCGCGTTTATTGTCCAGAAGTTTGGCGAAAAACGCCATTGAATCAAACTCCGGGAGGCAGCAGAAATCAAGTGAGCCCTGCTTGCTGACCAGAGCGGCACTTTTGCAGTTACCGATAATGCCATAATCTAAGTTGTTCATATATTTTGGTTCTTGAGAAGTCAAATTTAAGTATTTCTCAATATTTTAACAGTGGTTTATAATTATTTATGGTTAAATCTATTTCAATGCCTTTTTCAAGGTACTTAAAACTACAGCCGGTGAGGTAATACGATACATGGCGGAAGTATCACCTTTTCCGACTTTTATGCTTATCATGTTATCCATGGCAAGCCTGAACATACTCTCATCGGTATAATCGTCGCCCATACAAACAACATAATCGTAATTTTTTCCGGCGACTATGTTCTGAAGGGCCACGCCTTTATTAACCTGCATGGAGCTGATCTCGACAATTTTCTTGCCGTGATGCACCTCTATAGGCAGATTTGAGAGCATCTCGCTAAGATTCAAAACAAGCTGCTTTGCACGCCATTCACCAAATTCCGGATCAGTTCTGCGGTAATGCCATACCATAGCGGAAATTTTTTCCTCAATGAAACTGCCCGGAACAATTCCTACAAAGTACTCAAGCATTTCCCTTATTCGCAGCTTCCAGGTAAAATCAGAGGCCTCACACAATGATACCCATTCCTTTTCTCCTCTTGGCCGGCAGGAAAATCCGTGTTCTCCAATCAAAGTTACCGGAAACTTGCCGAGCCACTCTTCAAGCGTTGAGCCTTTTCTGCCGCTGATGACGTGGGTGTCTATATTTGAATATCTCGATAAAATCTTGAATAATTCCTTTATTGATTTTGTCGGCACAGCCCCGTTTGGGTTGTCATGGAACTTCCTTAGTGTGCCGTCATAATCCAGAAATAATGCAATTTTGTTTTCAGGCTTAAATGTCTTCTTAAGCATCTGGGCAAGTTTTGGCTTATGTTTTTTCTTAACACCGCCGGTGCGGAACTTTGTGACAGCTTCGAGCTCATTGAGGAACGAATTTGCCCAGTAAATAGCATCATACTCTTTAACCCTTTCATACATGCCGTCCATACGCTTTAACTGTTCTTTTGCAGGCATCTCCAGAGCCTGTTCAATCGTCGAGCTGATCTGCTCAATGTCATAGGGATTAACCTTGAGAGATTTGAACAGCTCATTGGCAGCGCCTGTAAACTCGCTCAACACCAGTGTTCCACCCTTGCCCTGCTTGCAGATAACATATTCCTTGGCAACGAGGTTCATTCCATCAGCATACGGTGTTACCAAACATACCTCTGCCAGAGAATACAGAGCGCAAAGGTCAGTAAAGGGCACTGACTGATAAATGTAATTTATAGGAGTGTTGTCAATTGTGGCATGTTTGCCGTTAATGTGGCCGACAAGTGACTGAACTTCCTGTTTGAGCTCTTTATACTGCTGTACCTGATCTCTTGTCGGCACAGCAATAAAAATAAAACATACGTTGTCCTTGTTTTTATATCCGTCGAGAAATTTATCTATTGCTTTTAGCCGCTGAGGAACGCCTTTTGTGTAGTCCAGTCTCTCCACTCCAAGAACAATCTTTCGGCCGCTGTAAACTTTTCTGAAATGCTCAAGGCGCTTGCGGTATTTTTCTGTGGCAATTTCATCTTCAAAGGCCCTGGCGTTTGCTCCTATCGGAAAAACACCCAGGGTAACTATACGCTTATTGACTTCGATAGTGTTCATGCTGCATTCAAGACCAAGCAGTCTCATCACAGTACTTCTGAAGTGCCGCATGTATCCAAAAGTATGAAATCCGATAAGGTCCGCTCCCAGGACTCCCTCTATAAGCTGCTGCCGGGCCGGATGAGCTCTGAAAACTTCATAGGAAGGAAAGGGCGTATGCAGAAAAAAACCAATCTTAAGCCTTGGTTTTCTTTTACGCAGCATTGCCGGAAGCAGCATAAGGTGGTAGTCATGAACCCACACGGTGTCGCCTTTTTTGACAATAGAGCAGATTTCATCGGCAAACTTTCTGTTTACCTGCTCGTAATCTTTGAGCCAGTGTTTTTCATACTCAAAATAATTAGTCATATAATGCAGCATCGGCCAGAGACTCGAGTTCGACAAGCCCTCATAGTAGCCCTGGGCCTCTTTTGGCGTGAGAAACACAGGTACTGAGTTATAATCCTGACGAAGGATATCTTTTATTTTTTCTGCTCTCTGGCCCGAACCGCACGAGGCTCCCGGCCAGCCTACCCAAAGCGTTTCAAAGGTTCCTTCAAGTCCGGCCATAGCAGAAACCAGACCTCCACTGGAAGCAGTTATTTTTCTGCCGATGGTAACGGGCAGTCGATTAGCTGCGTTTATTATTCTTTTCATCGGAAATCACTTTCTTTATCTATAGGTTAAATCTAAATTACAGCTCGTAAAAACTTCTGCTGGAAACAAAATACAGCAGCAGCCGGCTAACCGGCTTTTTCAGCACCGCCGCGGCGGCGCGAGAATAAAATTCAAGCTGCTTTCTATACAATTCCGCCCGATGCGAAATTGACTCCGAATCAACGCGGTCCGTCTTAAAGTCAACTATAACAATATCTTCGCCGCGGTCAATGATCATATCCACAATACCCTGAATTATAACATTGTCTCCATCACCCCCGGAATGCACACCAAATTCGCGTGGCGAGGCTGAAAAAGTAAACGGCCACTCCCTGTACACGGCCTCAGAGCACGCCATAAGCTGTTTAAAACTCTCATGTTGAAAAAACTCCAACACACCCTCCAGATCTATAACAGCCGAGACGCCTTCTGATATAAGTTTCTTACTGACAAGGCCTTGCAAAAGACTTTCCAGGTAATTCATAGAAATACCCTGACTGACATCCGCCTTTTCAAAAATAAGATGAACCGCCGAACCGACTTCCAGGGGATCGGCTTTTTCCCCTGCCGCGGCGGTTAAGTCTGAAGGATGTTTCTTCCATTCTTTTTCGAAAAATTGCCTGAATTCATCATTTTCATGTGTCAGCGCGGAAACAGACTGTTTTGCCGGCAGTCTGGTAAACTCAGAATAGGCGTACCCCTTAAGCAGAGGCTGAATTATCCGGCAGGCTTTGGCCTCAATATTTTCTGTATCTATCGATAACTCTATCTCTTCTGTTTTTGGTCTCTGATTGAGCAGGCTTTCTAAACTTTCTTCAACAGCGATTCGATCATGTGAGCAAATGCTGAACAGAGAGGAATTTACAACCCTGGGCTCCTCTGAAGGCTGCAAATCGTCCACGCACAGCTGATCACTGAAACATCCGATCAGCCATCTGGCATAACTCGGCTGGGAGAGCATAGCCGCCGGCGAAAAGAGTTTTTCACTGTCCAAATCATCGGGATTGAGCCATTTTTCTGGCTTTACGGTGCCGCCGGTAACATCTGATACAAGTATCAGCCGTTCTCTGGCGCGCGTAAAGGTCACATACAACTGCCGGATAGACTCGGCGAGCTGATCGGATTTCTGCCGCTGCTCGACAGCCTTATATAGCGGGCCCCGCTCCCGTAAATAATCACGGGTAATCTTTAAACCCAGCCCAAGTTCCAAATCAAAAATCCAGTCCTCCTTATTTTCAGAAAGCGGGATCTGCCGCTCCAGAGACGCTGCGAAAACAACAGGATACTCAAGGCCCTTGCTTTTGTGAATGGTTGTTATCTTGACCCCCGCAGCGGTGTCGGCAAGAGACGCCTCATGCCACTCGTTTTTGTTCTGAGAAAGCTGATCGATGAAGCGAACAAACCTGGAAAGCGATATTTGACTGCTGCTGCTGAGGAAATTCTCAAACTGAACCGCCCTTTCATGGAATTTAACGAGATTTGCCCGTCTCTGCCGACCCTCCGGCAGGGCAAGTACGAATGAAAGATATCCCGTTTCCCTGTAAACATCCCATATCATATCGGATAAGCCGCGGCGTATTGCAGACTTTCTCCAGGTATCAAGATTATCCATCGCCTTCTTGATTCCGGCAGAAAGTTCATCGCTGAATTCACAGCTATAACGCCTAATCGCCTCGCAGAAAGAATCGCTGTAATTTGCACAGCCGGCAATTCTTGCAAGATCAATGTCGGTGAGTCTGACAAGCGGACTTCTCAAAACCGCGGCCATATCTATGTCATTATACTGATTGTCAAGCACCCTGAGCAGCGAAACCATTGTACTTATCTCACTCCTCTGGAAAAATTCGCGGGAGAAATCTGTTGCAACCGGTATCCCCTCTGCTGCGAAAACATCAAGATACTCGTTCACTGCGGATTTCACGGAGTACATAAGAACTGCAATATCTTCATAACGAACATCTCTGTAATCGCCGGTATTTTTATCCATAACCTGGAACTCTGCCCTGCCGCCGTCTTTAGCGACCATGCGTTTTATCCGCTCAGCAATGAGTTTGGCCTGGCGGGCGTATTTTGAATATTTCGTTTTAGAAGGTTCCGCCGCGGACTGAGTTATCAGATGAACTTCAACAGGGGGCTTGTCTTGCTCCAAAGGCTTATAATCGAGCCCACCGGTTAGGACGGCTTTGGAGTCATACACCATGCCGCTGGTCTCAACGTGCATAAGCCTTTTAAAGACAACGTTTACAAAGTCCAGAACCTTCTGGCGGGAACGGAAATTGATATTCAGTGGAATCAGGACAGAACCTGAGGAACCAGACTCGGCATCCTTAATGTAATCAAGAAATATCTGCGGCCTGGCCTCACGAAACATATAAATACTCTGCTTTACATCGCCGACGATAAAAAGCTCACGGGGGCTTACCGCCCTTATAATCGCATCCTGCAGATCGCTGACATCCTGATATTCATCTACAAACGTGTACTGAAACCGGCCGGCGATATCCTCTGCCGCCTTTGAGAGCCTGCCGTCGCCGCCGTAAAGCAGTTTCCAGGCCCACAACTGCAAATCAGAATAATCCAGACAGTTAAAAATCTGTTTCTTTTTCGCCAATGCCTTATCGTACATTTTGAGCAGTTCTACAAAAGTCGCGATTTGCAGCAATTCTGCTTTGGCGGTTGTATCATTCTCACCGCACGGCTCTGTGTTCAAGATTCGCTCATACCAGCTGTCCCTGCATGGAACTGACTCGAGCTTATCGGCTACCGATATAAAGGCATTGGTAAAATCACTGCTGCCGATGATTTTTCTTTCGGCGAAGAGCTGCCCCATAGACTCGACCATTTCGCGGCGCTGCCAGGCATCTTCAAGAACTGATTCCATGACCTCAGTTTTGATCAGCATCAATTCATCCTGATCAATCACCTTAAACGAGGGATCAAGCCCGATTTCGTTGTAATGTTCGACAATGAGCCGTCTGCAGAATGAATGTATAGTGCTTATGCGGGCGTTGTCTATCTTTAAAATCTGACGTCGCAGAAAATTACGTTTACCAGTATCTTCTTTTGACACCTCTGACCGGAGTTTTTGTTCAATACGAATCTTCATTTCAGCCGCGGCGGCCTCAGTGAAAGTTACAACAAGAATCCTGTCAAGATCCGTTCCGTTGAGAACAAGCTCAAGGCACCTCTGCGCAAGGACGGCGGTTTTGCCCGTTCCCGCCGAGGCGGTTACCAGGACATTCCCGCGAGCATCTATTGCAGCCTGCTGATCCTGAGTATATTTCATCGCTGATCCTTTCTCACAGCAAGTTCGGCATCTCGATCCCATTCTACCCGGACTTTTGAACGTGATAACGCAAGAACGTCATTTTTGTTCGCTTTATCTGAAAACCGCTGTTTGTTGAAAACCGGCTCAAATCTGCACAATGATCTGTAATCGCAATATTTGCAGGATTCATCCAGCGGCGATATATCAAAACGAGACTGACTTATCCCTTTGACAAGCCTGGACAGCACGACCTCACCGGCTGCCAGAAGTTTCTCAAAATCATCATCATGAAAAGCTCTCGAAGTGCTGTACCAGCCCAGGCTTCCATTTTTCGTCAGTCTGAAATCAAAATAACTCTTTTCATTCTGGACCTCCGGATCTGTCAGATCAGCGACAACACTCTCTGCTAATATACCAGAGGCTCTCAAACGGGATTGACTAATCTTTGTTTTAGACACTCTCTCGGCATTTTCGACAGTCTGATTCACCGGCATATAAAAAGCCGCCGCAGGATAAATATACCGGTCTAAAACTCTCATGTCTTTGAGCAGAAGCAGATACACCAGCAACTGAACATTACTGCCGTTAAAGATGTCTTTCCAGTCAGTTTTTCTGGCCGAGGTTTTGTAATCATATACCACCAGACTTATCTGCGAATTCTCTGCGCCGGCAGGCACAAAGTCAATTCTGTCTATTTTTCCACTAAGGCGTACATCAACACCGTCAAAGCAAACCATTCTCGAAATGTAGGGTTCGACACAAAGCAGCTTCATATTCCCGGCACGTCTCATCTCAATAAGCGTATCGAGAAGCTGATGAAGGGCCGACTTCTGGGTTTGAAAAATATAATTCGCGTGGCGGCTTTTTTCAAGGATACGGCTCAAAATAGAATTTTCGACAAGATACTGCAAGACAAACTCGTCCATTTTTTTGTGAATTTCGCCAGAGTCCCGTGTATCAAAATCATATCTCCCGGCGAGCATATCCCTGCCGAGCATCTCGAGTATTTTATGGCTGAAACTTCCTATATCCACAGGTTCCAGTGCAAATTTCTTTTCAGATTTAAGGCCAAGAACATATCTGGCAAAATACATATAGGGGCATTTGGCATAGGTCGATAGCTTTGAAGCATCTACATTTATTTCTTTACCGCACAACTCACCGCTTTGCTCAGTGTTGACAGAATTATCCCATTGAGAGCCGTATTCAGCCGCGAGGCTGTCATAATCTTTAAGTTTACTCCCAAATACTTTATTAAACTCCAGAGTCTGCCTGATCCCTTTCAGATCATTGTTATCAGGGCTGACGCTGTCACACACCCTCTCAGAAAGCCTGACCGGAGAAGTGTACGAGAAGTCCTGATTCTCCCACGGATCAAAACTTTCCGGTTTTAGTTTTCCTTCAAAAATATTTACCAACCTGTCCCCAAACCCGCTAATCTGCATCGGCCTTCCCTGCTCGTCCTGTTCAGAGAAAGTTATATAAAGCATTTCTTTTGCCCGTGTAAAGGCAATATAAGCAAGATACTGTCTCCGCACCATCTCAACTGAGAGCGGATCATCCATCTCCAGCCCCTGTGAAATAACATCCGCCCTCTCATCCTCACGCAGAAGCCCCTCCGCCCTCACAGGAGAAGGGAAAAGCCCCTGATTGACACCGCACAGAAATACAGCCTTAACTTCCGGCTGACGGCTGCGATCGACCGTACCGATAAGTACCTGATCCTGGCAGGGAGGCACCAGAGCAAATGAGGTGCTCTTGAGCATGTCACCAACGATTGATGCGTAATAATCCGGTTCGAGCCTCTCTTCACCAAATATATCCGTCACCTGTGCAATTATCTCAAGCAAAGATTCAAAGGTGTTTTTATGCATCAGCGAAATCTCTGTATCACCGTTGTCCAAAGCTGCCTTTGACCACTGCCCAAGTACGCTTTCGACCCGGCTCTGGTCAATAAAATTCAGAAGTTCAAGTGAAAATTCTTTTGCGCTTACCAGCCCGTTTTCATCTAAATGAGCGGTCATCTCCCTGTAGAAATTCTTTAACGGTTCTATCGCTTCGTTCCTCAGAAGATTTATATCCTGCCGGCTCTCGCCATTCTGCCAGCGGCTCTCGCTCAGCCACTCGCCCGAAGATATACCGTTCTCTCTGCAGTATTTCTCCAGACGTGATATCTGTTCATGGTCCAGTCTGGAAAAGCCGCTTTTAAGACATGTAAAGATGCTTTCACTGCTCAAAGCGCTGATCACGCAATCCACAGCCGTAAGCACATAACAGGTAAGCGGGTGATTCCCCGCATTTCGTTTTATATCAAGAAACAATGGTATCTGGTAATCACTGAAAACCGTCTTAAAGTGACTTGCGAACCTCTCTTCATCTGAGACTATGACTGCTATATCACGATATCTCAGCCCCCCGTCTCTGACCAGTTTCATAATCTCACGGGCTATGTATTCGACTTCATTGTGGCAGTCAGAGGTCTTTACCAATTTCACTGAATCATCCAGTATCGAGGTAGAAACGTCAGTGAAGATATTCTGTTCAATGAAATCAAGAGTACCGCCCTTCTTGACACGTTTGCCGCCTCTCAATGCTATATCATCCCTGACCGGTATACCGCACTCGCCGAAGATATCTCTTAAACGCCAATAAGTCTCAAGCGTAGGCTCAAAGATACTTAGCTCATCATATAAACCTGATGACTGGGCGTTAATCTGTGCAGGATCTGCGCAAAGGGCTATTTTTGTCTCAGAGACTGCTCTGATGACAGCACTAAGAAGTGTCAATTCCGGGCTGTTAAAGCCGGAGAATCCGTCAACCCACAAACGTGCACCTTTAAGAAGCTCTGAACCGGCAGCGTGTGAGCAGGCTCTGTCAAACGGGTGAACCGCTGCATCATATTTATTTTCGGCGATTTTCAAATATTCAGCGTATATCAGCTTCAAATCATGCAGTTTCAGCACTGTAGAGCTGCCGAGCTTCTTTGATGAAAGGATATCAGAGCTGATATCGGATGGATTTAAGCCATTTCTCTGAAACTCATCTATTATACCCAGTATCTGCCCGGCAAGACCTGCCGAGCCCTGCTGCCGTGAAAAGACTTTCAGCCTGGAGGCCATTGTATTAAGAATTTTACTCACGATAAGCAGCTGAAGCGGCAGCGTCAGGCTTCGCCTTTTTACTGATTTCTCTGTCAGCCAGTACGCAAGACGGTTAAATGAAAGGACATGCAGTCTGCTGAAACCTTCGATGCCGGGTGTATTAAGTATCATCTTTTCCACAATATATGTGGATTGCTCCGGCACCAGAAATATGAGATTCCCCGTATCTTCTCCGCTGAGAAGACTTTCTCTGATCTGTTCGAGGCATAGATGCGTTTTTCCGCTGCCGGCACGGCCTGTTATAAACTGCACACTCATTTGCAACTGTCCTTAAGCATAATAATCACCTGCTCATTGTATTATATTTCAGGATAATATCAACTTGCATGAAGGATTTGGCAAACACTTTAGTCGATTGAAGGGACTATTACATATCTTTGTGCCGTTTTTATCACTTCAAGGCTGCACCCGTAAGCCTGGGAGATTGTATCCGAGTTCAGAATCTCGCCGGGTTCTCCTTCAACATAAATCTCCCCGTCTTTTAATACTACAATCCTGTCGGTATCCGGCGGTATTTCATCAAAATGATGTGTTACCAAAATCACTGCGGGACTCTGATCTCTGTTAATAAGAGAATTTATATGCTTTAAAAGTTCTGTCCTGTTGCGAATATCAAGCCCCGCCGCAGGTTCATCGAGAAGGAGAAGCCCGGGCCGCGAAATCATCGCCCTGGCTATCAAGACCCTGCTTCGCTCGCCTGTTGAGAGCTGCCAGAAAGGCCTCTCGTAGAAATCTTCCAGACCAAATTCCGCCAATTCCTGCTCTACAAGTAATTTCTGTTCAGGGCTAAGCTCTGCATACATCGGTATCATCAAGCCTCCCCAGAATCCGGTAGCGACAATGTCGCCAACCTTAGTCGATTCATCAAAATTTGGAATACGTGATGTAGCGACAAGGCCGATTCGCTTGCGGAGCTCATGCAGTGCAAAGGTACCGAACCTGTGCCCGAAAGCCCAGATATTACCCTGTGAGGGCCATGTATATCCGGCAATCATAGAAAGAAAAGTAGATTTGCCGCTGCCGTTTGCGCCGAGAACAACACATCGCTGCCCTTCATTTAACTCGAAGTTTATATCCCGTAAAATCGATTTACCGCTAATATTAAGGCACGCCGATTCAACATTAAGTATATTAGATTTATTTCTCTGCATCTGTAGCTGCATCCTCTTTAACTGAAGGTATATCAAGAAAATAACTCAACACGCCGCCGGCGAGGAACGCTACACCCGCAACGGCAAAACCCGCCCTGAACATTCCCCGATCCGCAAAAGCTCCAAGTGCGGCCGGTGCCAGCCCCGCCCCGATCCAGAAAGCCAGCGGCACACTAAGAGATATGCCGACGTTGCGGCTCTTTTCGGGAAATATTGCTGAAAGCGCCGCGATACCTGCCGGAAAGAAGCACACGGCCGCCAGCGGCTGGGCAAATACTGCCGGTATCAAAAATCTTCCCGATGCCGCGGCCATAGATAGTGTTAACACAGAAGTAACTATAAACACTGTACTTAAAGTGCGTCTTAGACCGAATCTATCAACACTCCAACCTGACACGAAAACGGTAACAAGTGTTAGAATTCTGGAAATGCTCAAAATAGTATTGGCCGCCAGTCTGCTGTAATTGAACTCAGCGATCAGATACAACGGTATCATGGTATAGATTCCCAGCGTACTCAACACCCCAAGCGAAAACAAAACCAGCATTATCCAGTAAGACCTCATACGGAAAAAAGATACAGCCTGCGAATAAGCCGGCATCCGGCCTTTGAAATTCCCGCTCTTGCCGCATGAGTAATAAATGATCCCCGCAGCGACCGAACAGCAGCCTATGAGCTGAAGCGTATTTCTCCAGTTCATAAACGAAAGACAAACTTCGGCTATCAGCGGTGCTGTGAGAAAAGCCAGATTAGGGGCCAGCTCATGTATTGACAATGCCCTGCCCCAGCCTGAGGGTTTTACTATGTGAGTTATGGAAGCGATGCCGCTGGGCAGATACAAACCCGCGGCCAAACCCGTCAAAGACGCGAAACCATTCAGCACGGCGGCACTGTGTGAAAAGGACATGAAGATAACTGCTGTTCCGCAGCTTACCGCAGAAATAAATATAACGCTGCGGTGTTTTATTATGCAGGAAATAATACCCGAAAGAATTATTCCTGCCAGATACCCTGAAGCGATAAACAGAAATACGCCGCCGGCAGCTCCGTGATCCATTCCAAGCGAGGCCTTAATATTAGGCATCAGCGGCGAAGATATTATGCGTGAGATAAAATTCAGGTAAAAGAAACCTGTTAAGACCAGAATACAGCCGACCGAACTGCTCAGAGCTTTCTTGTCATCACATTGCACTCAAAATACCGCCTGGAGACAAAACTTACTGCGTGCCGCCTTTACCAAAAACCATCAGCAGAATAAGAAGCAGAATAACGGCACTCAAAACAGCGCAAATAATCCTGTATCTTGTGATAACGTTTTCCGGATACATCCGTGTATCGCCCTCAATTACCACCGGAGATCCGCTTTCAAGCTCTGAGAGGGTATCAATATCAACCCTCTTTGCGGCAAATACAGGCGAATTTCCTTTTGAAACGGCCTCAAGGTCTTTAACCAAATCAGATGGGTTCTGGTACCTTTCATTAGGATCTTTTGCCATCATTGTCTCTATAATGATAGCAACCCCGGCAGAAAGAGTTACGTTTATATGGTCAGGAGGGGTTAAGGGCTCTTTGAGATGTTTTTTCATCACTTCTTTAGGGTTGGGCGCGTTAAACGGAACCTGGCCGGTAACCATATGATAAAAAGTTGCTCCAAGCCCATATACGTCCGCCCTGCCGTCTATATTAACGTCTCCGCGTATCTGCTCAGGGGCAATATAGAACGGTGTGCCAAAGGCTTTTCCCTTTTCATTTTCGGCAGCCTCTACATCTGAAGTTGTCCTGGCCAGACCAAGATCTGCCAGTTTTACTGTGCCGTCCTTGGTTATCATTATATTTTTGGGTTTTATATCACGGTGAATCAGCCCCTGGGCATGGGCGTGCTCAAGAGCCCTTGCAAGCTGGAGGATAATCTCGAGAGCCTCCTGTTCAGAGAACACCTTGCCGGCTGAAAGGTCATCATAGATGGATTTACCCTCAACATATTCCATGACAAAGTAATAAAGACCACTGGCCTGGCCTACATCTATCGCCTGAACGATATTGTTGTGGTTGAGCTTGGCGGCAAGCTGGCCTTCTTTATAGAAACGGTCAACATAATTGTCCTTGGCGGCGAATTTGTGCGGCAGGACTTTTATGGCAACCGTTCTGTCAAGGCTTTTCTGCTTGGCCTTATAGACTATAGCCATAGCACCAGAGCCGATTTTTTCTATTATGTCGTAACCGGGGATCTGCCCTTGAGTTTCCTGCTGTTTTTTTATCTCATCAAGCAATCGTGCGGCCTGAGATTTTGTTATATATCCTTTTTTGACCATAACACTGGCCAAAGCGGGCCTTTTATCACTGGAAATTTCCTTAAGCGCAGCGCGGCAGTCTTTAAGCTCTACTTCTGAACAAAAACTCCGCTCAAGCGCAAGCCTTCCAAAAATCGTATCTGTACTTCCGGCCATTAATCAAACTCCGAAAAATTCACATCTCTAATTAAAAAGTATAATAACATATTTTTTTTACGTGTGCCAAAAGAAAAAAGTTCTATAAACTTTTAATTGATTTAATCTTAAAACTGCCGCCTGCCGGACTTACCGGGACCTTACCAGCAGCTCCCTGGGGCTTAACAGAGAGGCGTTTACACTTTCAATTTCCTTAATAAAACGGCTTCCGTCCGTATAATAGCCGGCGGTAGGCTCCACACCTGGAACAAGGTTCAAAAAATATTTATTTAATTCTTCTATCATTATTTCTCTCAAGTACTTAGCCGCCATCGAAGCAAGAGAAACAGGAAAAAACCTGCTGTCCGCTCCCTTGCTGAAATGCAGAAATATATTCCGTCTGCCGCACTGAAGCCTGTAACTGCCGGCGCGGTCATTCTGACGAATAACGGTTATCTGCATACCTTCAAACATACGGGACAAAACCGGCACATAATTTGTTCTGCCGCCCTGTCTGTCGATCATAAAATAAACATTTTCTTCATCAAAACGACTGTATATATCGTATATTAAAGAACATACAGAGCTAAATGACAAAGACGCCTTATTACGGAATTTCGCCACAAGCTCGTTATAATGCCCCGCATCGAGACATTCGCATTTCAAAGATGCCATAGACATCCGATTTGATGTCATATCTTCAATAAAAACCTTTGATGCTATGGCGATTTCGTCGTCAAATTCAATCGGTTTTGGGCCCAGCCCGCCGTACCAGGGGTACCGTCCCAGTCTGCCGACGGTCGCCGGAGAAAGCAGCTCGAGCATCTCTGAGAAACTTGCCGGATTTGCACCCAGGGCTTTCAACGCAGCAAGTGTTGTTCTTCTTAAGTTATCTGTCCCGCTCTTGCGGTTATAAGCCTTTTTACTGTCCGCAACCAGAAGGCGGCCGCGAAGATGTTTTTTTACAGGCGAAGTGCTTTTTTCAAGCATCTTCCAGAAATCATCGCGAATACGCTCCTGCGGAACATTAAAAGCAGCCGCCGCAATGACAAGCGGGCCCAAAAGCGGCCCGTAACCAACTTCATCTATACCGCAGACTATTGCCATTGAGAACCATTAACCCGATTAACGCATTTATTAAAAGCAGAAAGTTTATCAATCGCCGCTTAAAAGTCAAGAATTTCGATTAACTCTTTCAATTGCCCAGCGGTCTTGTTCGAAAGACAGTGAAAAACTCCCTGACACGACAGAGCCTTCAAGAATCATCCTTAAGGCATTGGAACGGACTTGGGAAACGCCATAAATGCCTGCATCACAGGAGGTAACTGATCCCAGCCCATTGTTTACAGGCCCTTCGTAATCTAAAAATTTTCTATCATGGTCAAATATTTTTTCTAACCCGCCGCCATTTTCAGCGAGACTAAGCGGATCGGAATCCGCCCTGAAGGCGGCAAGCATGTTGTTTTTCATTTCGAACATGATGTCCCAGTGAACAGGCCTGTCACGATGTTCATGTTTTACAATTACAAATCTGCCGCGGTCTTTGAGGTTCAAATCCATCAGTAATCCATCACTATCATTGCATGAGAAGTAAATGAGTTTAGATTAAACGTTACGGTTTTACCTTGTATTTGGGCATCTATGTTTTTGCCGGCGGGTTCCAATTTTACACTCTTTACACTCTCGGCGAGGCTGACAGTAACACTGACATCTGCAAGCGGCAATAATTCTTCTATTATTTCAACCTCTCTTCCCGCGGCCTGCACATTGCCGCCGGACATACTCATCTTACCTCCGCGGCTGATTTTGTTTGCATACAGCAAATGAAGCACATACCGCCTTTGTTCGGCCTGGTGCATCAAAGAGACCCTGGCTGTTGAGGGCATATTTGTTTTCAGTGACTTGTCATCGCCAAGCAGCATATCAATGCATCTAATCGCATATTCCTTGTAGGCAGCAGCTCCGTAGCCGCGATAGATGCTGAAAACCGGATGAGCCAGATACATAACACTGCCGTTTATCACACCGCAGTCATAGCCTGAGGGCTGCGGCTTGTACGGCGTGTGCTGATGGCTGCAGAAGTGCCTGGCAGTTCGGTTAAAATACGGATCATACACCACACCAAGAGATTTACCCGTTGTTACCTTGATTCGCCGGCTGGGCAAATACATCACAAGCGGGCTGTTGACATACGAACACCGGACCTCTTCAGAGGGCAGAATATAATCAGGCGAATACTCACTTCGCCCAAAGCAGTCGGCCCCTATATTGAACATTGGCTCTCCTGCTTCATCAAAACCGCTTGAGCCGGTAAGAAGCAGCTTGCCGCCGGAGTCTAAAAAGCTCTCAATTTTTGACTTTAAACCTGCGCTAAGCTCTATCTCGTCAGGAAGTATAAGCATTTTATATCTGCTCAATTCAGAATCCTCATCGATCAGGTCAAACAGATAGTGCCCCTCAAGCAGAAGCCGCGATACACCTGTATCAGAAGCAACATCCCTGCCGGCGCTTATTCCTTTTTTGTTCACCGCTTCACTGCATACCACACCAATATCGGCAGCATTTGCAGCATTGACACACCAGGGCTCTTTCTTTTCAACGTCCTGATAAGCATTACCGATAAGTTTATATGTTGACTCATCAAGTTTTACGCAAGGGTGAGCCTGATCGCCAACGCTGCAGCGGGCACCAAAGGCCAGCATTGACTGAACCTCATGCAAAAGGGCGTTGGGGTGCTTGCAGCCGCCGAATTCTCCCCAGGTAGTATGGAACTTGCCCGTCATGCCAAGGTAGTCCATATTTAAATTCATGGCATACTTGGCGGAAATGGGGAAATGGTCATATCCCCAGCCGCCGGTCGGCAGGGATTCCATTTCAAGATGGCTGAAATATTTGAGCCTGTCTTTTCTATTTTTATGCACATGGCCGCTGTTGTGGAAAATCGGCATATCAGGATTCTTTTTCCTCGCGGTTTCGGTGGTCATCCTGTAATACCGCTCCAATGCCATGTCTGCACAAAGGGCTAAATCATTTTCATTTGCCGGATCAAGCCCGTTTTCACCCATAACTTCAAGGCAGTATTTACAGCAGCATTTTGACTGAAATATTATATCCAGAAATATGCCGTCACAATTAGGATAGCGATCTACAACCTCGGCTATCATGTCACAGAGATACTCAAGATAGGGCGAGTTGAAACACATATTTTTAAAACCCGCCTGAAAAATACTTTTTGTCCAGCCCAGATAACTTCCGTCAGCACCGATTTCCCGCCACTCCGGGTGCGCATCCGCGGCAACATTATTAACCCCCGCGGTCAGATATACCGGCACATTGACATCAACCTCTTTACAGGCTTCTATCTGCGCGCCAAGCAGATCAAAATCAAGGTTTGGATGCATTTTGCCAACTTTTGTAGGGTGGTAGCTCCAACCGTGGTGACACGAAGAGAAACAGGTTATTGAATCTACATGCGCATTCTTAAGCGTCTGCTGAAATTGTTTCTTGTCGAATGACTCACCAATTCCCGGGATATCGCCGCTCGTGTGAAAATCCAAGTGAATTTGCCGAAATCTCATACAAACCTCGCATAAATTAAAAAAAGAGGCTTATAAAACCTCTTTTGTCTGATTACTGTTTATCTTTTAAACCTCTGAAAGTATCCGGTAAGTATCCCGTGCAATTACGAGCTCCTCATTAGTCGGGATAACCATTATCTTTATTTTCGAATCATCAGACGAAATAACAGTTTCGCCTGCAATGTTTCTATCAGAATCAATCTTTATGCCGCAATATTCCATGTTGCTGAGTATGTCAAACCGAAGTGTGTCGTTATTTTCACCGACGCCTGCGGTAAAGACGACGGCATCAGCCCCGTTAAGTGCAGCCAGATAAGCGCCTATATATTTCCGGATTCTGTATCGGTAAATAGCCAGAGCATTTACGGCATCCTGATTGCCGGCCTTGGCCATCTTGAGTACATCACGCATATCCGGGGTTCCAACAAGACCTTTAAGCCCGGATTCCTTGTTGAGAATATCATCTGTCTGCTTTGCTGTAAGGCCATAGTGGTCTTGCAGATAAAGAACAGCCGCTGGATCAATATCGCCGCACCTGGTACCCATGACGATACCTTCAAGCGGAGTAAGGCCCATAGATGTATCTACAACCTTGCCGTGGTCAAAAGCCGTTATTGAACCGCCGTTGCCTATGTGACATGTAATTATTTTACACTCATCAAGCGGCTTGCCCAGAACCCTGGCGGCTTCCTTTGAAACGTAGCCGTGGCTTGTGCCGTGGAAGCCGTAACGCCTGATACCGCCCTCTTTGTAATATTTGAGCGGAATAGCATACATGTACGCCTTTGGAGGCATTGTCTGATGTATCGCGGTATCAAACACTGCCACATTTGGAATATCGGGCAGAACCTGCTGGCAGGATAATATTCCGGTGATGTTATGCGGGTTATGCAGCGGTGCGAACTTTGACATTTCTTTGATGGTATCAAGAACCTCATCGTTGATGATGGTCGAAGCGGTAAATTTCTCGCCGCCCTGAACAACCCTGTGCCCGATACCGTTAATATCGTTCATGCTCTTAATAACGCCGTGAACAGGGTCGGTCAACAGTGGCTGTATCGCCTGCATGGTCTCTTTGTGGTCTGCCAGGTGCTTTTCGATCTTAAGAGTTTCTTCACCGGTTTTCGTATGCTTTATAAAAGAGCCGTCTTCCCCGATTCTCTCGGCAATACCCTTAGCAAGCAGAGAATAGTTTTCACCCTCAATCTTAAAAACCTGATACTTAATACTGCTTGATCCGCAATTGATTACAAGAATTATCATCTATCTTATTCCATCTCTATTTAAACTGAAATTGCTATCTTATACACTTTGTATCGCCGTAATTGCGATAGTTGCTACGATATCATCGCTGCTGCATCCGCGGGAAAGGTCATTGACCGGCTTTGCGATTCCCTGAAGTATCGGCCCGTAGGCACTCATGCCGGCAAGGCGCTCTGCCATTTTATAACAGGTGTTTCCAGTATTTAAATCCGGAAATATAAATGTGTTGGCCCGGCCTTTCAGCGGGCTCTCGGGAGCCTTTTTGGCAGCAACCTCGGGAACATAGGCGGCATCAAACTGAAGCTCGCCGTCAATATAGTATTCTCCGTCAAAATCAGATTCCATCTTGGCTATGGCTGCCTTAGCCGCGGCACGAACCTTATCTGCCAGAGGACCAACGCCAGAACCCTTAGTAGAGTAGCCGACGACTGCGATTTTGGGGATAATACCAAACTGCTTTGCGGTGTAAGCGGTTGAGAGGGTAATATCTGCTATCTGATCAGCATCCGGCTCCTGGTTCAGCCCGCTGTCGGCGAACAGCAGAGTCTCCTCTCCCCTGCACATGAAAAACATGCTCGAAACAGTTTTGACACCCTTGGCGGCCTTAATAATCTGCAAAGCAGGCCGAATCGTGTCAGCCGAAGAATGTACAGCACCCGAAACCAACCCGTCCGCATGATCCATCTTGACCATCATGGTAGCAAAGTAACTTACCTCCTTGATCATATCAAAAGCCTTTTCAAGAGTCAGACCCTTGTGCTTCCGCAGCTCATAGAACGCCTCGGCATAATCTTTAAGACCGGGCGAATCTGACGGGCAAACTATATTGATGCGGGACATATCAGCGCCCTTTGACTCGAGCTGCTCCCGAATCGACTTGGAATATCCCAGGATAGTTAAATCTGCCATGCCTGCTTTTGAAACTTCAGCGGCGGCGGCAATTGTTCGCGGGTCATCACCTTCGGGCAGCACGATATGCTTTTGGAGGTCTTTGGCTCTGGCCAAAATCATTTGACGAAATTTTTCGTTTGTTTCCATTTTAATAGATTACCTTATTATGGAGATAGTAACTTACAAATCTGCACAGACAATGCATATAGTGATTTTAATGATGTTGCGGTTTCTTTCAAGCCTGTTTATTTTGTTTTACTGCGATTTGGCTAAAAAATGACTAAGCACTGAACCCAAAACAAAAGCAAGCGAACACAATCACAACAAAACGCACATGAAAATCAACCAAAAAGGCAATTCGCATTACAAACTCCCCTCACTTTGCGGCAGTCATGTTCAAACTGCGGTTCACCTTGAGGTTTGCGCGCGATGCGATTTAAACATCAGTTTAATAGGCACTTCGCTGCATGGCAGCATCTCGCCGAGCCGGTTTAGCATAAATCGTTGATAATTCCCATCGAAATACTCAGGATTATTCACAAAGACCAAAACGGTTATCGGCTGCGTAGCGATCTGTGTTGCATAATAAATCTTAGGGAAGCCTTTTTTCTTTTTATTGCCGCCGACACGCATCTGTTTGATTTCATCCATTGCCTTATTAAGCATCGGTGTAGGTATCTTTATGGTGCTCTGCTTATGCAGTTCTCTCGCCAGGTCAAGAGTGCTCTGTATGTTTCTGCCGTCCTTAGCAGTTGTAAAGGCGATCGGACAATGCCGAAGACCGGGGAGTTCCTCGCTGAGATACTCCGAAAAATCTTCTGCCTCAGCCTTATCCGCCGCCAGATCCCATTTGTTCACGACCAGAATGCACGGCTTATGCTCTTCACTGATACTATAAGCGAGTTTTTTATCTACCTGGCTCACCGGCAGCATCGCATCTATCATAAAGAGAACAACATCGGCCCTCCTGATGGACTTCAGGGCACGGGTATAGCTGTAAAAGTCTATGTTGTCTTTACTTAAAACTTTTTTCTTGCGAAGGCCGGCGGTATCTATTGCCACAAACGACTGACCGTCACGCTCAAAGCGGACATCAACCGCATCTCGTGTGGTTCCTGCTACTTCACTTACAATAACTCTTTGCTGGCCTACAATCGCGTTTATGAAGCTGCTCTTGCCGGCATTTCGTTTGCCCACAAGTGCTATCTTCATAACCGGCTCCTCTGGTTTCTGAAAATCATGTCCCTCAAGACGATCGAAAACCAGATCCATCAAATCTTTTTTATTAAGGTGGTTAAGAGCTGATATGCACAAAGCGTCACCGAAGCCGAGCTTTGTAAATTCGCCCGCCCTGGGGAAAAGCCGTGCCGAGTCTGCCTTGTTCGCCACGAGAATCACATTCGAGTCTGATTTTCTCAGCAAACCGGCAATGGTCTTATCAAGAGGGGTTATCCCGTCGTTTATATCAACGATAAAAAGGATCAAATCCGCATGGTTAATGGCCTGGTTAATCTGGATTTCAATCTGATCTTCGAGCTTGTCACTATCTACAATGCCGTATCCGCCGGTATCGATAAGCTCCAGATACCTCTCGCCGTGACGCACAGGCACACTGATCCTGTCCCGCGTAACACCTGCGGTTGGTTCAACAATGCTGATCATCGAACCTGCCAGTGCGTTGAGCAGTGAACTTTTGCCTACATTAGGTCTGCCTACGATTGCAACAGATGGAAGAGCCAATTTTATATCCTGTTTATCAAATAATATTTACGTTCGGGAACAAGGCCCGCAACTTTTAGATCGGGAGGTATTATAATACGGTCAACAAAAAAATAAAGCAAAAAGAACACTTTATGCACGCAGGGTCAGGGCAATCGCATCTAAAGTCCTTTATTTTGTTGTGTCAGCACGCGATATAGGTATTGCTCGTTCCAGCCGCAGCACAGCCTTCTGGTCTTTATGCCGACCTTGTGCTTGGTTTGCTGTTTTAGCAGATTCAGTGCTATTCGTGAGAGCCTTGCAAAATTTTCTGCTCCATAACCTTTTCTTATTCTCCTTTCATCGTCGGCAAAGCTGATATCTAAACACCAGTGCAAGGAGTTCTCTACCCCCCAGTGGCCCCTGATATATTTGAGTAAATTTGGCGGATTTTTGCAAGTCAGGCTTGATATGTAATACCGTTTCTCTACGCTTGTTTCATCTCCTATGCTCCTCTTTGCCTCCACACATATCAGGCTCTTGAGCCCGACCCAGTTTTTCTTTTCAGAGTTAAGGAATCCTACATTTGAAACAGCCCGCAATGTGCGTTCTTCAACCCTGCCGTGGCCTCCATCAGTTTCACTTGCAACAGTATATTGAATATTATAGACATTATCGTCTATACATTCATCAAAAAGGGTAACTGCATTTTTATGCAGGCCGGTCTGATTTGCCTTTAGCTGCAAGATATAGTCCCCATCATTTTCAATTACAGCATTAGCAATTTCCTTTTGGCAGCCCATAGCATCAGTTGTTACAACTGCACCATCTAAATCAATTAACTCCAAGAGCTTAGGTATAGCCGTTATCTCATTGCTCTTGGTTTCTGTTGCAATCTGCCCAATGACCATTTTGTTGGTGTCGCACCAGGCATTTACCATGTGAACAGCCGCTTTTTCAGATGCATAATCAACGCTTCTACGCATAGTCTTGCCGTCAATGGCTATGAGCCTGCCTTCACTCTTTTGGGCTAAGGCATTGACCCATTCAAGGAAGCATTGTTCAAATGAGTCGGGTTTGAGAGAAGAAAATACTCGTCCAAATGTGTCGTGAGATGGAATGCCATTAGGCAAAGAAAGAAAACTTTTAAACCACTCTTCTTTGCACTGAGCGAACTCTTCAACCTGTGTCCATCCATCAGCGCCACAAATTATTGCACAAATTGCAATGGATAAAATATCACTAAGCTCATGCTTGCGAGTACGCTCGACTCTGGGGTCTTCAATTGTCGAAAAATAGTCCATTAATCTGCGTTGGTTTTGTTCTTTTTTCATAATTTTCCTCGTTTTAACGTTGCAAAGATATAGAATACTATATATTATACTATAATGAAAAAGACAAAAAAGCTATAAAATTATTAGAAAAAATCGCAAAAATAGAGCGAATGGAACGAGGGAAAATATGTCAGATGAAAAACCGGCAGCATTTCAACCACCAAACGTGGAAAAATGGAGCCAATGTTGTGCGATATGTCCCAAAGGATGAGCTTGAAGCACTGCAGGCTGACATAGATAGTTACAACCAATTCATGGACTTAGTGCAACAATATGCTGACGAAATCATACGGATAACACGCCTTGAAAGAAAAAAACTAACCGAAAAGCCTAAAAAATGATATTTTAGATGCGATTGCCCTGCACGCAGGGTGTGCAGCTCTATATTTAATGAGCGGGTTTAAATGCTGATAACATCGCCTGGGAACCTCAGCGGTGCCGCCACCAATTCGAAATCCATCTTCCTGCCGGCTGAATCAAAAGTCATACAGGTCTCCCGCAAAGCAATGTCGCAGCGGTTACGCTGGGAGCTGAGGTGGCCGAACATGATTTTATCGGGCTGCTTCTTGTTATGTATGCTCAGATTTAACAGAAATTCCGCGGCAGAGGGGTTAGGCAGATGGTATATGCTGTTGGGGTTATAGTATTTACGCAAGAGCTCTAAATCATGATTGGATTCGACAAAGATAAAATCCGCATCGATAAAGTGCCCGAAAATACTCTGCCATTCATTGAAATCCGTAGCTACAACTATTTTTTTATCGCCATGGCGGATTATAAAACCGCAGGTACGGAAAGCGGGATTGTGAGCTACCTCAAACGGAGTTACTTGGAAATCTCCCACCTCAAAACTCTTAAACTCAAAAGGGGATATCACAAGATTAGCAAATCCGTATTCCCTGAAATGCCTTGTTTTTAACTGCTCAATGCAGTCGCTGTGAACATGAACCGGAATGCCGCAATTCTCAAGAGCCCTAAGAGGATAATAGGAAATATGGTCGCCGTGCATGTGAGTTACGAGTACCGCGTGAGCATTATAAGGGTCACCATAAACTCCTGTTATGGCCTCACGGGTCTTTTTCATGGAACTGAATCCACAGTCTATTAGAAGCCGCGTTGTCTCTGACCACAATGCAAGACAGTTACCTGAACTGCTGCTTAATATGCTTTGAAAATATAATGACATTTTTACCTATCAGATCTAAAACTAAAAAAGCGATTATACTCGATTTAACAAAATGATAAACAACTTTTCAAATTGCATCGCTTTGTTTCGGCTTCTTTTTATAGCCAAAATATCAGCCTAAATGCTTGAACAGAGCAATGAATACTGTTACAATAATCTCTAAATCATTTATTAAGCATAAAATAGAATAGGATTTCTAAAATGAACACAAAAGGTTTTATCTTTATCATATTCGGCGCAACCGGCGACCTCTCAAAACGCAAACTTATTCCTGCTATATACAACCTGCTCAAACACGGCAAACTTGAAAAATTCCACGTATTCGGCATATCCAGACGCCCTTACAGCGGCGAAAAGATGGTTGACACCGCTTTAGAGTTTATAGAGAAACTGGATCCGGAGCCTGACCCGGGACTTATAAAACGGCTCAAAGAAAACACAACTTACTTTTCAGCGAATTTTACCCATGAACAGGAGTTTGCACAACTTAAGAACGCCATCGACAAGCTGGACAAAACGGCTGTCTATGATAGAATTTTTTACCTTGCAACCGGCTCAAACCATTTCGATGTCATCTCCGGCAATCTGATTAAAACCGAAATCGCCCAGCAGAAAAACTGCAAAACAAAGGTGGTCTTTGAGAAACCTTTCGGCAGGGACGAAAAATCTTCAAAAAAACTAAACGATGTAATCAGCGAGACATTCACAGAAGAACAGACCTACAGGATAGACCACTATCTGGGCAAAGAAATCGTTGGGACGATATCCGTACTGCGGTTTACAAACAGGATTTTTGAGCCGATTTGGAACAATGCCCACATCGAAAGCATACAGATAAAACTTGATGAGAACATTGGTATTTCTGAAAGAGGAGCCTACTACGATACTTACGGTGCGGTGCGGGACATGGTGCAAAATCACATGATTCAGCTTCTGGCGCTGCTGACAATGGAAATACCGGATTCAATTACAGGCAAAGGCTTGCGGGACAGAAAGGCCCAGGTCATAAAGGACATGGTGGTACGTGATGCCCTGCTTGGCCAGTACCGCGGCTACAAACAGGAAAAAGACATTCCTCAAGACTCGAAAACCGACACATTTGCCGCCCTTAATCTGGAAATCCTTAACAGCCGCTGGGCTGGTGTACCGGTGTTTTTGCGTACGGGAAAATTTCTGAGCAAAAAAGAATCGAAAATCACAGTGAAATTCAAGAAGGTAAAGTGTTTATTTGACGATGATTACAGCACAGAAGGCAATATTCTCGAAATCAGGATATTCCCCGATGAAGGAATTTCGCTGTATGTAAACACCAAAACCCCGGGCGAAAAGAGAGCCACACAGGTCAAGCTGGATTTCTGTTATACATGCCTGTTTGGAGAAAACACCCCCGAAGGCTACGAAAACCTGCTAAATGATGTCATAAACGGCGACCAGACAACGTTTACACGTTTCGATGAGCTGCAAAACGCCTGGAAAGTCGTTGACCCGATCGAAAGGATTAAAATCTATCCATACGAAAAAGGTTCTGACGGCCCTGAAGAAATGGCATTATTCAACGAGCGGAATAACCTTAAATGGAGTTAAAAACAATCTCTGCTGCAGGTAAGAGACTTTTTAACCATAGATTAAATAAAGCCCGAAATTCCCGGCAGAAACAGAGTGATCCAGCTGATGTAAGTGCATAGAAGCAGCGTAATTACCATAGCAATAAAAAAGGGTATGATTTTTCTCATCACATTAGCCACTGTTGTTTCACCTATGCCGCAGCCGAGAAACAGACATGTTCCAACCGGCGGTGTGCACAGCCCGATACAGAGGTTCATTATCAGGATAATCCCAAAATGGAGCGGATGTATCCCCAGATTCCGCACAATCGGCAGAAATATCGGCGTAAAAATCAGAACAGCCGGAGTCATATCCATAAAGGTACCGACTGCCAGCAGAATCATATTTATCAGCAGCAGCAGTATATACTTATTGTCCGTAAGGCTTACCAGCGCAGCGCTGATGTTCTGCGGCACGTTCTCTGCGGCCAAAACCCAGGACATCGCCATGCTTGTACCAATCAGCAGGAACACTACCGATGTCATCACCCCGCATTTAAGCATCAGCGAGGGAAGCTCGGTGATTTTAACCTCACGGTAAAAAACAACCGCCAGCAGAAATGACCACGCGACCGCAACTGCCGAGGCTTCGGTAGCCGTAAACCAGCCGGCGAGTATTCCGCCCATTACAATGATGATCAGCAGAAGAGCCGGTATCGCCTGGAAAAACTTCATTACAGCCTCGCCCGCCGAAGCTCTTTCGCCCTCTCCGTAGTTGTTTTTAATGGAAAAATAAAGACTGACAACCATCAGACCAATACCAACCAGCACCCCCGGCAGGATACCGGCTATGAACATGCCCGCAATAGACACTGCCCCGCCGGTAGCAAGAGAATAAACAATCATGACATTGCTCGGCGGTATTAAAAGCCCCGTCGTAGCGGCGGTTACCGTTACAGATGTGTTGAAATCACGGTCATAGCCGTGCTTATTCATCATCGGTATCATGAAACCGCCCACACTTGATACCGCCGCGGCGGCTGAACCGCTTATAGCACCAAAGAACATACATGTCAGTATATTAACCATCGCCAGACCGCCTTTAAAACGGCCTACAAGAACATTAGCAAAATCAATCAGCCGCCGGGCAATTCCGCCATGGCCCATAAGAAGCCCTGAAAGAATAAAAAAGGGTATCGCCAGCAAGGTGAAACTGTCAATTCCGGATGCGATATTGTGCGCGGTAGCCACAGCGGCCGGAGCCTGCATAAAGAGAAACGCCAGCACTGTAGCTATACCCATACAAAACGCTACAGGAACATTCATAATAAGAAGTGTAACAAATGCCAGTACAAGAACTACAACAGCTAAACTCATTTTGAAACCTCCCCGTCATTATCCTGATCAGATACTGGTATATCTGCCCTGCCGCTGAGCCTCTCGGCTATTCCCATAAAACTGTATATACACATAAAAACACCACTTACTGGAACTGCCAGATATATGTAACCCATCTTTATACCCAGAGAAGCTGACACCTGGCCCAGCTCAAGGGTTGTGCTGACAAAATCCCAGCCGCCGTAAACCATAACATAAGCGGAGAACAAAAAAATCAGCGTAAAGGCGGCTGTCTCTATTTTGATTCGTTTAGCCAGGGCCAGTTTGCCGGTAAAGTAATCTATGCCGAGATGTGCCCCGCGGCCCAGAGCAACCGCGGCTCCAAGAAGGGCAACCCATACAAGCAGAAATGTTGCTGCTTCTTCTGTCCATTTACTCGGGTTTTCAAGGACTTTACGGGCAAATACCTGCCAGAGCACGTCAAAAACAAGCAGTGACATAGCTATTATTACAATTCCCTCGAGAATCCTGTCGAGTGCCAGCTTGATCTGTTTAATAAAATGAAGCATCATTCAACCTCCACAATTCGCCTAATCAACTCTCCAACTCTGCCATCCTTGTATTTTTCCCAGATCGGTTTTACACTGTCAATAAACGGCTGTTTCTCGACCTCGATAATCTCAACGCCGTTTTTGGCGACTTCCTTTAGAGAGAACTCTTCAAATTCAGCCCAGAGTTTCTTCTGATGAGCCACGGACTCGTCAGCTGCCTGCTCAAGCCATTTCTGTTCTTCACCGCTTAGACTGTTCCATACCCTGCTGCTGATAACCAGTATATCAGGAACCCGGGCATGTTCGTCGAGACAGTAATACTTGCATATCTCATAATGGCGGGAAACATACAGTGAGGGCGGATTGTTTTCCGCGGCGTCAACCACTCCCTGGTCGAGCGCTGAATACAGCTCCCCCCATGGTATTGGAGTCGCGGCACCTCCCATCACATTTACCATCTCAGTCGCCATTGGACTGTTCTGAACACGAACCTTCAGAACTTTGCCATCGCGGCATAAATCTGCCGGAGACAGTATAGGCTTGCGTGCATAAAAACTGCGTGCGCCGGCGTCATAATAACATAAACCCTTTAGCCGCTTTGAAATACCTGAATCCAGTATCTCTTTTCCTATCGGGCCCATGGCAACCTTCCAGAAATGCTCTGAATCTCTGAACAGATACGGCACCCCGAGCACACAGTAATCTTCTACAAAAAGCTCCATTGTCGCCGAAGAAGTCTTTGTCATTGCCAGATAACCAAGCTGAAGTGCCTCGATGCATTCTTTTTCATTGCCGAGTTGTTCAGACGGATATATCTTAATTTTGAGCTTACCGTCAGATATTTCTTCGACTCGCCGGGCCATATACACCATGCCTTTGTGCACGGGGTGCTCGGTATTTAGACCATGCGCCAGACGAAGTGTTCTCGCTTCTGCGCCATAAACCGCAAGCAAGGCCGCCAAGACAGCCAGATTACCAAACCTGATCATTTTTATCTCCGTTTATAACAAACACTCTATAAAGATTATAACGGTAATTCATAATTTACAATATTTTACGTACTTTATCAAATATTTTAAAATATGTTTTGCTGAATTGATTATAAAAATTCAAATTCCAGCTTAATTGAACTGTTTTGGGGTTACGAGATAAGGGCAAACCGCCGCAATAATCCAAAATCACAATAAAACAAACACTCAACTGGGATGATAATGCTCTGCCTGGTCATTTTTTTGCTGGATTCCACGGGATAAAGCTGTAGAATACTTTTTTGTTTAATATAGAGTATCATTGACTTAAGGGTCTGTATGCGAACTGAACGATTTTACATAGCGCTGCTGCTGGTCATATTGTCGGCAGTATCGTGGATATTCGGCGGCGGCGGGATAATCTCCGGCCAGAATCTGCACCTTAGCGGAAATAAACTTTCTCAGGTTTCTCCCGGGGAAGGTAAGCACATACTGCTTTTTGAAGAAGGTCTAAATCTAAGCATAGGTGCAAACGAGTTTTACAGCGATTCCGGCTTGGTGTGGATCGACACTGTACAACAGGTCTGGGCCGGCCGCAGTGAGATAGAATATGAGGTTAGAATTTACCTCGAAGGCAATGTAAAGATAAACAAAGGCCCCAACGCAGGTGCAACGTCTTTCACCGAGCAGACAATCGCGACCGGCCAGGCAATGATGAGCGGATTCAGGGTGTCAGGCAATGTGTTCATAAACACAGAGGAGAAAACAAGTTCCGACCCGCGTTCTACTGACATTTACAGCCGTGCATCGCAATACATCAAACCCGAAGACCTCACACGCTGGATCAGTGAAAGCGCCAGAGTACCGGAAAATGTCGGCGTAGATGAAGCAGTGGAAACCGGCGGCGGCCGCAGCGGGATATTTTCCTGGTTTGTGCCTGACCTTACTGACAAAAGAACTCCAAAAAGCAAATCAAGCGTCATAGGAACCCCGGTCGCTGAGGAATTTGACTACCCTATAAACATTTCCAGTTTCTGGGACGAACAGCTCGAGATTGAAAAGACAACAACCCCTTCCGGCGATAACGCAGCTACAATTATCGGCAGGTTCTATCTCTGGAAAAAACTCGATGACCGCGGAAACATGATCGAGTTTCAGGCTGATTACGCCGTCGTTTTCTACGAAGGACAAAGTGGCTCCGACCAACAGGAAGGCGAAATGGAAGACATGTTCGCCGCGGCTAATGTCAACGCGATATACGTTGGCGGCAACGTTACAATGGCGCAGGGTGACTATGTAATACGGGCGGATGAGCTTTATTATAACTTCAATTCGAAAGAGGCTTTAGCCATCAACTCCGAGATGAGGCGATATGATCCGGGGCTTGGCATACCGATTTACATGCGTGCCGAGGAAATAGCCCAGGTAACAGATGGGATCTTCAGTGCAAAAAACGTAACCCTAACGAGCGACGAGTTTTACCTGCCCCAGCTCTCAGCCAACGCTTCGAGCGTAGTGGTTTCTGACTATGAGACGATTGACGAGAAAAGCCGCCGGCTTGAATCTCGTTATGTAGCCGAGCTGAAGGACGTTACAGTAAAACACGGAAACTGGTCTATCTTCAAGTGGCCCAGCCTGACATCCGGCCTTGAACGGCCCGAGCTCCCGGTTAGGAAGCTCAGCGTCGCTAATAACAGTCACTTCGGCACCGGCCTTGAATCAAGCTGGTATCTCTCGAGGCTGCTGGGATTTGCACAAAAACCCGGCGTATCAAGCGATCTTCTTCTCGACTACTACAGCAAGCGGGGTTTTGGTGCCGGTACAGACATTGAATTTGAGGACAGCGACAGTTTCGGTGAGCTTAAATCATATATAATCAAGGACTGGGGCCAGGACCGTCTCGGGCGGATTGACAGCCGAAGAAATTTAGCCCCTGAAAGTGATTACCGCGGCCGCTTTACCTACCGCTACCGTAAATATTTAGATTATGACTGGCAGCTTTCAACCGAGCTGAGCTACCTCTCTGACAGGAACTTCCTTGAGAGCTACGAGAGGAACGAATTTTACGAGGACAAGGACCAGGAAACACTGATACACCTGAAAAGGAGCTGGGATAATCAGGCATTTTCGATACTTGGCAAGTGGCGGCTGAACGACTTTACGAATGAGACCGAGGAGCTTCCCAGCTTCCGCCACAACCTCGTCGGCCAGGACCTCTGGAACGGCCGTCTTACCTGGTACAGTGAATCTTACGGCGGACACCTGCGAAGCCTTATGGACAACAGCTCAGGCGCGGCTGATGAGCCGTTCTTCACTCACGCCCACACACGCCAGGAAATCGACATGCCTCTGCTGATAGATAAATTTAAGATAGTGCCATATATCGCAGGCAGTTATGTGTATGATGACGGTATGCAGTACAATACCGATATCAGCGGAAACGCCGTTGACCCTGAAAACAACATGCTCCTCGGCGAATACGGCCTGAGGGCTTCAACCATGTTCTCAAAAACCGACCCCGGCGTAAAATCGCAAAGATGGGACATTAACGGAATTAGACATATCATCCGCCCTCACGCCGAGCTTACGGGCTATCAGGAAAGTGATGATGCAATCGAAATGCGGGATATGTACAATATCGGCATCGAGCAGATATGGCAGACCAAACGGGGAAATCCGGAATCACCGACTCTGGTCAACTGGATGAATCTGGATTTAAACCTGACATGGTTCTCTGACGATGATGAAAACGGCGGCCCTGCAAGATACGCATTTGCCTCCGGCAGTTCAACTCTCTTTGACAGGAGATACGGCCCATATTACGGACACAGAAACAACTCTTTAAATGGCAAGTACAACTGGCATGTTACAGACACACTGGCCTTTTTAAGTGATTTCAATTACGGCCTGGAAAGCGGCAAACTCGAACAGCTCAATGTTGGAATCAGCCGCTATATCTGGCCGGACATGAACATTTATCTCGGTAACAGGTACCTTAATGATACAATATTTACAAATGCGTTGGGAGAGTATTACGAAAAAGGCTCCAACAACGCGGAATTCGCTATAACATATCGGATAAATGAGAGATATACAGTCAGCTTTGCTCAGGAATACAACTTTGACTTTGGAAGAAATACAACCAGCCAGGTTGCATTGATACGCAAGTACCACAGAATTTATTACGGACTTATCTTTGCTACAGACGCTTCTCTTGACACAAGCTCAATAGTTCTTAGTATATGGCCTGAAGGTGTTGAAGATGTCGTTATAGGCTCAAGGCGTTATGTCGGCGTATCCAACCCCGCTATGTATGAATAACAGCGTGAAAAATGCCTGAAAAGTGTAAAACGGGCATTTATGATATAATTTTTTTAACAAGCATTTAGGAGAAACAAATGCCATTAGTTGATACTAAAAAAATGTTCGAGATGGCTTACAAAAACGGCTATGCCGTCGGCGCATTCAATGTAAACAACATGGAGATTACACAGGGCATCGTCAAGGCAGTAGCCGAGACCAAATCGCCGCTTATCCTCCAGATTTCAAGAGGTGCCCGCTCTTACGCAAGCATGTCTTACCTCAAAGCCATAATCGACGTAGCTGTTGCAGAAAATCCGGAAATCCCGATTGCCATGCACCTCGACCACGGCGACACATTCGAGACATGCAAGCAGTGCGTTGATGACGGTTTCACTTCTGTCATGATCGACGGCTCACACCACCCCTTCGAGGAAAACATCCGCATCACCAAAGAGGTCGTTGACTACGCACACGCACACGGCGTTGTAGTCGAAGCTGAACTGGGCCAGCTCGGCGGTATCGAGGAAGACGTCGTCGGCATCAGCGAAGAAGATGTGATGAATCACCTCACAAACCCCGACCAGGCCGTTGAATTCGTTGAGAAGACCGGCGTAGATTCACTGGCAGTTGCCATTGGAACAAGCCACGGCGCTTATAAATTCAAAACCGCCCCCAAACTTGCATTTGAAGTTGTTGAGCAGATTTCAGAAAAACTGCCCGGATTCCCGCTGGTGATGCATGGGTCAAGCTCAGTTCTTAAAGAGTTTAAAGACCTCATCAACAAGTACGGCGGAGCAATGCCTGATGCTATGGGTGTACCGGAAGATGCCATTACAAATGCTTCCAAGATGGCTGTGTGCAAGGTAAACATCGACACAGACCTTCGTATGGCGCTGACGGCAAAAATACGTGAAGTCTTCAGCACTAAGCCCGAAGAGTTCGACCCGCGTAAATACCTCGGCCCCGGCCGCGAAGCTATCTACGAAATGGTGCTTCACAAACTTAAGGTGCTCGGCTGTACCGGCAAAGCATCTGAATGCCTCTAAAAAACGCTTTTAATTGTAAAAAAATAAAGCCCCCCGGTGCAGATCGGGGGGCTTAAATACTATCTCCCAAAGGAAAATAATGAGCAAATCCAAAAGGCTGATAAATACGGTTTGCGTAAGTGCCGCAGCCGCGATGCTGATCGCCATTACGGTTATCAGCAGTAACACGGCGGCCGATTCGCCAAAAAACGATTCTCCAAAATACCAAACGGCAGAGAATTACAGCCAGGCTGAACAGATTTTCGCAGACATATATTCCGGCAACTTTGTTTCAGCCGGTGAGAAATTAGAAATCGTCAGCCAGAACAGCCAGGCAAAATATCTTTCTAATCTCAAAAAACTGCTCAATGACTACAACCGTATGCAGCAGAGCAGAGATGATAAGCGCGTAGAAAAATATATGGAATGCATGGAAAAACTCGAACGCGCAAGAAAAGAAGGAATACCTGAGTACAAGGGATTTGAAAAGAATAAATCTTCTGACAACGATGATGAATCAGGAGATGACGACGAAGACGGCGAAGATGACCCGGCGGATGAAGACGAAGAAGACAAAGAGCTTACCTTTGCAAATCTTCAGGCTAATATAATTATGGCCTACAAATACGCCGCAGAAGACACAAAAGAAGAACTGCTTGAAGACCCGATAGTAAAAGAGGTCTTAGAGCTCTCACGCCAATACAGCGAGATTCATGAACAGAACGGTGAGTGGATCGACGCCTACGCCGTATATTATTACTGGCTGCCCGAATTGTTTCCGGACGAAGAACAATACGAGGAGTACGGAGAAGAGCTCAGCAATAAGGCCCTGATATCCACCCTTCTCAAAGACACTCCCTGTGAAACTCGTGAAGAAAGGTACAGCGGAATCGAGCCTGCAATGTTTGTCAGAGCGGTAAAGGCCCTTGAGCAGGTCTATATTACCACGATGGATTTCCGAGAGATGGCTGTCAAAGGGATTGAGCGGTGCAAAATGCTGGCGGAGGTACTTAATTTTGAAGATGAGGATATAACTATCAGCATCGACAAAGCCCAGATTGCCAGGTGGAGCGTCCGCCTTGATGAAATATCCAACGAGGTCAACAGCCTTCAGTTCAGCTATGACTGCAACTCAATGATAGAAACCTTCGGGAAAGTGCTTGAGTCGAACATGCAAACGGCTCAAATCCCCCAGCAGGTCGTTATTGCCAGATTCACAGAGGCAGCCCTGAACACACTCGACCCCTACACCACCCTTGTATGGCCGTGGGAAGTGCAGGAATTCCAAAAGAACATGACTCAAAAATTCTCGGGCATAGGCGTTGAAATCTCAATGGATACCGGCAAGATCAAAATCAACAGCCTGATACCTGATACCCCTGCCTATGCCACAGGACTTGACGCGGGCGATTATATTGTAAAGATCAACGGCGAAACCACTGAAAATATGACCATAAACTGCGCCGTTAAATACATTACCGGTCCCAGCGGAACAGAGGTAACACTGACAATTGAAGACGGCAAAACACGAAAAAAACGTGATGTAACCATCACCCGCAAAACTATCGATGTTCCTACCGTACGCGGCTGGCAGCGCGAGGACAACGGAAACTGGAATTATATGATCGAGCCGGAAACAGGCATCGGCTATATCCGCCTTACCGGTTTTACAAGCAACACTGCCGAGGGCATGAAGGAAGCCATCGAGCTGATTGATCAAAACGGCATGGAAGCCATAATACTCGACCTCAGAGGAAACCCCGGCGGCTACCTGCAAACGGCGGGAGATATCGTGGATTACTTTGTTGACGAGGGAACAATTGTCAGCACGAGGCCCAGAGTCGGTTTCCCCGACAAACTTACGGCTGATAAGAAAGCAAACATAACCTGCCCGCTTGTTGTTCTGATTGACGGCGGTTCGGCCTCAGCTTCAGAGATCGTTTCAGGGGCACTGCAAGACCCTGTTTACCGCAGAGCTGTTATTGTCGGAGAGCAAAGCTACGGCAAAGGCAGCGTGCAGACTATAATGGATTATCCCGGCGGAGGCGCCCAGCTCAAGTACACTATGGCATATTACTATCTGCCGTCAAATACCAAAGTAAAGAACCGATTTGAAGCAGAAAAGCAGAACACAAAAGACTGGGGAATAATCCCTGATGTCCAGATAGAGCTCAAAGGTTTTGAGTTCGAGGACTATTTTGAAACTCAAAAAGACAACAATGTCCTTGTGCAGGCAGGCAAGGACCATTCAGAAATAAAACGCCGCAGCGAAGAGGAAACAATAAAAAGCGATCCTCAGCTTGCTGCGGGCATAGTCGTAGCCAAAACATTGCTTACCGAAAAAGAAGCCGGCTTTGATGTGCTGGCGAAACAAGTTCAAAAGCCCGAAAAGAAAAAGAGCTTTTTGAAATACCTTCTCGGAGGCTGACAAACATAATCAAAAATGATTGGCCGCCCTAAATGGCAGATGAGCGAGAGATAACAATACTCCTCTCATTCGCAGGCCAATGAACGCATAAACCAAAATTTACCGGAGTTTATACTCATGCAGACAGAAGTCGAGAGACTCGAAGAACAAAGGCAAAAGAGACTTGATAAGATAAGAGAGCTCGGAATCGACCCCTACGGCGTACGCGTTGAAAATGTTGAGCCTTCGAGTCAGATACGCGCAAGATACGAGGAAGAGACAGAAGGCCAGCGGGCCAAGGCCGCCGGCAGGATAGTCCTTCTTCGCGACTGCGGCAAGCTGATTTTTCTGACCCTGCGGGATTCATCAGGGGCAATACAGCTTGGCCTCAATAAACGCAGAATGGAAGAACAGTGGTCTCTTGCGAAACTCTTAGAGCTGGGCGATATTATTGCCGGAGAAGGCGAACTTAGCCGCACAAGAACCGGTGAGCTTACCATCTGGGTTGAAACACTGACGTTTCTCTCCAAATCCATCAATCAGCCGCCGGAGAAGTTTCACGGCCTGGCCGATGTTGACATGAGATACCGGCAGAGATACGTTGACCTGTGGGCAAACCCGGAGGTTATGGAGCGTTTCCGTCTGCGGTCACAAATGATAACTTCCATTAGAAATCTGCTCAGCGACAAAGGTTTTCTCGAAGTAGAAACCCCTATGATGCAGTCAATCGCCGGAGGTGCCGCGGCAAAGCCGTTTATCACCCACCACAATACACTTGACATGGATCTCTTCATGCGGATCGCTCCGGAGCTGTTCCTTAAACGGCTTCTGGTAGGCGGCATGGAGAAAATCTTTGAGATCAACAGAAGCTACCGCAACGAGGGAATCGACACAAAACACAACCCAGAGTTCACAATGATGGAACTCTATCAGGCTTATGCAGACTACAGCGACATGATGGATATCACCGAAGAAATTGTATGCAGCCTTATCGAAGAACACTGCGGCGGCAATTACAAGCTCAAATTCGGAGATCTCGAGGTGGACTACACCCGCCCGTGGCGCAGAGCCAAATACGCTGATCTGCTCAAAGAATACAGCGGCTGCGATATTACCGACATTAAAGGCCTCCGCGAGAAGGCCCGGCAGCTGCATATCAAAGAAGATCAGATGGACGACCTTGTTGTCATAAACGAGGTCTTCGAAGAAACAGTAGAACAGCATCTGATAAATCCAACGTTTGTCATTGACTATCCCGCCAAACTCTGCCCGCTGACTCGCAGAAAAGCTGACAATCCGGAAATTGCCGAACGCTTTGAGCTTTTCGCCGCCAAAATGGAGCTGGCCAATGCCTATACCGAGCTCAATGACCCTGCGGTGCAGGAAGAGAACTTCCGTATCCAGCTTCATGGCCAGCAGGACACTATGGCAACGATGGACGAAGACTTCATAAACGCCCTGAAATACGGGATGCCGCCCGCAGGCGGGCTTGGTGTCGGTATCGACAGGCTTGTGATGCTGCTCACAAACGCAACGAGCATCAGAGATGTCATACTCTTCCCGCTGCTGAAATCGGCAAAACAGGATTAACAGCCAATAAACCGCAAAGCCCGGCTGACCAATGACAGCCCGCTGCAAATACCGGAACTAAAGAGGATAATAAATGCTCAAACTTCTTTTATGTATCAGATATCTGACCCGAAGGAAGATTGTTTTTTTGAGCATACTTGCCGTGGCGATCTCGACCGCCCTTCTTGTCGGTGTTTCCTCTCTGTTCAAGGGCTTTATTTATGCGGTTGAGAACTCGATGACAACGCATCTTGGAGACGTGCTGATAACATCACCCGACCCGAGCGTGCTGATGCTCGAGAGTGACGACCTTTGCAGACACCTTGAAGAGCTTGACATTGTAAAACGGGCAACTCCGGTTATTTCAACTGAGGGGCTTATGCTGCTCGGCAAGGGAAATGTCCGCAGGACTATTGTCTGGGGGATTGACCTTGAAAGCAGAACAGAGGCTCTGGGTTTCAATGAATTCCTTGTACGCCAGAAGGACAGTCCAAATCCCTCCTTTAACCCTGACTCCGGCGGAAACGAAAGCGGTTTTGTCGGGATTGGGCTGGCAATATCCCCAGATCCGGTAACCGATGAATACAGGACAGAAGACCTCGAAAACCTTTACGGCAGAAAACTCGTGCTGATGACCGCGGTACAGGAGCCTTACAGAATGACCGGCGAGCCGCGTAAATCAGGTTTTGAAAATCTAAAACGGGTCAACATCCCATTCACGGTTTCAGATGCCGTATTCTGCGGCGTACACAGATTCGATTCGGAATACGCTTTTTTGCCTATAAGTCTCCTGGCAGAGAAACTTTATCCGAAATTCAAACAGCAGAGGCCCGCGGAGATCATCCATATAAAAATGAACTCAGCCTCCAGAGTATCCAGCCGCGACATTGAACAAATTCGTGAAAGTTTCAGCCTGTTCGCATCTGAGCGAATGAACTGGCCCGATATGTGGATCAATTACACGCCTATATCCTCATCTGTCGATATGCAGTCACGCCTGATAGAGGAATACCGCAAGCAGATGGATGTGCTTATGGTCGTATTCGGGATCATAAGCGGCGGAGTAATACTGCTCATAACCTGCATATTCTACATGATGGTAATCAACAGACGTAAAGATATCGCAGTAATACGCAGCTTTGGACTATCAAGAAGCGGCGTAGCCGGCATATTCATATCATTCGGCATAACAGTAGGCCTGCTCGGTTCGGCTCTGGGGCTTTTCCTTGGGTGGCTGTTTGTCAAGAATGTAAACCATATTGAGCGGGGCATACAGCAGGCATTCGGCCTGAAAATATGGAAAAGCAGCGTGTATATGTTCGAGAGAATACCCGATCAGGTTGAGTGGAAACTCGCCTTTATACTCGCCGCGGCCGCGGTAGGCTCGGCGGTTATCGGCTCACTTCTTCCGGCGATTCTGGCGGCAATGGTCAATCCGGTTAAGGTGTTGAGGTACGAGTGATGATACTTACCGGAAAACTCATCGGCAAATACATGCTCAGACGCCCGATAGTCTGGCTGGCTGTCATTACAATAGCCGTTTCGGTCTTCATACAGCTGGTGGTGATGACGATCATGGACGGTCTGATCCGGGATTTCGCGGACAAGAATCATGCCCTTGTCGGGGACTGCGTGATAACAAGCAGCTCTCTAACCGGATTTCCCTACTACGATGAACTGATAGACGAGCTTGAAGGCGATGCCCAGATTCTCGCCGCCTCACCGGTAATTCACTCCAGCGCATTGCTGAGCATGGACGATGGCGACTGGACACAGGCTGTTGACCTGATTGGTATCAAACCTGACAGCTACTGCATGGTAACCGGTTTTTGCGATTCGCTCTACAGGAAATCTTACAGCGGCGGTATATTTGATCACCCGCACGGCCAGGGTCCGGGCTGTATCCGCGGAATATCAATGATGAATGCCAAATCCGGCAGTGGAACATACAATCACAGCCTCGATTATCCCGTAAAGTTAGAAATAAGCGGCTTTCCATTAACCTGGAAAGGGACACTTGCCAACGAGGCCACAGGGCTCATAAACTCCCAGTCTTTTTATGTCGCCAACGATTCGGACACCGGCGTGCCTCTGGTGGATGACTTTACGATATATGTGCCTTTCGAGCAGGCGGGAAAAATCTGCGGCATGGACACAGCTGCTGCCAGAGTAAACCGTATTTTCATTAAATTTGAGCAGGGTATTCCTCTTGAACAGGGAGTAAGCGGGGTAAGAGAGATTTTTAAGCGGTTTATTTCGGAGAATTCCGGATCACAGTTCGCCTCACTCTTTGAGCAGGTACAGGTTAAAAGCTGGAAAGTACATCTGGTTGAAAATATCGCACCTATGGAGAAGGAACGCACCATGCTTACCGCCCTTTTCACACTGCTTGGACTGCTTAATGTATTCGTCGTATTCATAGTCTTCTATATCATTGTTAACTCGAAACATAAGGATATCGGCATCTTAAGAAGTTTCGGCGTAAGCAGATTATCGCTTATGGGTATGTTTACATCTTTCTCTGCCGCGATCGGCATCATAGGCGCCTCTTTGGGCTGGCTTGGCGGCTGGGCGTTTTTGAGATACATCAACGAGCTTGAAAACTGGCTGCACACAAATTACGGCTGGCAGCTCTGGGACCGTTCGATATACGCCATAGGACTGATACCTAACCAGCTAAACACAAATGTCCTGCTATGGATAATATTCGGAGCCCTGACAGCCTCTATACTCGGCTGCCTTGGGCCGGCTCATCAAGCTGTAAAACAAGATCCCGTTAACGTTCTAAGGGTTGGAACCGTATGAATTCTATCATAAAATGTGAAAATATCATAAAGTCATATAAAATGGGGCAAACCCGGCTGCAGGTGCTAAAGGGTGTGAATCTCGAAACCGCCCGCGGCGAATTTGTAGCCGTTATGGGCAGCTCCGGCTCGGGTAAGAGCACCCTTCTGCATATTCTCGGCGCGCTTGATAAACCCGACAGCGGAGAAATTATCTACGAGGGCACAAATTTAGCACGCATATCTGCTGCCAGGCTCAACGCATACAGAAACAAACAGGTCGGTTTTGTGTTCCAGTTCTACCACCTTCTCGATGAATTTAACGTGCTTGAGAATACCCTGCTGCCTGCAATGGCTTCAAGCTCTGTCATTAAATGGGCCGCAATAAGTTCTGATATCAAAAAAAGAGCCGTTTCCCTGCTCGAAAAGGTTGGTCTCGCAGACAGGCTCAATCACAAACCTCACCAGCTATCCGGCGGCGAACGCCAGCGTACCGCACTGGCAAGGGCTCTTATAAATGAGCCGCGGCTGCTGCTGGCGGACGAACCCACAGGCAACCTCGACTGGCAGAGAGGCAGTGAAATTCTTACGCTTTTAAAACAGCTCAACAAAGAGGGTCAGACGATTATTATGGTTACGCACGACAAGAAAGTCGCCGATGCAGCAGATAGAACCGTTGTAATTCAGGACGGGAAAATATAATTTCCTTGACTTTCCAGGTTTCAGGTTGTAAGATTTAACTAAGAGATAGTCAGAAATTAGAAGTTTTTCTACATTCGAATAGAGATTGAGTAGTACCCCTCGATTATGAAGCCTGTTTATTAGCGCAAACACCTTAATATTCAAGATTTAACCCAAGTTCGCTATTAACAAGTTGCCTCTGAGATTTTATGAGGATAAGGAAAATGAGATTGTACGTTATATTTTTATTGGCAGTAATTTATATACTTGCTCTGCCCGCAGGCAGTTTTTCTGGAGCAATTTGCAGTGATTTTTTTGTTCCGCAGAATGTTTCAAACATTGATCAACACCCATTATCCGCAGAAAATGAAGCCGGCGAAAATGACAGCGGGGGTGAATTCAATGCAGTTGATGTAATTGAATGCTGCATACGGACTGCAGCAGAAAAACAATACGCTGACACCTACGCGGCAGTTCCCGAACCATCCACGATGGCTATATTCGGCACAGGAATTATCGGCATACTATTAAGCCGCAGATGAAATTCACTTTGAGAGAATTTGTGAATTTCCCGGCAATAAACTGTTTTATATAATTTTTGCAGACAAAGAGTTATTCGGTTGACGATATATATTCTTTTATAGCCTCAGCTATCGTTTTCCATGTCCATCTGCGTTTTTCGTCATCGCATTCCAGAAGTGTTATCCGGAAACCTTCCCGGTCACAGCAGAATCCGGTAAGCGGAACAACACAAATCCCTGTCGCGGCAAGCAGATAATAAACAAAACGCTTGTCATTGGTGACATTTCGTACACGGGTTTCAATAAACCTCCTGACCTTAGTGTCGGTTATTTCCAGTTTCTGAACCCCGTTAAGCACTTCAGGCTCAAACATAATCGACATATAAAACGCGCCCTTGGGCTCATTTACCACGATACCGTCTATTCCCGAGAGCATTTCAACAGCTTCTTTGGCACGCGATTCAAAAACGGCACTGCGATTCTTGAGATGCGCAGGATAATTATCGCTGCCTATAACCGGCGGGATTGAATATTGAGGCAGCGAAGTGGAACAAACTTCCAGCATTTTTGCGTTTATAATGCTTGATATGTACCCCTTAAAATCAGGATATTTGTCCTGATTAAAGACCTCAATCCAGCCGCACCTGCCGCCGGGCCAGGGATACTCTTTGGATATTCCTCGCATAGCCAGACCGGGGACATCGTCTATCACCTCGCTCATATGCATTGTTTCTGTACCGTTATAAACGATATGAGAATAAATCTCATCACAGATCATGAATAATCCATGCCGGCGGGCGATATCTACCATCGCTTCGAGAATCTCACGCGGATAAACGGCTCCGGTAGGGTTATCAGGGTTTATCAGCATAAGACCCGCGATAGAATCGTTGTAGCGAACCTTATTTTCTATATCATCCAGGTCAGGCATCCAATTATTATAGGGATCAAGCTGATAGGTCAGGTGTTCATAACCGGAGTGAGCCGCCTCAGCGGATGAATGAGTTGAATATGCCGGCGCAGGGCCGATTACACGGGCTTCACGTTTGAGAAAGCCGAAAACCTTGTTCACGGCATCACCAAGACCGTTGAAAAACACTATATCGTCGCGGTTTACCTGACAGCCGCCCCTGATATTGATATTATGAGCAAGGAATTCCCGTGTTTCTGGGATACCCTGAGTATCAACATAACCATAAGTCTTGTCTTGACTTGCAAGCTCAAGAATTATTTTTTTGATCCACTCGGGCATCTTTTCACCCTTTTGGATTGGATCTCCGATATTTTCCCAGGTTATCTCAACGCCCATCTGCTCGAGTTCACGGGCAAATTTGACTATGCCTCTGATTTCGTAGGTTAGCTGGCCTGAACCCTCATGTATTATTTCTCTTCGCACTTATAACCTTAAACTATTAAACTTTTTACAAGGATTAAAGACATCAAGCAGAATTATACGAAATTCGTAGCCAAATGCAAGAAGTTATTTATTATTTTCTCATAAATGAATATATGCAGGCATCTTTTTGAACCTGACAAGCCGCTCACTTCCGGAGACATGTTCAAGCTCAAGTTCTGTCATATCAATGCCTTGCAATGATTTACTCACCTTATCCGCCCACTCTATAAGAACAACAGAATTATCATGGCAGAGATCATCAAAGCCCAACAATTCGAATTCCGTAGCAGAACTAAGCCTGTAAGCGTCAATATGATATATTTCGAGCCTGCCATCAAGATATTCGTTGACAAGAACAAATGTAGGGCTGTTTACGAATCCCTCAACCGCTTCACTGCATTCAGACACACCGCCAGCAATACCCTTAATGATATGGGTTTTACCTGTGCCGAGATTCCCCACGAGTGAGATGACTTCGCCGCCACGCAGCTGCTGCCCGATACGCTCGCCAAGTTTAATAGTTTCCTGGGGTGATTTTGTAATTATTTCTTTCATATCATCTAAACTTCTTATTTGTAAGTGCTGTTTATACCTGAAAGTTACTCTTTGTTTAAATGGTCATATCCGCCGGCTCTGAGCGGCTCAATTCGCCCGTCTGGGAATTCAATCATAACATCTTTCTTATCAGTTACTTCGCCGATACAGGTAATCTTCGCAGGCATCTTCCAGCCTGATTCCAGCCCTCCCGAATCCTTTGCGGCGACGGTAAAGAGAAGCTCAAAATCCTCGCCGTCATTAAGTGCACTGCTTAAATCAACATCCGGCAGAGAAGAAACAGGTATCTTTTCAGCATATACTACTGCCCCCACACCGGATAGACGGCAGATGTGATTTAAATCAGTGCTCAAACCGTCAGAAATATCCATCATCGCCGTTATTTTCGCTAATCCTCGCAGACGAAGAGCCTCTTCGATTCGCGGCGTAAATTCAAGATGCCTGCCGCGGATTGACCCGCCGAGCGAGCCGGTAACATATATCCTGTCTCCCGGCTGTGCGGTTGAGCGTTTTATCGGTTCTGCGCCGAGCGGCAATTTTGAAAACATCGTTACCGAGACAGCAAGTCTGTCATCTGAAGATTTCCAGCCGGTGATATCTCCGCCGATAAGCGGACAATTATATCTGCTCGCCGCATCGAGTATGCCCGCGTGCAGACGTTTAAGTTTATCCTCGCCAAAACCGGCTGGCAAAGCAACCGAAACTACAGCGGCAACCGGTATGCTTGCCATCGCCGCGCAGTCGCTAAGGCTGGCAGCCATCGATTTATAACCAACCAGCTCAAGCCTGTCGCCTCCGGAAAGGTCAAAATGCGTGCCGTCAAGGAGCATATCGGTCGTAACCAGAACGCTTTTGATATCCTCGGTACAGATTTGAGCCATATCATCGCCGATACCGATTGGAAAACGTACAGGGTCAAGCTGTTGCGCCGCCGCGAAATATTCTGTTATTTTTGATTCACTGCTCATTCTAAAACACAATTTTAGGCCTGATGCAAAGTTTTACAAGATTTATATTGCCTGTTTTGATAGATATGAGCGGCATCTTTGCTGACACACAGCGAAGACATCAGAATCTGGCAAGAAAACCGCATTCCGATAAAAGATAAAAAAATAAAAACATACTGTATCTTTAATCGTATAAATTGATGAAAAGTTAATGTTGTAATTCATTAAAATTCAGCTTTAACCAGTTGAACTCAAAAGAGAGGAGCTGAAACTATGAATATTTTAAAACACAACACACATAACCATTTTGACAAAGACAATTTACACCTTAGCAATTTACTTCATGACTCCAGATTTTGGCTGGTAACCGCCTTGATTGCTTTTATGGCGATCCTGGTAGCACTTGCAGCTATCGGCACAGGTGAAGGAATGCCGTCAACAGGCGGATATCCCTTCGGATACCCCTACACGCCGATACCATAGTATCCACAGATTTGCTCTATCATGAGTCGGCTTAGCCAAGAACTGTAGCTTTGCTGAATCTAAGGTTTTGTTAAAATTGCGAACATTATAAAGCCTGATTTATGCGCTATTGCGCATAAAGGCATTTTTAAGCCGTCAAAGCGGCAAAGGAGGGATTATAAGCTGCTTTGGCGGCTTTATTTGTTCAAAGGCTCACTCAAGCCAAACATCTACCCTGCTGTATTTTCGGTTTCGGATGTCTTGGGCAATTTGACCTTCAAACTCATCGGCCCTTACATCCAAATTCTCATTGAGCAGGTATCTAACCGGCTTGGCAGAATCTTCGCCGAAAGTGTTCTTTCCGGCTTGGTTATGATACACGAGCAGAATATTGCCCAGCAGGGAACAGGCAAAACAATTTGCAGGTATCTGTGTGCTTTTGCCCCGGAAGTTTACAACCCGCGAATCGTTAGTGAACCACTCTGCCGGCAGAGCAGGTGTAAGACCAAAACGGAGTTGACCATTTTCCAGCTTAAAAGGCTTCTCACCTACAGTAAGCAGTTGCCAGATATGTATAAATTCAGCAGTTGAGCCGCTGAGTCTGGCAACGAAGCCTCTGCCCCGCGCATTTGGGTCGGGACATGCAGAGGAAGCTATAAAAGAGCTGTTCTCAAGCACACTTCTGCCATAAACTCGCGGGTCCATAAACGGAACCAGCATGGTGCGGGCATCTTCATAGAAATCTTCATAAAGTCCGGCCCTGACAAGCTCAAGAAGATATTTGTATGACATATGCAGCCAGATGGACTCATTCTCAAACCAGCCCCTCGAAAATGTTCGGGCCCTGCCAATCTCATCTCCGCAAGAATTCAGGCACTCATTGAGCTTATACATTTCAAGTTCTTTATCGAATACAGGGCTGTTTCTCAGAGACCTGTAAACCTGGCGGGCCTTTTCTTTTGAATTTATAAGCCTGAGCCGGTGAACCTGACCTTCCAGGAAGAGAGGCAGTGTCTTTTGTTTGAACTTCAACACTTTCTTACAAGGAACCTTCTCCTCAGAAGTGAGGCACTTGTAGTCTTTTGGTTTGCCCTCAAGCTCATAATCTACAGGCTCATGCTGAAAATACGTATGAATGAGACCGGTTTCAGGGTCAATTGATTTCTCGACCGCCTCGCCTGCCCGCCTGTATATTTTCTCAAGCAGGTTTTTCAGCACTGAACCTTTTATTGTTTTTAAATCCATTGAGGGGTTAAAGCGGATTTTTTCTCTGTAATCCTCGCGTATCTGCGATGAGCGGTGCCAGGAGTATTCATCGCCCGAAAGTTCGGTTAGTGCATTTTGAATTAAATCCGCTGTATCGGCGGGAAATTCGGTATCGCTGATATCCTCAAGATTATCGAGAACCCATTTTGCCATCCTTGCAAGCTCTGCGGCCTCACAAGTTGAAGATCCGAAAAGTGCCGGCAGCCCGTTTAAAGAATCGTTCCAGCCCGGCCGCCCTGCTTCCATCTCGATGCCGCGGCATTCACTGTCAAACGACAAGGCCTTTATAGCCATTAGAACGCAGAGTTTAGCAAGAACACTAACCTTGGGAAGCTCCACTATTGCCTGCGGCGTATGCTCTATCGAGTCCAGCTGTATAAAACCGCCTTGTTTGAGGTAGTATTTCTTATTTCTCGGCCGCACATAAACACCTTCATCATACCAGCTTATATCCCTGGAACCTGTAAAGAGAGATTGTATCCTGTCCGGATATACCGCCGCGTAAGCATCGAGCATGTCGGTAATGTATATCCAGTGATCTACCCAGTAGCCCCCTTCGAATCCGGATGCACAAAGAACTTTTTCACATTTGCCCAGAATATTTTTAAGCCACTCAAGCCTGTTGTCGATCACTACAGAATTATCATTGAGCCATTTAAGAATTTCACCCGGATAAAAGGCCTCTTTAAAAATATTGCTAAATTCAGCCCTGGCATAATCACAGTCAACCGGACAGAATTCTCCGGCATCTATACTCGCGGGCAGTTTCCATTTATAGCCTTCTATTCCCAGCGGATTGAAACCGTCGGCCTGTATCAGCTCAACAAACATTTTTATTGCCTGCTCATTGAGCTGGGGATAAAACCAGTTGTCATAACGTCTGTTCTGGCAAATATCTCTGTAGTTGCCCGGTCCGCTTGAGAGCGGCTGGGGCGGCAGTTCAAAATAATTATAATCACGCTCCAAATCACCATGGCGCCTTGAAAACACATGCAGCGGAACATCGCCGTCTTTGCTCGGAAGCAATACCGGAACGCCGCCCCTGGCAATGTTATCAAGATAATTCTGCCTGTTATACGCGTCCAGCAGAGGCTCAGAGGAAACACTGAATCCAGGCAGAAGAATTTCATCTGAAAGGGCCCGGACTTCATGCCAAAGCCGCTCAAAATAACCGCTTTCAGTTATGCCGCTTAGATGATTTACCAGAATCTGCTGATTAGGAGAATGGCCTGTCATTGAAATCAGCTCTATGGAACCTCCCGCGGGCAAATCACTGTCAAATGGTGTAAGAGCACATGGAAGCCGGTTTTCCCAGACCTGTGCATCTCTGTCGATAGAGTCACTGCATACAAAGTTGCGGGGGGTTACAAGGTCATTGCCGCTGCCGAATATTACATCTGGATCGACGAAAGGCTCTATGCTGTGAAGATTGCTGTCTTGCTTAACCCAGGAGGTGTAAAAATTGCCGCAGTTTACACTTACAACCTCTGCCTGGTCATGCGCCATTACTCTGGCAGCATAAAAAGCCGCCTTTTCCCCAACGAGCTTTACTGAGGCATAAGCCTCATTTAGCCGTCTCATGTTTTTAAGGCCAAAATCCGCAAAGCCTGCCGGAACAATTACAGCAAGCCCGTCAAGGGCGGAAATTGACTGATTTTGATCCCCAATGTTCGTTATTTTCAGCTTTCGCACAAGACTTCCAAGAGGCTGATTGACTGGTGAAAAATACTCCACATCAAACTGGAGGCCTGCTGTTTTATTAACCTCACGAAGGCGCAGCCGGTCAGGTTCTATCCACATTGAGCGTTTTATTTCAGAAATCTCGGAGGTTAAATTATTTTGGAACGGTTCATAAAAACTGCCGTTTACTTTACAGAAAGTCCGAAACCCCTGAACCGGCGTAAGCTGATATGCCCAGGTAGCAGAAAGAAACTCGGCGATAGCATTATCTTTATTGGCTACTCCAAAAGACGCTACCGCCTGGGCCCTGTTGACATACAGACACCACAGCGGCACGCCGTCAAAGCCGCCGATTCCCGGGAGAAAACTTGAGAACGGATTGATTCTGTCATAACCGTCTATACGGTAAGAACCGTCTGATTCAAGCTGATAGTCCGGCACTGTTTGAGAATTCTTATTTTGAATCTTCTCGGCTTTATAAAGGCTCATTATCATATTACACCTGTTATTTATAAAACTATAAAGGTTATTTCTAATAATTACCGGCAATATTCACAAGAGATAGCAACCGGTTTCTACTGTTAATGTTATTCCAAATCTGGATGCATGTCAAGAGCAAACAAACTTAATTTATAAAGAGAAATGATATTTTAAAAAGGCCTTACAAAACTTACTGTTCTGATGTCTCATCAGCAGCTTTACTTGAGCCTCTTTTCAGAAAGCGGATAAAATGAGGTGCGTAGAGAATCAGCCATGATATAAGCGTAACCACAACCGCCAGCCAGAACATACCCGCCCCGCAGGCCATGCCTACGCCGGCGACAAGCCATATACCTGCCGCGGTAGTTAAACCCTGTACGCCGCCTCTGTCACGTATTATGGCACCTGCGCCGAGAAAACCCACACCGCTGACAATCTGAGCGGCTATTCTGGTGCTGGATTCTTCGTCTGTTCCTAATCGCAGTGATACAAGCATTATAAGCGCCGCCCCAACACATATCATCGTGTTAGTCCGGAATCCGGCGGGTTTTTTGCTCAGCTCGCGCTCAATTCCGATTACCGAGCCGAGCACCGCCGCGGCGATTAGTGCAAGTATTTCCTGGCCGAAACTCAAAATCAAACCTTCCTACAATCTGCAAGTGTGTATATCTGTTACGATAATCCCTTTTGCGCCAAGCTCTGTCAAATCGTCCATGACGCTGTTGACCTGTTTACGGGAGATCATTGCCTTAACAGCTATCCAGCCCTTCTTGCTCAAGGGCGAAACTGTAGGCGATTCAATCCCCGGAGTAAGGCCGCAAGCCCTTTCAAGGGACTCTTCGAGCACGTCGTACTCGATCATCTTATACTCACGGGCCACGATTATACCTCGCAGCCTTTCGATAAACAGCCCGACTTCGCGGCGATTGAGTAACTCGCGATTGCGGCAGAACACGGCGGCCTCAGATTTCATTATTGGCTCACCAACTGTTCTAAGGCCCGCTGCAACAAGGGTTTTACCCGATTCGACAACGTCCGCTATAACATCGGCAACACCAAGTTTCACCGATATCTCAACCGCACCGTCAAGTTTTATGATCTCTGAGGTCAGGCCTCGCCGCTGCATGTCGGACTTTACAATATTCGGATACGATGTAGCTATCCTGACACCGTCAAATTCATCAGGAGTAAGCTCACTCTCCTTTGGAACGGCGTAAAAAAACCGGCTTTTGCCAATGCCCAGAGAAAGCAGCTCCACAACCGCCGCTTCGCTGTCTGCGACAAGATCTTTGCCGGTTATGCCGACATCCATGATGCCTTTGGCAACATAGATAGCGATATCCCGCGGGCGGAGAAAATAAAACTCTACATTGTTATCAACATCGGTCAATGTCAGCTCCCGGCCGTCACGCCGGCACTTGTAGCCGGCTTCCTTTATCAGCTTTATCGAAACTTCCGAGAGTGAACCTTTATTTGGCACTGCTATTTTCAGCATAATTATTCTATATCCTATAAATACTTATAAATATCTTCGAGTTCAAGTCCGCACGCCAGCATCATTACCTGGAGATGATAGAGAAGCTGGGAAATTTCCTCTGCGGTCTTTTCCCTGCCTTCATATTCTGCCGCCATCCACACTTCGCCGGCTTCTTCAACTATCTTTTTGCCGATGAAATGTTTGCCTTTTTCAAATTCTTTATAGGAGCCTGAATTCGGGTCTTTTGCATTTATTTTTCTTTCGAGCTCCGCGAAAAGCTCCTCAAATCGTTTCATTGATTGGCCTTTATACTCAGTTTATCAATATCAAACTCGCCGCAATTTACGCAGCGACCGTAAAGAGGCAGTATAACAAAAAATCTGCGTTTGTGTAATTTAGAATTGAGAATATTGCGTTAAAATCGTAATCTTAAGGCGTCAAATAATCTTAACCGGGCTTTCTATTGAAAAAATTGTGCACAAATTGGTTCTTTGAATGTTCTTTCAGTTGTCTCGGATCGCCGGTTTCCACTATTCCCTTTTTACTTTTATCCAAAACTATGACTCTGTCAGAAACGTTTAAAATACTTTCCAACTCATGGGTTACAAGCACGAAGGTTATCCCCAGCAACCTGGATAGACTTTTTATCAATTCATCAATCTCGGCAGACGTAATCGGATCCAAACCGGCAGAGGGTTCATCAAGAAAAATTATTTCCGCGTCAAAGACCATCGCCCGGGCAATAGCCACTCTTTTTATCATTCCGCCGCTAAGTTCTGCCGGCATCAGGTCTTCACTGCCCTCGAGGCCGACGAGCTTGAGTTTGCCCAGGCATATCAGCTCGATTGCCTCCCTCGGCAGGTTACTGAACTCCTCGAGCTGGAGTGCAAGGTTTTCCATTACCGTCATGGAACCAAACAGGGCGCCGCTCTGGTACATCACCCCAAAACTTCTGCGAATCTCATCAAGCTCCTTTTCATCGGCGTTTACAATGCTTCTGCCCTTAATGAGAACATCGCCTGAAAACGGTTCAAGCAGACCGACGATGTAACGCAGGAGCGTCGTCTTGCCGCAGCCGCTGCCGCCAAGAATCGAGAAAATCTCGCCGCGGCGGATATCAAAGGATACTCCGTCGAGTATTACGGTCTCTTCATATCCGCCGACAAGATCACGTACCTCTATAATCGGCTCTGATTGGGCTTTTACTTCTTCTTTTGGCATATAAACAGTTATTAAATTTCAAATCTCAGATTTCAGATTCCTAATTCCTAATTCCTAATTCCTAATTCACTTAAATCCCCAGAAAATAATACACTACCGAAAAAATGCCCTCCGCGACAACGATAAGCACGATCGAGGTTACTACAGCGCTGGTAGAGGCCTGTCCGACGGCTCTGGGGCCGCTGCCGGAATTTAAGCCTCTAAAACAGCCCACAGCAGCGATTATATATCCATAGACAAAGGATTTAACAAAACCGCTTAAAAACATTTCGACATCAGAGGCATTCTTCATGTTCTGAACAATTGTTACAAGCGGGTAATCCATCGAATACATCACAAAGCCGCAGCCAATGAAAGCTGAAAGGATTACAAAAAGAGCAAGCATCGGGACTATCAAAGTTGCCGCGACGACACGAGGAAGCACAAGAAACTGGATCGGGCTAAGCCCCATGGTTTTAAGCGCACTTATTTCTTCGTTGACCTTCATAGTCGCAATTTCTGCGGCAAAGGCCGAACCGCTTCGGGAGGCGTATAGAATCGCGGCTATAAACGAAGCCATCACACGAAACATGGCAATTACAACAAGGTCTATGACAAAAATTTCCGCGGCAAACATCTTCAGTGTGATAACGCTCTGAAACGCGAGTATCAATCCAAAAAGCCCGCCTAGCAACGCACTAATGCCGATGGCATCTGCGCCGCTGAGCTCTGCGACAATCAGGGTGTCTTTTAAACGAAACCGTTTTGGAGACTTTAGCGATAAAAACAGGTTATAAAGAATCTCTCCAAGATACACAAGCATTCTGGATAAACCGTCCCAGACACTGTAAGTCGCGGCTCCAACATCTTCGATGATAGTGTGTATGTTAGAATATTTCGCGGCTGTTTTATTTTTTCTTCCGGGGCGCATCGCCTCTATCTGCCTTAGAAGAGAGTCTGAAAATCCTGTCAAATCGTATGTTATATTCATATTGTCACAACGGCGGCCAATCCAGATGAGATATGCCGCCCCGCTGCTGTCGTAAGAATCAACAGCCGAGCCGTCGATAATAAGGCGGCTGCCCTTGAATTGCCTGAAAAAATCGCTTGTCAGACCCCACAATTCAGAGGCATTTGAAAAGGTCAAACTACCGCTCAATTTTATGTGAGGCTCATTCTCGGCTGATATATCAAATTGTACTGAAGATGTCTTTTCCATCATAATACCTAAAATCTGACTTTATTGTATTTTAGCAAGTGAGCCCTAAAACACAAACACAAAAAAAACGGCCCCAGCAGTATTACCGCTGAGACCGTTTGATCTTTTAAGCAGATGTAAATATCCAAAAAGTCTTATTAGGTAGGAATCTTCGAATCATTTACAAGAACTGTATCTTCGCTGCCGCCGATTTCGATGCTCTGATCATCATCTTCAGGCTCGGTACCTATACGGCGTTCTTCTTCCAACTGGCCGTTGTTCGTCCACCAGGTGTAGATGTTATCTGACTGGTAACCAACATCAGGACGGTTTTCGAAAGTTACGTGGCCGTCGTTGAACAATACGTTCTGACCTTCACGCATGTGAGTTGCGGAGTTGGCAACCTGAATCAGGTACCTTGAAATGCTGTCCCACTCGTTGTTACCGGGGTTCTGGCCATCATTGAACAGTGCACAGATCATCTCATATGCGTCAGACTCGGGTGTTCCAAGGTTAAGATTTGAATCATCATACCATGGGTTTTTATCAGCGATAAACGCAAATCCTGCTGAGTTATTCGTTGAAGCAGGACGTGCTCTGCCGGTACCATCTTTATAAGGGAAGTGGTAAGCGTAACTTACGTGCAGCCAAGGTGACTCGCCGAAGTCCCAGAGGTCTGTCAGGTCCGCATCCTGATACGGCTCAGCATCACCGGCTTCTGCCAGTCCTTCATAAACCTTCTGATCAGAGCTTGTACAGACAAACTGCTTGGGGCTTACGTCAGCTTCTCTAATAAGCAGATAAAGTGAAGCAGCGACAGTTACGTCGTCTCTGTCAGGTTCTTCGATGTCCTGCTGTGTGCTTCCCCACGCCTCTGTAGGTGTGTTCTCGTTAGCACCGACCCATTCGGCATCGCCGCGGCCGCCTGCTACGGGGTACTCTTCGTCGTTGTCATTAGCATAGATCATTGTAGCTGTTCCCAGACCTCTGATGTTGGTTCCGCAGACCAGACGCTGTGCAAGACGGCGTACACGGCCAAGTGCGGGCATCAGGATAGCCATGAGCATAGCAATGATCGCTATAACGACCAAGAGCTCAATCAATGTAAAGCCTTTACGTTTCATAATTTAATCTCCTGAATTAAATTTATCTGGATCCATTATTACTGTACCGGAACACAAAATTATACTTACAAACAATTGCAAGCCTAACCCTATGGAATCCTGTTTTAAAACTTATTCCGGAACAGCAGGGTTAAAACCGTATTTAGAAAACCTCTGTTATAATAAAGCACCGGAGATATGACATAAAGACATGAAAACAGGTAGAAAATGATGATTGCGATTAAAATGCATAAAATTATAAAAATCAATTTTGTATAATAATTCTGTTTTCATATTCAATTTTCAAATCTCTGCGACTTTACTTATTGTATTTTAATTAGAATTGTAGGCTACGTCAAGGATTGTTCTAACTTTTTTACTCAATAATCTTGAAAATGTTCGTAAATTCCCAATTATTTATCCGAGGCTGCTTCAGAAGCATCGTTTTTCTCCTCTGACATCGATTCAAGCACAGAGAGCAGTTTCTCCATATTCTCCTTGTTGGCGCTTGAATTTAGAGCGGGATTACTTTCCATGACAGATAGGAGTTTTTTTGCATTTGCCGCTGCTTCTGCCGGATCAGTGGGCCCTCTGGGCGTGTTTGCCGGTGCTGAAACGGTGCGGCTTGTCGAGGCAGGCCGGATTATCCTGTGTACCTGAGATGATTTCTCAACGGTATAACTTACGCCCCTTCGATTCGTTGCTTTCTCGACGAGCTCTTCACGCCGTTCCTGCTCGTCTTCTGTCACACTCGCCTGCTGGCGGGCTTCTTCTGCCTGCGCCTGGGCATAGGCAGCCGCCTCGGCAGAGCCCGGCTGTACCTGGGCCGTTAATTCACTCTCCCTTGACTGACCCACTGAGCCGGCAGTTTTGAGCAATGGATTCGGCGCGGCCTGCGGGACAAAGAGCTCTGTAACACTGCCGCCCTGGTCAACGAGAATACTGCCTGCCATGATATCTTTTATTACTGAATGATTGACATCCTCGCCCTTATACACCCACTGCTTGCCTTTGCCGGGAACATCAATATAAGCTATCGACCTTGCGGGGTTTGTATGATTGACACAGGTTCCCAAAAGTTTAAATTTTGTATAAACCACGGGCGGCTTGGGTGTTGGCGGCTCGGGTTTCTGCCCTGAATCGGGGCCGCCGGTTCTTGAAACTACGGTGCCGCTTTTCTCAATGGGCGGATTTATCTTCTGCGCCAGGGCCATGGCGGCTGTTATAAGAGCATGCTCTGTGCTGTCTTCATCGTCTGATTGAGAACCAATGCTTTGCTGTGCCGTTTCGGAGGCGGTTGGGGCTGAAAGGACATCTTCGTAACCGGTACTTACCGATACAGAATCCATCGCGATTTTGCCCGCGATAACAACGGCGGCAGGAACCAAAATATACGTGCATATTTTTAACAGATTTAGCATAAGGGTAATTCTATTTAACTCTTGTATATTTACAAGTTAAATTGAATCTTTGTTCATAAAATCATAAAAAAAGCGGGCGACGAATCACCCGCTTTGTATTATAACATTTCAGTGCGCAACTTTAATCTTTTCTCTTATTTGATGAGGAGTTTCTCAGACAGCTTCTCATAATCAGCCCGCCGATTCCAAATACCAGCACTGTTGCCGGCTCTGGAACTACTGTAACTGTACTTGCTATGGCGCCTACCGTCTGGCTGTTTTTGTCCAGAGTAAGTTGACTTCCATTCGAAAGACTAATCTGAACATTGCCGCCGTTATAGGTGAAAGCAACATAACCTACAGTCCCGTCAAGAGGAGGATATGAATCGGTTGGAACGAGCGGAAAATATGCCAGTTCCAATTCAATCGTCTGATCACCATTTGACAATACGGGGTTTTTGCTCAAATCAGCAGTCCAGCCGTATGTCGCGGCGTCGGCTTTGCCGGTACCGCCGGCAAACGTATCGCTTCCGGTATCCATAGTCGCTATTACACTTAGTGTTGTGAGCTCTTCAGTACTCTCAACAGTTAAGGTAACAAGCGAACCGGGGGTTCTTATAAGTGTCTGGTTATCCTCAGTAAATTTAACGGTTGAACCGCACGCAGCGGCCACTGCGAGCAGAAATAGTGTCGTAATCATCATATTCTTCATCTTTTAAGTCTCCAGGTTTCTCGAGTTCTTCTTCGATTAACTGCCCGCAGGACAACCCCGCAAGGCTATGTGATAACGACTTCTAATTTCCAACCAGACCTGAATATCAAAGACCCGCCGCCTGTACGCGATTACATCTTCAACGACAAAGAATTACAGTAATCGGCAGCAAACCTTTTAACGCTTCTTTCTTCTGATTTCAGACCAGACCGGGAAAAGATTAAATTGTTAAAGAGCGCAAAGCCCGCACGGGCAGGCTGCCTCTTCAAATTCGCGCAGCATCAAACCGCGCCGAGAAAGAGACTTCTGAAATGAAATATTTTGGAATAACTTCTAACTTGTGGTTCCTTTCGATAATATTCCACTTAACACTTTGTTCATTATCGGGATATAGCTTTATAATGTCAAGGAAAATTTAAAAAACTATGTAAGAACCGGCTAATCGGTGCCTTACACGCATAGCCGCAAGCTCAGACGCATCGGTTATCCTGCCGTTTCGCCTCCTGCTTATAATTCTCGAGGCTCCAACAGGGCCGATTCCGGGAACTCTCAACAGCTCATAACGACCTGCTCTGTTTATATTTACGGGGAAAAATTCAGGATGAGAATCTGCCCAGACCTGTTTGGGATCCCGGTTTAAATCCAGCCTGCCATCGCTGTCAAAGAGGATATCATTTTTGTCAAACTTATATTTTCTAAGCAGATAATCGACCTGATAGAGCCTGTGCTCGCGGACAAACCCTTCATCTCCGGCGGGCTCATCGGAAGCGGTGTTCTGGAACGCGGAATAATAAACACGTTCCATATCATAACCATTGTATAATCGGTGGGTTGCGATGACTATCTCCCTGTCGCTCTCGCCGGCGGCTCCTACCACAAATTGTGTGGTCTGTCCCTTTGAGCCTTTTTTGAGCTGTTTGTATTCGTTTATCTTCTTCATTGTTCGTATTATGTCGTTGTGGAAATCCTTTCTGCGGCTGAGCTTAGCCAGCCTTTCCGGGCTCGGAGCCTCAATGTTTACAGATACCCGGGACGCCAGCATAACCGCCTGGCGCACTGCCTCGTCGCTTGCACCAGGGACAATCTTGAGGTGAATAAAACCCCTGAAATGCTGCTTCTTTCTGAGAATCTCCGCAACAGCGATTATCTTTGCCATTGTCTTCTCTGTTGAGCCGCAAACACCGGAAGATGCGAAAAGACCATCCACCATCCGGGCGGATTTTAGCCGCGAAAACATTGCCGCCAGCTCCTCCGGCTCAAGAGTGCACCTTTGGGTATTAGAAACACAGTTAAACGGGCAGTAGGTGCAGTCGTTGACGCACTCATTACTCAATAGCGTTTTGAGAAGGTGCATTTTTCTGCCGCCCGGAAGTGCAGAGGGATAAATCCATTTGCCGGCGTCTCCCCTGACCCGCCCCGGCTCGTAATCGTACTTACACGAGCAGGCAAGATCGTACTTTCCCGAATCAGCAAGAACAGAAAGTTTTTGTTCGGTATTCATTTGGTTTATTATTGGTTTTTATTTTGGCAATGTCAACTTAAATAAAGTTTTTCAGAAAGAATTTTCATTTTGGCGTTTTAGTTATAGAATATCAGCAGAGTGATTTGATAAATGAGATTTCAGATTTGAAATTTGAGATGTCGGATTTGAGATTTGTGATATTGTATATATCTGATATGAGATTACATGCAGGACAGTCCTGCCGAAACCAAAGATAAATCCTTTATAAATATTTTAACATGAACCAACACAGAGAAACCATAGCAATACTTGATTTTGGAAGCCAGTACGGCCAGCTTATAGCCCGAAGAGTCAGGGAAAACAATGTATATTCAAAGATTTACCGCCCTGATATCGAGATAGAGCGGCTTGCCGAGGACGGCGTCGCGGGCATTATCCTCTCCGGCGGCCCTGCCAGCGTGTATGCGGATAACGCCCCGAAAACTGACCCGCGTATTTTCGAGCTTGGTGTGCCGGTTCTGGGGATATGCTACGGAATGCAGCTCGCCACCTCCATGCTCGGCGCGCATATCAAGCCGGCAAAAAGCCGCGAATACGGCAGGGCAAAAATCACCGTAAAGGATTCAAGTGACCTGTTTAACGCCGTCAACGAAGAAACTACCGTCTGGATGAGCCACGGCGACCAGATTGACGCGGTGCCGGCGGGCTTTGACATTCTCGCCTCAACAGAGAGCTGCCCTTATGCCGCTGTGCGGAACAGCAAGATGAAGTTCTACGGCGTTCAGTTCCACCCAGAGGTAACCCACACGCCGGAAGGCATGGAGATTCTGCGAAACTTCCTGTATAACATCTGCGGCTGCGAAGGCTCCTGGAAGATGCAGGACTTCGCCGAGGAAGCCATTGAAGCCGTCCGGCAAAAGGTTGGCGATGACACCGTTATCTGCGGACTCAGCGGCGGCGTTGACTCGGCGGTTGTCGCGGCGCTTCTGCATAAGGCAATCGGCGATCAGCTTGTGTGTATCTTCGTTGATAACGGGCTTTTACGTAACCATGAACGGGAAGGCGTGGAAACAATGTTCCGTGGCCACTTCAAGATAAACCTCCATGTCGTGGACTGGTCAAAACAGTTCCTGGCAAAGCTCAAGGGTGTTGTTGACCCGCAGAAAAAACGCAAGATTATCGGCGGCGAGTTCATAGAGGCATTCAAGTCAGAGGCCTGCAAAATCCAAAACGCCAAATTCCTGGCGCAAGGCACGCTCTACCCTGATGTTATCGAATCCGGCTCAAAAGACGGCAACCTCGCGGCGAACATTAAACTGCACCACAACGTCGGCGGCCTGCCCGAACAGCTCGGTTTTGACCTGGTTGAGCCGCTGCGTGACCTGTTCAAGGACGAAGTCCGCAAGCTCGGCGAAATACTCGGCCTGCCCGAAGACATGGTGTGGCGGCACCCTTTCCCCGGGCCGGGCCTGGCGGTTCGTGTACTTGGCGAAGTAACCGAAGAAAAGCTCCGCGTTGTGCGTGATGCTGATGAGATACTTATAAATGAAATCAAGGCCGCCGGACTGTACCGCAAAGTCAGCCAGACACTTGCGGTGCTCGTGCCGGTTGAGACGGTCGGGGTTATGGGCGATGAACGCACATACGAGAACGTCATAGCGGTTCGCTCGGTCGATACTACCGATTTTATGACCGCTGATTTCTCACGGATTCCATACGAGACATTGAGCCTGATTTCAAGCAGAATTATAAACGAGGTACGCGGCGTAAACAGGGTTGTCTATGACATCTCCAGTAAACCGCCGTCAACCATTGAATGGGAATAAGAAGAAGAATAACCATGATTCCAAAGGACACAAGTAAAGATGCCTATTTAAAACAGATTGAGGTTTTAAGAAAAATAGGACCCCAGCGCCGCGCGGAGATGGTTATTGAATTAAGCGACAACCTCAGGTCTATTGTAGAAGCAGGAATACGCAACCGCCACCCTGAATATACCGATCAGCAGGTCGTGCAGGCAGTGTTAAGCCTGGTAGTAGATAAAGAAAACGATAAAAAAAGCCTTCGGCAACACGGATATAACCCCATAAGTTACTAATCTGAAATGATATAATATGTTTACTGGAATAATTCAAACGCTTGGAACTGTTAAACGGCTGACGGCGCTGGCGAGCGGGAAGCTGCTGGTTGTTGATGCGCCTGATATCGCCGCGGATGTCAAACACGGCGACAGCGTGGCGGTTAACGGCGTATGCCTGACCGCGTCAAAGATCGCCGGCTCACAGATCAGCTTTGATGTGAGCCCGGAATCACTGGAAAAAAGCACAACCGGACTGCGCAAGGCCGGAGAGAGTGTAAACCTCGAACCGGCGATGGCAGCGTCTGGACGTTTCGGAGGGCATATCGTGCAGGGACACGTTGACGGACAGGGACGCCTCCGCCGGGCAGTGCAGAGCGGCGATTTCTGGGATTTAACCTTTGATGTGCCGGCAGATATCTCCCGCGAGATAATCCACAAAGGCTCAATCGCCGTTGACGGGATCAGCCTTACAGTAGCCAAAAAAGACGCCGCGGGCTTTTCAGTCGCGGTCATTCCCGAAACGTGGAAAAACACAAACCTCTCAAAACTCAAACCCTCCGATCCGGTCAACATAGAGACCGACATCGTGGTAAAGGTCATAACCGCACGCGTTGATAACTACATAAAATCCGGCGGCTCCCTCTCAATCGAAAAACTTCGCGACCTGGGTTTTTAGCCGCCGCCATTTCGCCTGTTTCTCTGTCAGCGCTTGGCAGTATTTTCAAGTATTCTGATGACTGTTTCATCAGAAACCTGGTTGAAGTCTCTGTAAAACATTCCAACAGCTCCAAAGTTTGACGGGGCAGAGATGCATATTGTGCGGTCAACTTCCCTGGAGAGAGATGCGGCCGTATCTGGCGGCGCTACGGGAATTGCCAGAATAATCTTCGAGGGCGATTCTGCCTTTGCAGCCCAGATAGCCGCACGCATTGTCGCCCCGGTGGCAACTCCGTCATCTGTCAAAACAACGATCCTGTCTTTAATCGGCTGTTTGGGGTATATCCCCCTGTAGCGGCTGCTACGCTGTGCAATGAGATTCTTCTGTGATGTCTTTTCGTTTTCAATATATGCTGAACTGACATTAAGATAACAGATCAACTCGTCATTGAGCACCGTCTCTGCGGTTTCGGTTATCGCTCCAATAGCCAGCTCAGGATTATTGGGAGCACCGAGTTTTCGGGTCAGTATAATATCAAGATCGCCGCCAACCTCTGCCGCGATGTCTGCTGCTATTACCATCCCGCCGCGGGGAATGCCGAGAATGAGAGGCTTTTCTTTTCCGCAGGCCCCGGCAATGTGTTCAGCAAGCATATGCGCTGCCTGCCGGCGGTCGCTGAATACCACCGGCTCCTGACATATAATATCAAGCGAAGCCATAAAATCTACTCAAGCGGCAAAACCGTTTCGATCGTTATCGTCTGCATCGGTACATCCTGGTGATAGCCCTTGGTTCCCGTCTCTACATCAGCGATTGCATCTACCACTTCCATGCCCTCTGTGACTTTACCAAATACCGCATAGCCGGGATTGCCGGGGGCGAAATTGAGAAAATCATTATCGGCATGGTTGATGAAAAACTGTGAGGTAGCGCTGTTTGGGTCCATTGTACGTGCCATTGCGATTGTGCCGCGGTCGTTTTTGAGCCCGTTTTCTGATTCCAGAACTATCGGCGTATCTGTCGGTTTCTGGTTCATATCCGAGGTCATACCGCCGCCCTGGACCATGAAACCCTTTATAACACGGTGGAAAATGGTTCCGTCGAAGAAATTCTTGTTCACATAATGCTCAAAATTCCTGCACGTAACAGGTGCATTTTCATGGTCAAGCTCAAGGGTTATGCTTCCGTAATTAGTCTTGATGATAAATTTTTTTGCCATGCTCGTATCCTTACTTATTAGATTTTTAATAATTTTTCAGTGTAAAGCCCTCATACACTTTAAGCCTTATCAGATTCTATCAATTCCCTGAAATAATCAAAGAGGTATCTCGAATCATGCGGCCCGGGCGAGGCTTCCGGGTGGTACTGAACCGCGAAGGCCTTCAATTCTCTGCACCTGATGCCGGCAAGCGTATTATCGTTGAGGTTTATGTGCGTCGTTTCTACGTCAACACCCTTTATCGAATCAAGATCAATGCAGAAACCGTGGTTCTGACAGGTAACCTCAATTTGGTCATTGTCGAGATTTTTAACCGGATGGTTGGCGCCGCGATGTCCAAATTTGAGTTTATAACTCTTCGCTCCCAGGGCAATCGCCAGCAGCTGATGGCCCAGGCATATACCGAACACTGGTACCTTGCCGAGCAGTTTTTTTATGTTTCCGATGGCGTATTTCAGCGGTGCCGGATCGCCGGGGCCGTTGCTGAGAAACACCCCGTCGGGTTTCATTGAAAGCACATCCTCTGCTGAAGTATCAGCAGGAACGACAGTTACATCAAAACCCTGCGAGCAGAGCAGACGCAGAATATTGTGCTTGATCCCGTAATCATACGCGACTACCCTGTATTTCTTTGGCGGGTTATTCTCCACTCCGCTGAGGACATCAGTAACGCCCTTTGTCCATGAATACTGCGTCCTTGTGGAGACGTCCGAGACAATATCCCTGCCGAGAAGCCCGGGGTAATCCGCTAATTTTTTCTTAAGTGAGTCAATGTCAGAATCCACTGACGATATAATCGCCCGCATAGCGCCCTTTGTTCTCAGGTGACGCACGAGCTTTCTTGTGTCAATGCCTTCCATTCCGACAATATTCTGGCTCTTAAGAAATTCGTCCAGAGACATTTCGCTTCGCCAGCTGCTTGGATATGGGCAGTTTTCCTTTACAATAAAACCGCTGACAAAACTTTTTTTCGATTCAAGGTCAACCTTATTGGCTCCGTAGTTGCCGATAAGCGGATATGTCATTGTGATTATCTGTTCGTAGTACGACGGGTCGGTAAGTATTTCCTGATAGCCGGACATACTTGTATTGAACACAGCCTCCCCGCATTTTTCTCCGCGGGCGCCGATCGGCCTGCCGCTGAATACTGTTCCATCCTCTAAAAGCAGAATAGCCTTCATTGCTTGTTTCCTCGTTTTATATAATCCGGCCCGGGGCCATTGTGTTGCTCTCTGTTATTTCTTTAAACGACAATAGTTTATACTGCATAATATTCCTGTATCGGCTTGACGTTTACCTCAAGCTCATTCATGGCCTTTACAGCTTTTAAAATGGCTTTGGCTCCTCTTATTGTTGTCACATAAGGCACGGCATGGTCAAGGGCCTTGCGGCGTATCTCAAACGAATCATCGATGGATTTCTGGCCGATGGTCGTATTTATAACCAGGTCAAAATCACCGTTTATTATCCTGTCAACAATGTTTGGCCGCGCTTCGTCGAGCTTGGGAACATACTCGCTGGGGACATTATTGTTGATCAACTCAATACATGTGCCCTTTGTCGCGAATATCTTGAATCCAAGGGATATAAAGGATTTAGCGATTTCAATCGCTGCTTTTTTGTCCATATCCTTAACGCTTATGGCAACATTTCCCTTCATCGGGGGACGGTTGCCCGCGGCGATCTGCGACTTGGCAAAGGCGAGCCCAAAATCATCTGAAACTCCCATAACTTCTCCGGTAGAAAGCATTTCCGGCCCAAGCAGTGTATCAATGCCCTGAAACTTGAGGAACGGAAAGACAGCTTCCTTTACAGAATAATGTTTCTTGACAACCTGCTCCGTAAAGCCAAGCTCTTTAAGTTTTTTTCCTGCCATAACCTTCGCGGCTATCTTTGCCAGGGGCACACCTATACTCTTGCTGACAAAAGGAATTGTCCGGGAAGCCCTGGGGTTGACTTCCAGAATATAGATTTCGCCGTCCTTGACCGCGTACTGTATGTTCATAAGCCCGCATACATTAAGCTCTTTTGCGAGCATATAGGTCTGATCTTTTATCCTTGAGAGCGTTTCATCGTCGAGCGATATTGGCGGCAGACTGCACGCACTGTCGCCCGAATGCACTCCCGCTTCTTCTATATGTTCCATAATCCCGCCGACAACAACTGTCTCGCCGTCGCTTACCGCATCGACATCAAGCTCCGTGGCATCATTGAGGAATTTATCGATAAGGATAGGATGCTCATCTGATGCCTCAAGAGCGTTTTTGACACAGGATTCCAATGCTTCGCGGCTGTAAACCACCTGCATTGCACGTCCGCCGAGAACAAATGAGGGCCTTATAAGCAGAGGGTATCCGAGTTTATCAGCTATCTGCTCGGTTTCTTCTAATGTCCTTGCCGTGCCGCTGAACGGCTGTGTCAGGTTCAGTTTTTCGACTACAAGGTTAAACATTTCGCGGTCTTCTGCCCTGTCGATGGATTCAGGGGAAGTGCCAATTATATTTACCCCCGCTTCCATCAGTGCGTTTGCCAGCTTCAGGGGTGTCTGGCCGCCGAACTGGACAATAACACCATAGGGTTTCTCAACATCGACAATATTCATAACATCTTCGAACGTAAGCGGCTCAAAGAAGAGCTTATCTGATGTGTCATAATCGGTACTGACCGTCTCCGGGTTGCAGTTTACCATAATCGCTTCTATGCCAATCTCTTTGAGAGCAAAGGCCGCGTGCACACAGCAGTAGTCGAACTCGATGCCCTGGCCGATCCGGTTTGGCCCGCCGCCGAGAATAATAATTTTCTTGCGGTCTGTGGGGTTAGCTTCGCATTCGTCTTCGTATGTGCTGTAGAGATACGGGGTATGCGCTTCAAATTCAGCGCCGCACGTATCAACCATTTTGTAAACGCATTTTATGCCGAGACCCTTGCGGTAATTTCGGAACTTAGATTCTGTTACGCCTAATATACCGGAAATATACTTATCGCTAAAGCCAAACTGCTTTATACGCAGCATCTTTTCCTTGTCAATATCTTCGAGACATGAAGACTTGATCCAGCCCTCGAGCTCGATTATCTCTCGGAAATTATTCAGATACCACGGATCAATACCGGTAATATCGTAAATCTGCCCTATCGGCATACCCCGCCGTATCGCCTCGGCAACGTACCAGACTTTGTCCCAGGGACTTGACCTGAGCTTATCCATAAGCTGCTGCTCAGATAAACCCTCGGGCAGATAACAGTTATCCAGGCTGTAACGGTTGATTTCAAGGCTTCTTACCGCTTTCTGGAACGATTCTTTGAAAGTACGGCCTATCGCCATCGCCTCGCCGACACTTTTCATCTGGACTGTAAGCTCGGAGTTGGTGTTAGGGAACTTTTCGAAGGTAAAACGGGGATATTTCACCACGCAATAGTCAATAGTCGGTTCAAAACATGCCGGCGTTTTTTTGGTTATGTCATTTGGTATCTCATCAAGCGTGTAGCCAACAGCAAGCAGAGCGGCTATCTTGGCTATTGGGAAGCCTGTCGCCTTTGAAGCAAGCGCTGAGCTTCTCGAGACACGCGGGTTCATCTCTATGACATAGAGCTTTCCGCTGCGGGGATCAACTGAGAACTGAATGTTGCATCCGCCCGTCTCCACACCGATTGCGCGAATTATCTTTATTGCCGCGTCCCGCATAATCTGGTACTCTTTATCGGTAAGTGTCTGGGCCGGAGCAACGGTAATGCTGTCGCCGGTATGAACACCCATTGGATCGAGATTTTCGATTGAGCAGATTATAACAACGTTATCCCTGCGGTCCCGCATGACCTCAAGCTCGTATTCCTTCCAGCCTATAACGGACTCTTCTACAAGTACCTGATTGGCAGGGCTCAGCTCAAGGCCCCATTCTATGTATTTGCGGTATTCAGACATATTGTAGGCAATATTGCCTCCCATTCCGCCAAGCGTATATGAGGGACGTATGATGGCGGGGAAAGATACTTCTTTTATGATTTCCTCCGCTTCCTGCCAGGTATGCGCATAGCCGCTTTTGGGCACTTCCAGCCCTATCTCCTGTATAATTGTTTTGAACAGGTCCCGTTCCTCGGCCTTCTTGATGGTTTCAAGGTCAGCGCCAAGTAATTTAACCCCGTACTTATCCAGAACTCCGGCTTTTGCCAGATCTACCGCCGTGTTAAGTCCCGTCTGGCCGCCAAGTGTAGGCAGTATGCTGTCCGGACGTTCGCGCTCAATTATTTTTTCCACCATATCCGGCGTAATAGGCTCAATATAGGTTCTTGATGCCATTTCCGGATCGGTCATAATGGTAGCAGGATTGCTGTTGACAAGAGAAACTTCGTAGCCCTCTTTCATCAAAGCCTTGCAGGCCTGAGCTCCGGAATAGTCGAATTCGCAGCCCTGGCCGATTACTATCGGGCCTGAGCCGATTATCAGTATCTTTTTTATATCCTGACGTTTGGGCAATTTATCACCGTAATATAAACGTTTCTATTCTTATCACACGCTCTCAATGCGCAGTAAATACGCAATAAGTTAAAATTTGGTAGATGATACACAATCAGCTTAAATTTTCCAGCTAAAACAGGATAAATCCTCAGATTTATTGCGATTGTTTGTTGTTCGATACCGCGGCAGGTATAAAACCCTTGATATGACTAAAACTTATGAGTTTCGGGCTTAAACTAAAACCTCAATTTATGATGGTGCCATTCCAAAAAGGAAATCCGGCACTGACCTCATCTTGCCCTCACCGTCAATGCAGGCAAGTGTGGTTTGGCCTTCTGTGATGACTTTGCCGGTTTTTGCATCTTTTACGATATAACTGTGTTCTATTCTTGCTCTTGTAATCCTCTGGCAGGTAGTAGTTACCATGATTTTCTGGTCATAATAAGCCGGCCCCCGATATTTTATATTCAACTGAGCCACCACCATAGCACAGCCGGAAGCCTCCAGGTCTTTATACGCAAACCCGTTTGCTCTAAGGAGTTCAGTTCTGCCCATCTCGAAATAAACAGGATATACACTGTGATGCACCACGCCGCCCTGGTCTGTCTCGTTATACCTGGGAGTTATCTCGATATCGCATGATGAAATATGTTTTTTTGTGAACATTTTGCACGTCTTATATGTAATGACTTAATAATTTATGTAAATACTTATTGCTGTTCAAATTCTAATACTACAATTCTTGAATTGCCTTGACTTTTACTCAAATTTTCAGAAAATGTCAAATTTAATAAATGCAATCTAATCACAAGAAAGGAATTTTATGTTTAACAGAACACTGATGTCATTAGCTGTATTGCTTTGTGTGTTTTCTGTAAGTGTCGATGTTTACTCTGCTAAGGAAGACGGCGAAGTGAACGGCAAGGCTAAGGAAGCCGCCGCCGAAGATAATTCTGGTGCGGATAAAGAGCTTGCTGTCTTAAATGGCATAAAGATAATGAAATCGGATATAGACGCACGAATTATCAAAGACACACCCCAGCTGGCAACAGCAGAAGAATCCGTTAAAAAGCAGTATATGGATCGCAGCCGCGGCCAGATGCTTGACAGGGTAATAACGGAAATGCTCATAGACGACAAAATCCAGGCCGGCAAAATCAAAATCAGTGAAGATGATATAAACGAAGAGATCCAAAACATCGCCGACACTCAGGGCATGTCAATGGAAGAGCTTGATGCACGTCTAAAAGAGGTAGGCCGCAGCATGAAAGAGCTCAAGGACAATATCCGCCGGGGTCTTGGTTTTAAAGCCCTCATAGAAGACTTTGCTGACGAAGAGTTGGTTGTTTCTGACGAAGATGTCAAAAATTACTACGATGAAAACACCCAGCAATTCAAACAGCCCGAGCAGGTAAGAGCCAGCCATATCCTCGTAAAGGTTGAAAAAGACGCTTCAGAGGAAGACAAAGCCGCTGCTAAAGAAGAAATAAAGGCAATTAAGGCTAAGATCGATGCGGGCGAAGACTTTGCAGAGCTGGCAAAAAGCGAATCTGACTGCCCTTCCGGCAAAAACGGCGGTGACCTGAATTTCTTCTCGCAGGGCCGTATGGTTAAACCTTTCTCTGACGCAGCTTTCGCCATGGAAGTTGGTGAGATCAGCGATGTTGTAGAAACACAGTTCGGTTACCACATCATCAAGGTTACAGACAAAAAAGAGGCTAATACCCAGACTTTTGATGAGGTTAAAGCCAACATCAAAGCCAGGTTAGAAAGCGAGAAACGCAACAAATACGTCAGCAGCTATATTGAAAAGCTCAAAGAAGAAGCTGAGCTGACTTATGACGAAGAATATGACCCGGCCAAACAGCAAAAACCTCAGCAGATACAGGTTCAGCCCCAATCCGCTCAATAAGCTGATTAACTATTAAAACTGATTAAAACTTAATATTTACACAACGGCCTCTTCTCGGCAAGGGGCCGTTGTTTCAATTAAAAAACATAAATAAAGATGGAATAATTTTTGATGAGTCTGGCAGACGTTAAAATAGTTGACAATGGAATAACTTTTGACGACGTATTACTAATACCCGCTCAAAGCGATTTTGTCCCGAGTGGAGCAAACACTCAAACAAGGCTGACAAGGAATGTAAAAATTAATATCCCAATAGTTTCGGCTGCGATGGATACCGTAACCGAATCCGCGCTTGCGGTAGCAATCGCTCAGGAAGGCGGGATAGGCATAATCCATAAAAATCTGCCGGTTGAGATGCAGGTTCTCGAAGTGGAAAAGGTAAAACGCTCTGAAAACGGCGTAATTCTCGATCCTATCACTTTATCACCTGAGGATACGGTTACAACTGCGATGAATCTGATGGAAAGGCAGCGTCTCTCAGGAATACCCATAGTGGTGGATGACAAAAAGCTCGTCGGAATTATAACAAAGCGCGACCTGAAATTCCTCACCGACCACAATATCAAAGTCGGCGAGGTCATGACAAGGGAAAAACTCGTAACGGGCCCGGCTGAGACCACTCTTGAACAGGCCAAAGAAATTCTTAGAAAGCACAAGGTTGAAAAGCTGCTGCTGATAAAGGGCGAGAGGCTTGCGGGTATGATTACCATGCGTGACATAGATCGGGTGCAGCAGTGCCCTATGGCCGCCAAAGATCACAAAGGCAGACTTCTGGTCGGGGCAGCCGTTGGAGTAAACAATTTTGACAGAATAGAAGCTCTCATAAAAGCCGAGGTTGACGTTATAGTCGTTGATACGGCACACGGCCACTCGCAAAATGTCATTGAAACGCTCAAATATATAAAGAAACGTCATTCAATAGACGTTATAGCAGGAAATATTGCTACTGCTCAAGCCGCGAAGGCGCTTATAGAGGCCGGAGCAGACGCAGTGAAGGTCGGCATAGGCCCCGGCGCTATCTGCACAACACGTGTGATATCCGGCGTGGGCGTGCCGCAGATTTCGGCTATCATGAACGTTGTTGAAGAAGCAGACAAGCACGATGTGCCTGTAATAGCTGACGGCGGCATCAAGCTAAGCGGCGAAATAGCCAAGGCTATCGCGGCAGGCGCCTCGAGCGTAATGCTCGGCTCTATGCTTGCCGGACTTTACGAAAGCCCCGGGCAGCTGATTATTTACCGCGGACGTCAGTTCAAAGAATACCGCGGCATGGGTTCTTTAGGCGCTATGGTCAAGGGCTCTGCGGACCGCTACGGCCAGGGGACGGTTTCTGATAACAGAAAACTTGTTCCCGAAGGTGTTGAAGGCCGCGTACCTTACAGGGGGAAATTGAATGAATATGTCTATCAGCTTGTCGGCGGCCTGCGGGCGGGGATGGGCTACTGCGGAACTCCAACAATTGAAGAGCTTAGAAAGAACGCGCGTTTTGTAAAGGTCAGCTCCGCTTCAATACGCGAATCGCATCCGCATGATATAACCATAACCAAAGAATCGCCAAACTACAGTGACCCGCTTTTACAGCGGCAATAATACCATGTATCTCTGTTAGCCCGAATCTTCAGACAATAGTTTATTAGTAAAAAAGTCTCCGCTGATTTTTATAAATACAGCCGCTGTTTTTACCAGGACATAGTATGATGTTCAACATTTTTAACGGACGCCTGGTTTTGCTCAGAAGCATTATGGTTTTAAGCTGTTTTGCTCTTATTGCAATTGGCATTATATCCATTTATGCCGCCGAACAGAATGAGGCTTTCTGGCAAAAGCAGATACTCTTTGCACTTGCAGGCAGTGTATGCTTTGTCCTGATAAACCTGCTGCACTACAAATCCCTGGGCCCGCTGAGCTACTGGATATACGCGATCACACTTGTTTTACTTACTATTCTCCTTATTGAACGGTTTGTGCCGATGCCCGCGGGCTTTAGGGACATATGGAGAATGTTTATTCCATATATAAACGGTTCAAGAAGATGGATAAGACTGGGCTGGGGAAGTCTCTACTTTCAGGTTCAGCCGAGCGAATTCTGCAAACTCGCCTATATCGTTGCGCTTGCCTGGTATTTGCGTTACAGAAAAAACTACCGGCGGCTCCACGGGCTTATAGGGCCTTTTGTGCTGACATTTATAGCGATGGGACTTATTATACTTGAGCCCGACCTGGGCACGGTTATGCTGATGCTTCCGCTGCTGTTTGCGATGCTCTTTGCCGCCGGCGCCAGAGTTCGGCATCTTGTCCTGATTATAACTGCCGCGGCAATGCTCAGCCCTGTGTTATGGCTCAATATGCGGGATTACCAGCGAATGAGAATTGCCAGTGTCCTGCTGCAAAATGAATGGATTTATAACAAAGTCACAAAAAGCCCCGCACTTACCAGAATCATAGGAGTAGAACCTGTGAGGCTGTATCACTGGAAACGGGACGAAGGCTATCACCTTCAACACTCAAAATATGCCATATCTACCGGCGGTGTTTCCGGTTACGGATTTAAACAAGGCCCCTACTCGATAGACAAGCATGTACACCTGCCCGAAGCACACAACGATTTTATCTTTGCGATTATCGCGCATCAATGGGGACTTCTGGGCTGTATTTGTGTATTTCTTCTTTACTGCGTCATAGCTACCTGCGGCCTTGAGATAGCCTGGTTCAACACAGACCCGTTCGGCAGGCTCATAGCTGTGGGCATAGTGGTGATGTTCATGACACAGGTAGTGGTAAACATCGGCATGACCATTGGCTTAATGCCTATAACCGGCCTGACTCTGCCGTTTCTCAGCTACGGCGGCTCAAGTCTCATTGTAAACATGACCGCATTGGGACTCTTAAACAATATCGGCAGGGACAGACCCTTCAGTGTTGCCGGCAAGGCGTTTGAATATGCCGAGCAGTAAGAGTGCTCAATATTTCATATTGACTTAGAGACAACACAGAATATGTTTATCATGTTGACTGCTTAGGCTCTTTCTGGTCAGCGGTATGCTTTACAACACTTGTCGCGGTTTTGATAAACCCTGCTATATCAGAGAGATCGCTCGGTATAATCATAGTGTTATTGGTGCTTGCCAGCTTGCCGAATTCCTGTATGTACTGCTCCGCTATACGCAGATTGACCGCGTCCTTTCCTCCATCGGCCCGTATTGATTCAGCAATTTTATATATACCCGCCGCGGTGGCTTCGGCTACTCTCAGAATCTCAGATGCCCGCCCTTCCGCTTCATTGATACGTTTGAGCTTTTCACCCTCTGATACCGCAATCGCCTCCTGTTTCATACCATCAGCGCGGTTGATCTTAGCCTGACGGTCACCCTGTGACTGGGCGATAAGTGCCCGTTTCTCACGCTCCGCCCGCATCTGTTTTTCCATCGCGTCTTTGATGCTTTGCGGCGGATAAATATTTTTTACCTCGTAGCGGGTAACCTTAACGCCCCAGGGATCAGAGGCCTTATCCACTGCATCGACAATAGTTGCGTTAATTGCTTCACGCGCTTCGAATGATTTATCAAGGTCCAGTTTGCCAATTACGCTACGCATAGTTGTCTGTGCCAGCTGAATAGAAGCGAACATATAATCATCAATACCATAAGATGCCCTGGAAGGGTCAATAACCCGCAGATAAAGAACACCGTCAACCTCGACAGAGATATTGTCTTTGGTTATGCAGGTTTGAGGCGGCACATCAATTGCCTGTTCTTTGAGCGAAAGTTTATAGGCAACCTTATCGATAAAAGGAACAAGTATATGCAGCCCCGCTTCAAGGGTGTTACTGTATTTTCCCAGACGTTCAACAATGTATGCCGATCTCTGGGGAACAATCTGCATGGTCTTGGCTAACAGGACAATAACAAAAATTATTGCCAGAACAAGAACTACGGCAACCGGTGTTAAGGACGAGGATAAAAGCATTTTTTTCTCCTAAATAAGTCTTTTCATTTATACTTTCTTTACGATTAGTGAAAGATTACGAATGTTTACAATTTCAACAAGTGAATCAGCCGGTATCTCTTCGTCGGCCTCGGCTTCCCAGCCTGTCCCGTTAAATTCCACTTTGCCGGGCCGCCCTGGGGCTATACCGCTTATTACTAACACTTTTTTTCCTTTAAAATCTTCTTCTATAACACTTTCGTCAGGATTTGACTGTGTATAACCGTGAAATATATTTTTAAGATACTTTCGCAGCAATAACAGCGAAACTATTGACACCGTCAGGAAAACCAATAACTGGATAGAGAGCGGTACATCAGGGATTAAACAGACAACTGCCGTCGCGAAAGCCCCGACAGCGAAGAAAAAAACTATAAGCCCCGGAATTTCAAACTCAAGGATCAGAAGAATTATCCCCACTACAAGCCACAGCCAGACAGGCGATAAAAAACCTCTGAGGGTTTCTAAAAACGAATCCATGACAGATCTCCAGATTATTTGCTGATAACTACTGTTGACGTTTGTACATAAAGTATATAAAGTATAGACTTAATGTTTTTTAATGTCAAGATTTACAATAAATTAACAGGACAGGTGCTGTCCCGCTGAAAAATTTCACAGCTCAAGACCTTATAAAAAATACAGTTATGGATACTTTAGAAATATTACTGCCGGTTATAATCATACTTTCTCTGGGCTTTATTCTGCGAAAAACAGAATTTCTTTCGTCTGAATTTACTTCAGGTCTGGGCAGGCTTGCGTACTGGGTGGGCTTGCCGGCGTACCTTTTTTATGAGATATCGACAATGGACAAAGGCCTTAACGAGGCCTTGGAAAGTTTTGCGGTGATGATGTGCGGTATGGCTGCGGCAATTATTCTGGCAGCAGTTATCTGTTTCGTCTTTAAAATTAAAAAAAGCTACATCGGATCCTTTATTCAGGGCTCTTTCAGAACGAATATAGCCTACATCGGAATACCTGTGGTCTTTTACACGTTCGCCGGATATGGTTCCGGTATGCGCAGCGACATAGCAAGGATGTGCATACTGACCCTGGCGATGTGCGTTCCTGCTTACAATATAATATCAGTGATAGCGCTTCTGGTTACTGACACATCCGCCAACGGCAGGCAGTTCTGGAAAACTTTTCAAAAAATTGTGACAAATCCTTTGATTATATCAGTTGTATTGGGGTTGCTGGCGGCACATTTCAGGGTTGAAATGCCTGTTTACCTGGATCGCTCTTTTGACGCAATAACAGGTCTGGTGCTGCCCGCGGCACTGCTGTGTGTCGGAGCTACACTTGCACAGACCAGATTTTCATGGACTTTATTGCAGTATTCGCTGACCGCGTCTTTAATCAAAGTCGGATTCTGTCCCCTCATCGGATATTTCGCGGCAGACTGGTTCGGTCTAACTGACACGCAAAAACTGGCAGTAATGCTGCTTCTGGCATCTCCAACCGCTGTAAGCTCTTATATCCTGGCAGAACAATTAAACGGCAACAAAGAGCTCTCTGCCTCGATAGTGGTCAACAGCACTGTGATATCTTTTGTTTCATTTGCCGTCATATTAGGCTTAAAGTTATGAAAAAAGATTTCAGCCGCCCTTTTTCTGTATCTTTGCCCAGGTATCACGCAGTCCTACCGTTTTATTGAAAATCAGTTTTTCAGGCGTCGAGTCCTTGTCTGCGCAGAAATAACCGATGCGTTCAAACTGAAACCGCTCAAGCGGCATGGCTTGCGAGAGTGAGGGCTCAAGCAGAGCTCCTTTGAGAACCTTGACGGAATCAGGGTTTAAATTGTCAGTAAAATCTCCGCCTTCCTTCACGTCATCTGGATTGGCGGCAGTAAAAAGACTTTCATAGAGTTTCACGTCCGCCTCAACGGATTTTGCTTCACAAACCCAATGCAGAGTTGCCTTTACCTTTCTGCCATCGGGAGAATCGCCGCCCTTCGTCGCCGGATCATAAGTGCAGTGCAGCTCTACAACATTACCGGACTCATCTTTTATAACCTCATTACAGGTAATAAAATATGCATATCTAAGCCTTACTTCCCGACCCGGAGAGAGACGGAAGAACTTCCGCGGCGGATCCTCCATAAAATCTTCGCGTTCAATATAGATGGTTTTTGAGAATGGAACCTTGCGGGTGCCGGCGGATTCGTCTTCGGGATTATTAACCGCATCGAGCTCTTCAACCTGATCTTCGGGGTAATTTGTTATAATGACTTTAAGAGGATTCAAAACTGCCATACGCCGCGGCGATTTTGCGTTAAGATCTTTACGAAGACAGTGTTCAAGCAGCGCTAAATCCACGGTTGAATTAAACTTGTTAACACCTATGACCCTGCAGAAATCACGAATTGCCTGGGGGCTGTAGCCGCGGCGTCTCATTCCCGAAATAGTCGGCATACGGGGATCATCCCAGCTTTGAACATGATTTTCTTCAACAAGGCGCAGCAGTTTTCGTTTGCTCATTACGGTATAGGTAAGGTTGAGCCTGGCAAATTCTATCTGCTGAGGATGGTGAATACCAAGCTGGTCAAGAAACCAGTCGTAAAGCGGACGGTGATTCTCGAACTCCAGGGTACAGATTGAGTGTGTGATGCCCTCGATAGAATCCTCAAGCCCGTGTGCCCAGTCATACATAGGGTATATGCACCACTTATTGCCGGTTCGATGGTGTCTGGCATGGAGAATACGGTACATGACCGGATCACGCATGTTCATGTTTGGTGAAGCCATATCTATCTTCGCCTTTAAAGTACGGGAACCGTCCGGGAACTCGCCTTTCTTCATACGCTCGAAGAGGTCAAGGTTTTCTTCAACGCTGCGGTCACGGTAAGGGCTTGGCTTGCCCGGGTGGGTAAGTGAGCCTCTGTATTCTGAGGTCTCAACGGCCGTGAGATCACAAACATAAGCCTTGCCCGCCTTTATGAGCTCAATGGCCCATTCGTACATCTGCTCGAAATAGTCGCTGGCAAAAAGAGCCTCTCCGTTCCACTGCCACCCAAGCCACTGAATATCATCGATTATAGAACGAACATATTCATCTTCTTCTTTTGTCGGATTTGTATCATCAAACCTCAGGTTGCATTTGCCGTTATAACTCTCAGCTATACCGAAGTTTAAGCAAATACTCTTAGCGTGCCCGATATGAAGGTAGCCGTTAGGCTCCGGGGGAAAACGCGTGTGAACGCGGCTGTCCCATTTGCCGTTTTCGATATCAGTGTTGATAATGTCACGTATAAAATCCCTCTTAGGGGCCGATTCTGTGTTTTTGTTATCGTTACTCATGCGAGATAATATAATTCAATACCATTAAAACTGAAAGTGAAAAGTTGCAGAATATAGCAAATCAAAAAAGTGAATATACTTCTTCAGGCACATCTGCCAGGTCAGCGGCGTGGAAATCGGCTTTGGATAGCTGTTCTCTGGTGAATGATGATGTGATTGCCAGACAGCGGCAGCCCGCGGCTTTTGCTGCCTCTACTCCGCTGGGAGCATCTTCGATGACTAATGCGCGGGAGGGCTCAACCCCGAGCTTCTCCGCCGCCAACAGAAAGATATCCGGCGCAGGTTTCTTTCTTTCAATGTCGCTGCCTGTAATAACCGCCCCGAATGTCTCGAACGGAAGGCCTATCTCGTCGAGGTTGCCGCGTACCTTGATCGAATCCGCGCTGGAGGCAACTGCCAGCTTCAGACCGGAGACGCCGCATCTGGAAATAAAATCTTTAACCCCTGCCAGCGGCTTGAGTTTGCCTTTGATTATGTCAAGATAGATTTGGTATGTCCGTTTTTTTGCCTGCGGCAGGTCTATTTGGAAATTGTACTTCTCCGCTACGCCGCCAATATACCTGTCCTCACCGGTGCCGACAAAATCCTCAAAGTCCTCGGGCTTAACATCAAGTCCAAGTTCTTTGAACATGCTGCATGCCGCCTCGCAGATAAACTCTTCAGAATCTACAAGCACACCGTCCATATCAAAAATAACGGCTTTGATTTTTTCAGCCATAAGTATCCTTTTATAATTGTTTACAACCTGTAAAATTGAACCCTCTTTAATTTCAGGGCATAAAAAAATTTCGGCTAAAGCTGCCAGGCATTTGCACTATTTACACGGCCTCGACTAAAACTTTAACCGAAATTATAAGAGCTTTTTTCAGCAATCTATTTTTATCGTTTATTCTGATTATATTTTAGTTGAGAAAAACTCAATGTCAAGCAAAAACCTGTTTTCACCCGCAAATTTTTAATAATTTCAGTGAATTCCGGCAAACCGTGCCGGACGGGTTTTGCGAGGTCTTATCTGACTTTACAATAGCTTCGTGCAGTGAGCGGGCCGGCAAACCACTGTTCCTGTCTGGCAAGCAGATTCTGGAGCGGAGGCTGTTCAATATGTGTCTCAAGATGAGCTTTAGATTCCCAGACTTCGTAGAACATAAACACCTTTTCGTTTTCAAGGTCACGGTGAAGATTGTACTCAATGCAGCCGGGCTCTTTACGGGTTGATTCCACAAGGGCCTCGAGCTGAGGGAGAACCTCTTCGACCATTCCATCTTTGATTTCCGCTTCGGCGATTACTATTATATTTGTGTCATTCATTGCAATTCCTTTCAGTTTTGGTTAAAAGTCATGTTTAACTATACCGGCATTTATCATTCAGCCAAAGGCCTCTCAAGCAGGTCAGTTTCTGTAATACGGGAATTCTCGATATCGATGCTCAGCGTCTTTATCTCAAACGGGCTGAAATTCAGCTCAAACTGCTTAGCAACCGAGGGCAGAGTCATCATGGTTGTTGTCGGCTTGCCCTGGGGTTCAAAAAGCCTTACCACCAATTCTTCTCCCTCTTCTGAGTGTTTGAGGGCAGTTACAAGTATAGATTCGTTTTCAATGACAACAGGCGGATGCGGTTTTTCGCAGCTGCAATCGGGGAAGAAACTTAACGCATATGGTTTCTCGCTGCAAAGCTGTGCTTTTCGATCAATAGTCTGCAAAACAGATCCGGCAGAACCGCCGTCAAACCACAGGCTGAAGCTGCGGTAACCCTGATCAATTCTGTGAACAAAACGGTCATCCGGCATGAACAAACACATCTTGCCGTCTTTATCCGCACCCGGATGGGCAGAATAGGCAGGGCTTCTTAGAAGCGTAATGTTGAGCTGGCCATCATGAAAATCTGATGCGTATATGCTGTCCTTAATACAGGCAATCCCGCAGTCGTCAGTCTCGCTTACAGCCGCGACCCATCCATGCGAAACAGATTCTGTACCGTCAACGGGCAGACTGCAGCGGCCGTAGGCCTGCTGTCCCAGGCAGACAGAATTTTTGAAAAGCAGAGGCACTGAGAGCTTGAGCATTGAATCCTTCTCGTTCCAGAAGACCTGAACATCCAGCTCCACGAGAGTTCCCTTTTTGGGCAGTATATAGTGCATACAGATAGAAGAATCGCGGCACGAAAGCAGAACCTCAACTACACTTCTGACCTCGCCATCTTCTATTACCCTGACAGAGTCAATAACATGCCCGGCTATACCCGAAAAACGGGTTCCCTTTTCAGGAGTCATAAGCCTGAATTCGTCTGTTTTATTTAGGAACTTCTCTTTCATCATACCCCATGGGTCAGCATCATCCTGAATTATCACAGGCTTGAACGCTTCGGGTTTTAAAAGAGATTTGCCCTCTACCAGATATTTATCAACGAAACCGGTATCGGCGTTTATGGTGATATCAAGGCTTTGAGTTTTGAAACGGATCTTGTTATCAACAATTTTCAGTTCTTTTTCCGGTTTAGCAGGCACCTCAAACAGACGGCAGTTAAAACGGTTCATCTGCATAGGTTTCAGCTCCGCGTCAAACACAACGCGTTTACGCCATTCTGCGCCGTGACAGGTTGCGTATTCTTTCTTGACCTGACTGGGCAACGCCGCATCATCCTGGTCAAAAACCTTCACATCTGTAAATGTTTCCAGTGTTTTAAAGTCAGCGAGATTAAATTCACACGTCACAGACGTTTTTACGGTGTATGGGTGTGGGTTATAAACCAGAATTGGTATCTGTCCCTCCTGCGGCAGTTTCTGGCCCTTGGCAAGGGCAAAGAAGCAACGCGTCTTCACTCTGGAGAGTATATGCAGGGCATGGCCTATCTGTTCGAGAGCGTCTTCCTCCGCAGGTTTGATGCTTGTGCCGGGCAGAATGTCATGGAACTGAATTTCGAGCATATCCCGCCTCACCTCGGCAAGCTCCTCGAAGGGGTATTCAATAAAGCCGTTCGACCATGCCGCGGAAGCCATTTTCTCAACCGTAAAATATGTATTCTCAAGCAGGCGGTACTTCTGTTTTATAAGTATCTGTGAGCTGTAGCAGCCGACCGCCCACTGACGCAGTTCATCAGCAAACTCCGGCAGTTCATCGCCCGACTCTGCTACATGCGAAAAGTACTCCTCTGGCGTGGAGTGCCGGATTTCGACATCCCCGCGTTCCGCGATCATCTCGTTGACCTGCTGAAGGTCATTTCTGGAGGGGCCGCCGCCGTGGTTTCCCACACCCCACAGAAGAGCCAGAACTTTGATGTCCTTAAAAGTCTCAATCCGCTCCTCAAGTATCTTTCTCGCCTGGCCGAGTTTAGTATTGTACCAGCCGGAAAACCGGGTAGCTGTTACACTGGAACCGTCATAGCCCACCCATTTAAAGGTATCCGCCGGTAAATCAAGGAATTGATGTGTCGGCCTGCCGAAGAGGTAAGAGTCAAATCCGGTCTTAGCCAGTATCTGGACAAGCCCGCGAGTGTGTCCGAATGGGTCAAAATTTATGGCTGTTGTCGGCTCAACATTGAAATACTTCTTAAAATACTTTCGGCCTTCTGAAATCTGACGGACAAAAGCCTCGCCGGAGGGCATATTACAGTCGGGCTGGAGGTACCAGCCGCCCATAATATGCCATTTCCCCTGCGTTACCAGCTTCTGGATACGCTCAAAAAGACCGGAATCATACTCCCGAACCCATTCGTAAAGTATTACCTCATTGTGATTAAAGATAAAAAACCCATCCTTTTCGCAAAGCTCTGCCGCTGTACGAAAAGTTGACAAGGTCTCGGCGGCTCCTTCGGGCCACTGCCACAGCCAAACCGGATCAAGATGCGCATTGCAGATTAGATGAACTGTCTGTTTTTTCAAGTTTATTTCCCGTATTGCTAATAATAATAAAATTTACGAATCCAATGCCCTTAAGATAAGAATATATACGGACTTGTCAAACCAATTATCCCGGATATGCCGCTGAAATAATCATGAAATCAAAACAGGATACAGACATCCGGCCGCCCTTGTTTTGTTATTGATGGTTCACGGTTCAAACATAGAATAACTTTTTTTACTCTTATTTTAATACTGCGAAACGACTTACAAATAGGGAATAAAAAATATTGAAAAAGGCTGGAAAAGGTCTTGATTTAGCAAAACAGATTTAGTAGATTATACTTCTTATTGGCAACAATATATGGTGTTGTTCCCCCAAAATTAACAATATATAGTATATCACGGAGGCTGCAGTGGCAGGCAAAAAAGATAAGCATCAAAAAACAGAATTCAAAGAAACCAATCTTATTAAAGGACTTAAGGTAGAACATTTTTTCTCTGATGAGAAGATTCATCCTTTTGACCAGCTTGAATGGGAAACCCGCGAAGCATCTATAACCGGTGACAAGGGTGAAATCATCTTTGAGCAAAAGAATATTGAAGCCCCGACAACCTGGAGTCAGCTCGCTACGAAAATCGTTGTGAGCAAGTACTTCTACGGTGACAACGGCACTGATGAGCGTGAATTTTCAGTGAAACAGCTTATAGAGCGAGTCAGCCGCACAATCGCAGACCGCGGCTTAAAGGACGGCTATTTCGCCTCAAAAAAAGACGCAGACGTTTTCTATCGTGAACTCGCCTGGCTGTGTGTTAACCAGTACGGGGCTTTCAATTCACCCGTATGGTTTAATGTCGGGCTAAAAGACGTTTACGGCGTGGCTGGAAGCCCGCATAATTTCCATTGGGACAACAAGGAAAACAAGGCTGTCCCATGTCCGGACAGCTACAGCTATCCCCAGTCTTCTGCGTGCTTTATACAATCTGTAGAAGACACCATGGAAGATATAATGCGGCTGGCTAACAGTGAGGCCATGCTTTTCAAGCACGGCTCCGGCACAGGAACCGACCTCTCGACGCTGAGAAGCTCCCGCGAAAAACTTTCCGGCGGCGGAACACCCTCGGGCCCCTTAAGTTTTATGCGCGTTTACGACCAGATCGCCGGTGTAGTAAAATCCGGAGGCAAAACACGCCGCGCTGCAAAGATGCAGTCGCTTATGGTTACACATCCGGATATAAAAGAATTCATCGAATGCAAAACGCTCGAAGAGAAAAAGGCCTGGGCACTGATAGAGCAGGGTTACGACGGCACTTTCAACGGTGAAGCGTATAACAGCGTTATGTTCCAGAACGCAAACCTGTCAATCAGGGTTACCGACGAGTTTATGGAGCAGGTTGAAAAAGGCGGCGACTGGCAGACTATCGCAGTCACTGACGGAAAACCTGTTGATACCTATAAAGCCGACGAGCTGATGGATATGATATGCGAGGGAACACGGATATGCGGCGACCCCGGGCTACAGTACCACACCACAATAAACAAATGGCACACATGCCCGAATTCTGCACCAATAAACGCTTCTAACCCATGCAGTGAGTATATGTTTATCAATGACTCCGCATGTAACCTGGCTTCGCTGAACCTGACGAAGTTCAGAAACCCAGACGGCTCATTTGAAACTGACCGGTTCAAAAAAGCAGTTCGAATATTCATAATCGCACAAGACATACTCGTAGATAACGGCAGCTACCCTGAAGCTCGAATCGCTGAAAACAGCCATAAATTCAGGCCGCTGGGTCTGGGCTATGCGAACCTGGGATGCCTGGCAATGAGCCTGGCACTGCCCTACGATTCAGACGAGGCCAGAGCTCTTGCATCAGCAATTACCTCGCTGATGACCGGCACTGCATACAGTGTAAGTTCTGAAATAGCCGCGGCTATGGGTACGTTTGAAGAGTTTGACAAAAACCGTGAACCGATGCTCAATGTAATCGAAATGCACAGGGAAAAAACACATGAGATATCAGAGCTTCTCTGCGCAAAAGAGCTTGTATCAGCCGCGAAAGATTCCTGGGACCAGGCCTACGAAGACGGGGTTAAATACGGATACAGAAACGCCCAGGCGACAGTTCTGGCACCCACAGGAACTATAGGGTTCATGATGGATTGCGACACGACCGGCATTGAACCGGATATCGCAATCGTAAAATACAAATCTCTTGCAGGCGGCGGTATGCTCAAGCTCGTAAACACGACTGTACCGCTGGCCCTTCGCAGGCTCGGATACAATGAGCAGCAGATTGAAAGCATTTGCGACACCATCAACAAAGACGACACAATAGAAACTTCGGACGTGCTAAAGCCCGAGCATCTGCCGGTATTTGATTGTGCTTTCAAGCCGAAAAACGGCAAACGCCATATTCACTGGCAGGCGCATATAAAAATGATGGCCGCCGCGCAGCCCTTCCTCTCTGGTGCTATCAGCAAGACAATAAATATGCCCAACCAGAGCACCAGAGAAGACATAAAAGATGCTTACACCGAAAGCTGGAAACTCGGCCTAAAGGCCGTTGCTATATACCGCGACGGTTCGAAACGCACACAGCCCATGAATACTTCCATAAGTGAGCAAAGCAACGGCAAAAAAGAAGTTGAGACCGTAATTATCCAGAAACCGTATAGAAAGAGACTGCCCGATACCCGCAAGAGTATCACGCACAAATTCTCAGTCAACGGCCACGAAGGCTACCTCACGGTCGGACTGCATGATGACGGCCAGCCCGGGGAGCTGTTTATTGTAATGGCAAAGGAAGGCAGCACCGTCGGCGGGCTGATGGATGTAATCGGCACTTGCGTTTCAATGAGCCTCCAGTACGGTGTACCGCTGGTCACGCTTGTTGACAAGTTCCGCCACGCACGCTTTGAACCCTCCGGTATGACATCAAACAAACAGATTAAATTCGCGGCCAGCCTCATTGATTATATATTCTGCTGGCTTGGATGTCAGTTCCTGCCGGGGTATGCCGAGAAAAATATCCCGGATTACCACAAAAACACAGACGGTTCAGCAAAAAAGCCGAAAGTTGCCGGCCCAGGCTCAAATAAAGATAATGGCCGCAAAGATGTCAGTTCCCCCAAAGGCCCCCGAGCCGGCGCCGAATCTCTGAGAACATCGGCTTCACCAAAAACTTCTCCCGCCGTTGTGATGGCAGGGGCAGGCGAGGGTGAATTTTCAGCCGCACGCAGAGTTTCTGTAGAAAAGGTTGACGACCAGTTCAAGCACTTTCCCGATGATGCGCCAATATGCTCAAACTGCGGTGCAATCACTGTAAGAAACGGTGCCTGCTACAGATGTTTCAACTGCGGAGAATCTCAGGGCTGTTCGTAATTGACCCGACCACGCGGCAGTTCTTAAATTTTTATAATGATACCAAACTATTCTTCCCCGAAACCGGAACCATAAAAGTTCCGGTTTCTTTTTTATGAAAACCTGAAAATAAATTTCTATATTTTCCTTTTTCGCATCTTGACTATCCACGCGAATTGACTATTATACTTTCCTTTAACAGCCGCGGATGTGGCGGAACTGGCAGACGCGCTAGCTTCAGGTGCTAGTGAGCATTACGCTCGTGGAGGTTCGAATCCTCTCATCCGCACTGATTCATAACCACTTGATATTAAAAGGTTAAGTGGTTATTTTTTTGCGAATTGGACAAAAACAGCAGGGCTTTTCTTTTATATGAGCACTTCACTCCGGCTCGAATTTACCCAAAACCATACTGTCATTGAACATATTGCAAACATTTTTCCAACGACAGTTCCCGGCAATTCAGACAACAAACCTTCTTATCGAAACGCAAACCAAAAAACACTTGTAATCAACATCAAAAATTCCTATAATCCGTTTATGAAGTCATATTTAGATTTATCATTTATTCCAAATATATTACACAGCCTTTTGAGGCTGTACACTTCACTACCTCGTATTCTGCAGTTGGGCCTATTCGCATCTGCCGGAATAGTACTGGGTATGGTGCTTTTTCTTGTGCGGATATCAAATGCGGTTTCCTACCTCTCAGACGAACCCGAGACCTGCATAAACTGCCATGTTATGACAGACGCCTATGCTTCGTGGAAACGCGGCAGCCACGGACGCGCGGCAGTTTGCACCGACTGCCATGTCCCGCACGGCAATATCGCTGCCAAATACGCCTTCAAGGCTTTTGACGGCATGAAACATTCCTACGTTTTTACCGCCGGCACAGAACCTCAGGTACTTGAGCTCTCATCCGCAGCCCGCCACGTAGTTCAGGAAAACTGCCTCACCTGCCACAATAATGAATTTCTAATGGTCCGCCTGGCAGACACAACCGAAAGGGCCTGCTGGCAATGCCATACAAATATACACGGCAACACAAAGAGCCTTTCGGCCTCACCGCGGCCATTGCGGCCCGAGCTGCCGGCAGCTGGTCTTGATTGGATGAAAAAAGGAGACAAAAATGACAAATAACGAAAACGGCAAAAAAGAAACAAACCCACAGCTTAAACTCCCCTTATGGGCAGGCCTTGTTATACTGGCAATGTGTGCGGCGGTGGTTCTTCTTCTGGGACTGCTTGCAGTAAGCATCATGGAACGGCGATGGGAAGCCCAGCGGCCCGGCCTCGTTCTTAAACCGATAGATGAATGGCAGCCTGACAATGCTGTATGGGGGCAGAACTATCCCAATGAGTACGACACGTATCTCAAGACGAGGATTGACGATACAAAAACAAAATACGGCGGAGCCTACCCCAGGGATTACCTCGAAGAAGACCCAATGCAGGTTATTCTGTTTGCCGGTTACGGTTTCAGCAAGGAATACCTCCAGGCAAGGGGCCACTATCACGCCGTTACCGACGTTAAACAGACAGAGCGTATCAAAACCCCCTACAACCCCGGCACATGCCTGACCTGCAAAAGCACAGATGTGCCGCGGCTTATGGACAAGATGGGGGTAGCCCAATTCTACGCGGCGAATTTCCATGACATTAAAGAACAGGTACAGTTTCCTATAGGCTGCCAGGATTGCCACGACCCCAAGACCATGAGCCTGCGTATTACCCGGCCGGCGCTGCAAGAGGGCTTTGAATCTATGAACAAAGATATAAACGAGGCATCTCATCAGGAAATGCGGTCTCTTGTATGTGCTCAATGCCATGTCGAATACTATTTCAGCCGGGAGCCGAAAGAATATCTCACTTTCCCATGGAAAAAAGGCACAAAAGTTGAAGAGGTCATCGAATATTATGATGAGCTGGAATTTACTGATTATGTCCACCCGATATCAAAGACGAACATCATAAAGGCCCAGCACCCGGATTATGAGCTGTATATGACCGGCGTCCATTCCTATATCGGTGTCTCATGTGCTGACTGCCATATGCCCTACCACAGCCAGGGAGGAATGAAACTGACCGACCATCACATCCAAAGCCCCCTGCTCAACATTGCAAACAGCTGCGCAGTGTGCCACCGCTGGAGTGAGGAGCAGATCAGGGACCGCGTGGAAGGCATACAGGACAAAGTACAGACTGCCATGCTGGACGCGGAAGATGCCATTGTAAAGGCTCATTTTGACGTAAGGGCCGCCATTGACGCCGGAGTTACCGATGAAAAACTTGCCCCTGCAAGGAAACTCATCCGCCACGCCCAGTACCGCTGGGACTACATCTCTGCAAGCAACGGTATGGGCTTTCACTCGCCGCAGGAATGTATGCGTGTTCTTGGCGATTCAGCCAACCAGGCGCAGCAAAGCCGGCTGATCGTCGCCCGTCTGCTGGCAGAGAAAGGTATTGCCAGTGAAACACAATACCCCGATTACAGCACACGGGAAAAGGCGGTCCAAGTGATTAGTTTGTACGAATAAATTTGCAATCTGCAAACCTGACTTAATAGATAGAAACCAATACAATAATATTTAATGGAGCTTCAGAGTGGACAGAAGAGCATTTATCAGGACTTCAGGAATTCTAACCGCCTCGGCAATGATGGCAAACGAATCAAATGCCGCGGAAAAAACTGCCAACGCCCCCGCACCGCTTAAAAACATGGTAAACCCATTCGAGGTAGAAGGAAAGTTCTACAAAGCCGCCCTTCATGTGCATACCACGACATCAGACGGCGATGTGGATGTTGCGACCCGTATCCCGCAATACCGCAAGCATGGCTATGATATTGTAGCGATTACAGACCACTGGAAAACAAACGATTTGAGCGGATACTCAGACGAAAAGTTTCTCGCAATTTCCGGCATGGAATTTCACCCCAAAACCGGAACAGGAGCGCCGGCACACCATCTGATAGCCCTTGATATTCCGCATCCGTTAAAACTTGATTCCGGTAAACCCGCCCAGGAGCTCGTTGACCAGGTTATAAACGCCGGCGGCAAGGTTATCTACGCACACCCATACTGGACGGCACACACCCTCGAAGAGATGTCCGAAATCACAGGCTATATCGCTATCGAGGTTTTCAACGCTGTATGCGGCCTTGGAGCGGGAAAAAGCTACGGCAACGTACACTGGTACCAGATTATGAACAGGGGCTGCGTGCTTCCGGCTGTATCTGTAGATGACATTCATTCAAGCAGCAACATAAACCTTGGCTGGACAATGATTAAAGCAAAAGCCCTAAACACTGCTGACATAATGGATGCCATCAGCAAAGGCTCTTACTACGCTTCATGCGGACCGGTCATTGAGGATTACAGAGTTGAAAACGGAACAGTAAGCCTGAAATGTTCAGAAGCCTCAAAAATACGTTTTCTCTACGACGGCAGCGGCGGAGGCAGAACATTTAATGCCGACAAAGGCAAGTCTATCACATCAGCGTCGTGGAAATTCGGCGACAGTAAAAGAACGCTTAAATGGATACGAGCAGAAGTCATAGACAGCGACGGTAATTTCGCCTGGGCTAACCCTATCAAGATAGAAACTGATAAGGCATAACAAGCGGCTGTTAGTAAATCCGCAAGTTTTCGACATCCTCTGCAACGATTCTGGGTCTTTTGTCCGGATTTATAAGAGAAAAATTAACATTCTTGAGCAAAATCCCGTCAACGTGGCGAATGTACATAGCCCATGAAGGCAGAACGCCGAAAAAGAACTGTTCCGGATAGCGGGCAATGTCTTCGAGGACAATTCTTTGCGCATCTTTTTCGGTCCCGTTGCCCGTAAATGATATATCTATATTTTCGAACGTTATGCCGCTGATATTATGTCCGGGGATTCCGGATATCATAATCCCCTGGCGGGTTTTATCATCGCCCCTTACAGCGGCTTTTATATTGCTTATACAGACATTTCGCAATATTCCAACCTCTGCGCCTTCCGGACGTGCGTCCTGCGAATATACCTGTTCGGTGGGGCTGTCGTATTTGCGGCCCCTGTTACCAAGACGAATAAAAAACGGCCCTTCAACGTTATCCATTGTAACATTTGAGATGTTGATATCCTCAAGAACGCCGCCGTCAACCATCAGAAGTTTAACCGCACCCATGCCGCAGTCATAAAAAAGGCAATTATCGACGTTTATATTTCTAAAGCCGCCCCGCGATGACGTCCCGCACTTAAAAGCCGCCGTGCCGCTGGAAACGCGGCAGTTTCTCACTGTGATATTCTCTGCCGCTCGCAGTGTTGTGCTTTTTGGGCAGATTGAATCATCACCGGTGCGTATATCGCAATTTTCGATTACCACATTCCGGCAGCCGTCAAGGTCGAAACCGTCATTGTTAAAATTTACGCGGCTGTTTATCTTAACCCCATTTATAATCACGTCATCGCAGTTTACCAGATGCGTACACCAAGAAGCACTGTCTTTCAGCGTGACATCTGAGAAGGTAACATTTCTGCAATTTACAAACCTGATCAGCATCGGCCTTTCACCAAGCTCCGAGCCGAGCTTAACCGGAAAATTCTCTTCTGATCCGTTACCGTTTATGGTACCCGAACCTGTAATTTTAATATTCTCCGCATTTTCCGCGAAAATCAGACATTTGCTGAACGCAGGCGCCTCGACGGATCCGAACACATCCCGGGCATAATCGTTCAAATCAGTGCTGCCATGTATGACCGCACCTTTGCCGATATTTAACTCAACCCCGCTTTTTAATTTTATCGTTCCGGTAACATATTTACCGGAGTTAATCCGCACGGTTCCATCTTCACCGCAGGCATCAATGGCTGCCTGAAACGCGGCGGTATTGCTGCTCTGCCCGTCTCCAACTGCGCCGAACCAAGTAACATCAAACACCCTCGAAGGCTCTGCCCATGCAGAAGCACAGCCAACAAAGATTCCAATAAGTACCGATTTGCCGATCTTGTTAAAAATAGCCATTGAGATTCCTTTCATATCTGCTTCGGCGAAGCCGCATTTCGAGAACACAATATATTAAAAACCATTCACACACGGATTGTAACAAATACAAAGCACTCTTTACAAGAATTAAATCTGAACAATTATTTAAATTTGCCAACCTGATTCGTTTTGCCTGCTTGACATGCAGCCGGCAAATGGAGACAATCCGTTAAGTTTTACAATTTTCTCAAAACCGCCGCTGGGTATCAAAAATGACACACAGTCGGCATTTACAACATCAGAGCCGCGAGTGTAAACGAGTGGTTATCACGGCAGCCTTGTGACGGATAAGCCGCCTGATAACCGGCAGGAATTTTATACACCTCACAGCAAAAAAACGTTTATACGGTATTGTGTTGTTACACTTCGTTTGGAGCAAATTCGTGAATTTACTCTACGGTCTTGGCGTAAGCACTCAACTTCAACGCTTGACATTCAGTCCCGAGATGTTAATTTAATAGTGAAACTTTTATTATTAGAAATGCAAGGAACTAATAAAATGCAGAATTCACGATTCATTATTTCAAGTCTGTGCCTTTTCATGCTTACCTTAGGCCTTGTTTCCTGCCGGTACGAAACAAACAGCCAAACCTCTACGGATAACCACAAGAAAACTCTCAATGTAATGAGCTTCAATATCCGCTACGGCGACGCGGACGACGGCGAAAACAGCTGGCCAAACCGCAAAGATATGGTTTGTGATTTTATAGGTGAACAAAAGCCGGACATTGCCGGACTGCAGGAAGCTCTAAATTATCAGATAGATACTATTATTGCCGCCAACCCTGATTATGCTTTCGTAGGTGTCGGTAGAAATGATGGTAAGAAGGCAGGTGAGTTCTGCCCTGTTTTGTACCGCAGAGACATATTCACGAAAGCAGAGTCCGGCACATTCTGGCTCTCTGACACGCCATCTGTGCCCGGCTCTATTACATGGGGTAATGCCTGTTCAAGGATATGTACCTGGGTGCGGCTGCTTGACCGCCGCGGCAGAGGATTCTACGTGTATAACCTGCACCTCGACCACGTAGGCCAGCTTTCCCGTGAGAAAAGCGTGCTCCAGGTGACAGAAAAGATCGCCTCACGGCAGCACCCCCAAGATATGTTTATACTGATGGGCGATTTCAATGCCGGCGAAAACAATTTGGCGATTCAGTACCTTAAAGGCTCAGCGCAGATAGACGGCCGTTCTAATCCGCTGCCAATGGCAGACACATTCAGGCAAATCCACCCGGAGGAAGAAATTGTCGGCACTTTCGGCGGATTCACTGGAAAAATCGATGGAGACAAAATAGACTACATCTTTGTCTCACCGCAAACTCAAACCAAATCAGCAGATATACTCCACACCAACAAAGACGGCCGCTACCCTTCAGACCATTACCCTGTGACGGCTCAAATCCGGTTGAATAATAAATGATGGAAATTCTGCTGAAAATGCAGCGATGTTAAAAAGAGACTTCTCCCCTTACGTTCTCCTAAAAAGTCAGTTTTCTGGAAATTTCAATGTCCTGTTTGATAAGCGAGTTTACTATCTGGTTCAATGACAGGTTTTCTGATTTATCCCGAATATGCTTGAGTAAAAATTCTCTGTTATCCCTGTCAAGATATATAGGGATATCCAGTTCCTCGATCGGCGTGTAAAATTTACCTTGTTCTGCATTGGTGAAATCGTATTCTTTTTTCATTTTGACAGCCTGCTTAAATATGTATCTTTTTCTCTTTTTGTGGCTTTCCTGGCACTTATAATGCGTACGGTCTCAGTGTAGTTATTGTTCCGGTAAGTATGACCCTGTGCTCATGCTTCGCAAGTACCTGTGAGTCTGCGTATATATGAGTATGTCAAAGAGCTTTATTATCTATCATTATTATTATAGCAGGTTTACAGCAATCCGCAAGATGTTTTCTCAGATAATAAAATCAAAATTCAGATGACGGTGAAACATAAACAAATTATGCCAAAGGGCTTATGTTGAAGGTTTATTAAAAAGAGACTTCACCCCGTTTCGTTTTCCCGTATTATACGTATTTAAATAAAAGGTCCCGCGGTCCTTTATTTCTCTCATTCCTGACACGCCATCTGTGCCCGGCTCTATTACATGGGGTAATGCCTGTTCAAGGATATGTACCTGGGTGCGGCTGCTTGACCGCCGCGGCAGAGGATTCTACGTGTATAACCTGCACCTCGACCACGTAGGCCAGCTTTCCCGTGAGAAAAGCGTGCTCCAGGTGACAGAAAAGATCGCCTCACGGCAGCACCCCCAAGATATGTTTATACTGATGGGCGATTTCAATGCCGGCGAAAACAATTTGGCGATTCAGTACCTTAAAGGCTCAGCGCAGATAGACGGCCGTTCTAATCCGCTGCCAATGGCAGACACATTCAGGCAAATCCACCCGGAGGAAGAAATTGTCGGCACTTTCGGCGGATTCACTGGAAAAATCGATGGAGACAAAATAGACTACATCTTTGTCTCACCGCAAACTCAAACCAAATCAGCAGATATACTCCACACCAACAAAGACGGCCGCTACCCTTCAGACCATTACCCTGTGACGGCTCAAATCCGGTTGAATAACAAATGATCGTTCTTTCACCGGAAATGAAGAGAATAATATATTTTCTTCGGTGAATTCTCGAGTTAACCTCACAAAATATCAGCAGTTAAAATCGAGTCTTAAGTGAGCTTACAGCCGCTGTCAAATATTTATCATAAAATAATTTGATACTGCTGTTCTCAGGTCGTATAATATATTATAGGTTACTTTTAAAAGTGCTCTATTATATTTTAATAAGCACAATCATTTCGTGTTATTTAATTCAGGAGGAGATATAACCATGAAATTCGTAAAGATTTGCGCCAAAACGGCTTTATTTGCTTTTATTTTGGCAATTTTAGAAGCCGGTTTTTGTCTTGACGCGAATGCTGAATACAAAGACCTCTGGATTTACACATACGATGATGATTTCAGCACACACAAGGCCAGAACCGACAGTTACGACCATTCAGTATTCTGGCCGGAGAACGCATTTCCGCCGGCAGAGCCTTACCTCGTGTATTCGAGCAGATACGGAATACCGCCTTCCGGGCCGCCGGGTCTTTTGTTCAACGGTTTCAAAGGCAAACCCGCCCATTTGAACTACTGCTTCCCGGTCATATCAGCTCAGCAGATGATGCCGCTTAAAGGCAAACTGGAATTTGACCTGAAGCTTGCCAGAGAGACGGAGATTATCTCCGCGGAGGAAGGCGGTTCTTTTAGCTACTCAATATCGCCGGACGGCAAATACTGGAGCCTGCCGGTGCCTCTTAAATCCGGGCACCAGGAAATACCATTAGGATCCGAGCAGGGAACATGTTACGTTTCACTTTCCGGCCAAAAAGCTGTGATTGACAATCTGGAGGTGATACTCAAATCCTATGAACCAGAGCCCGATGTGCTGCTTGTTCCTTCTGAATACCCCACTATTCAGGACGCCGTAAATGCATCTGCAAACGGTGACACTGTCGAAGTTGAGCCGGGCACATACACAGGCGAGGGTAACACAAATATCGAGCTTCTGGGAAAGGCAATCACCGTCCGAAGCGCTAAGGGGCCGCTGAGAACCATTATCGAGTGCGGCGGCATATCTATAAACGCTGAAACCTTCAACAGCAGAGGGTTCTATCTGCATCAGGCAGAGCGCCGCGACACTGTGATAGAAGGTTTCACAATCCAGAACGGCATCATACACGGAAGTGAAATCCCCGCCGACAACATGCGGTGGAATCTTGATCCGAGCCATCCAATAGGAGCAGGCATCAACTGCGAGTTTGCAAGTCCGACGATAAGAAATTGCAGAATAATGAATTGCGGCACAGAACTTGGCGGCGGCATCGGCTGTGTCGGAGCTAATCCGGTGATAGAGAACTGCAATATTCAAGGCTGCCGTGCCGGCGGATACGGGCCGTGTGAATCCGGCGGACGCGGCGGCGCTATCGGTATGATACGCCACAGCAATGCAAGCATTTTCAACTGTGAGATAAAATACAACATGGGCTACTACAACAGCGGAGGCGGCGGCATATACACCCGCAGAAGTTCAGCCAGGATAAACAGATGCGATATATCCGGCAACGGCGCCGGCGGCAGCATTGCCGGCGGTGGAATATACTGCGGCCCGGGCTCAAGAATGGCCGTGGAAAATTCCCTGATCTGGAACAACCAAGCCAACTGCGGCGCCGGCATCTACACAGAAAGGGACTCATATGAGAACCCCGCCGTTACGGACTGCCCGGAATGCTGCCACACCTATCTGCTGGTGAAGAACTGCACCATTGCTCACAATCAGCTGCTCTACCCGATGCCGATCTACCCGGGCTCGGGGATACATGCAAACGGCACGGATATTTACGTCAGAAACTGCATAGTGTGGCACAACAAACCGACGCAGATTATAATCTATAAAGCCCCGTGCAAGTGTCCGGTAACTTTCTCCAATGTTCAGGGCGGCTACCCCAACAGCCTTATGTATCTGCCCGAAGACCCTGACTCGGCTAATTACGACCTGACCGAATACATTGGTGGTGCGGCAGATATAGAGAATATCAATATCTGTGACGCTGCCGGAAACATAGACGAAAAGCCGCTGTTTGCAAATCCCGAGCTGCCCGAACCTGATTACCATCTAAAATCGCTCACAGGACGTTATGTTGAAAGCCCCGTTCTTGAACCCGATGCTATGACAAAACCCGGTTACTGGGTAAAGGACGATGTTCACAGCCCGAGCATAGATGCCGGTGACACGGACGATCCATTCAGAAGAGAACCACGCCCCAACGGTTACCGCGTCAACATGGGAGCCTACGGAAATACCCGTCAGGCGAGCAAAAGTGTGCTGTGGCATATCCTCAACCCAGAATATAATGAGATACCGGAAGACAGAAATCCGGACGTTAATCACGACGGCAGGGTTGATTTCAAAGATGTTGCAGAGATTGGCAAACACTGGCTGCTTGGACAAGAAGCCTCGGAATAATATAAGCCGATGATATCACAAAACACGGCTTTTACTTTGCGGACATTATGTCAGCAGCGATGTTTTTTTGTACACGTAAAACCGCAATCACTGATTCTCAATTATCGAGTGATTCGTCAATAGTACCGTCGGGCATCATATTATCTGGATGGTAAACGCCGTTTTGCGACTGCTGAAATCTTTTACAGTTTTTCCAGTTCTCGGCGGCTTTGCAGTAATTGTCTGCCCAGAAGCCGCTGATTCTGCCCTGTCTTTCATATCTTCTGAGAGGACATAGGTTATACCATTTACAGCTCATAATAAAACCTCAAGAATCTTTCCTTCTCAACGGTCGCCGGATTTGCTCATGTTCATGCCGTCTATTTTGTCTTCAAGCCAGCCCAGTCTTATATCACCCGCTGGATTAAGATCAGGAACATAAGGCTTTATATCCAGAACAGGGCTGCCGTCTGCCATGTCAACGCCGGATATGGTTAGCGTGGAACCACTTATTTCCTCGAGCTTTACGGTTGATATGCCGATCGGGTTAGGCCGGTGAGGGCTGCGGGTGGCAAAAACGCCGTGCTTCCGGCCGTCCCACGGCGGGCAGGCCGTCAGAGATGGATGCTCCACCCTGTGCAGATTAAACACCACGACAATGTGGCTGAAACCGTCAAGATCTGCAAGCCCCTCGGCAAATTCATCGAATATTTCAATCTCTGCCTGTAAATGCTGAGCACCGACTGACTGGCGGGGAATCCCCTTAGCTTCCGTAAACTGAGAATGTATAACGCCTATCGGGCTAAAACATATTTTTTCCATTATATACCTGTTATTTATTTAGAGTTAATGATTCGCCATAGTTATATAAACCAGACACCATACATAAATAATAGTAATAATTTGAAAATTGTAAATGCTTCTATAAATGTTTACTACCACATGCTTTCAAAATAAGGGTAGCGGCCTTCAGCTGCGTCAGTATTATTTTTCATATATATTCTAAGCAGTTCGAAAAAAGTCGGAGCATCAAGCAATTCGACCTTGCCTTCGCTCTGCTTTTGTATTTCGTTGTTTACCTGCACATACCAGGTCGGAGTTTTCAAGATATTACGGAACCAGTGAAAAGGAATACTTCTTGCTGCAATCCGTTCCATCACCAGTTCAGCGGCCTGGGCAGGGTCTGAGCTGTTTACATCGTAGTCGCTTCGAAGTACCGGCATATCGCCAAACAAGCAGCTTATTGGAGCCTTAGCGGGAACAATACCATTTGGGCTGAAACTTTCATAGCATTCATAGAGCGCTGAATCCATAGGATTGGCGTATCCATCAATAATAAAGCCTGTTATGGTTAAACCCCACTTGTCGTAATACTTTTTACAGTGCTGCTGCCAGAGTTCCGTGCCGTCTTTCAATCCCGAAACAGGCCGTCCCTCCGCATTCCATTTTGAATATTTCAATGCACCCGGGTTTAGATAACCGGCACCGTTATCAGCCGCGACGAAATAATCGTTATCCGTGGCTGTTTCACGCAGATACTCCATTGCCATAGGTGCTCGCCTGGCAAGAACGGGACTTATGCTCCACATCATAGGCACCTTGCCCCGGTTTTCATCGTCCCAGATATCAGCCGTGCGCTGATACAGCCATGACGCGGCATCATAATCGCCTACATAAAATATAATAAATTCACGCCCATCGAAGTTCACCCTGCCGTCTTTCGTGAGATAACCTCTCTCCAGAAGCTCTTCATGCGATACCCATTTCTGAGGATATTTGTCTTTTAAGTTGTAATGCTGCCAGAACGAGGCGTTTGCCATAGCTCCAAAACCGATGGCATCGGCATCCTTGTATGCGTTGTAGCCGCTGAGTATATAAGCGTATTCCCATTCAGTCGATACATCGCCATGGCGGCAGCCGGCACTCTTTGTGTACTTATGAGCCCATGGCGGGAATCCGCCTACATAAATCATTTCTTTTTCATCAAGGAGCTGATTACAGAGCAGCAGCAGCTCGCATAACGTCCGCCTGTCTGTGCCCTCAATTTGACCGGGATCGTCGTTTGGAGCCTCATCTGCCCAGACATTCAGATCAAAAAACCACGCTTTATTGCTCACAAAATAGTCATGATTAGTCAGATTGTGGTGGTTTTTGGGAATACTGGCTAATTTGCTAGTCCAGAAGTAATCAATATAATACGCTCCAAAAGCGGGATTGAGCTTTCCAGTCTTGAGATAATGTTCTTTGAGCCATATATAGGCATCACATTTCGCCGAACCGGTAGTATAACGGTCTGTTCCGGGAATAAGCCCTTGCTTGTCAAACAAAGAATCCCCGTTGGGCTTGACCAGCCATACCTTAACTTTAAAGCCGATCTTATCAGTTAGAACCGAGTACAGACTGCCCTCAGATTTATCATAGCGGACAGGTATCAGATTATCTGCCCCGGCAACAGAAGATGCGACATTGCTCGTCGCCGCGACATTTCCATCATAAACAACCAGACCGTTGACCCTGTTTTTAAACATTCTAAACAGCTCTTCTATATCACCAACCTGTTCAAATTCGACATCGTCAAGCCAGCCGCCGTCTGCTGTTGCCTTTTCAAGCCAGTAATTATCGATGTTTATATCTTTACGCCGCGAATCAACATACCGCAAATACAAAGTCGGCTTGTCTCTATTCAAAATGCCCTGTAACGCCGCGACACTGTGGCAGTTGTCCCAGACATCGCTGCGGATATCTTCTTTACTGTAATCCCAATCGAGAGTATATCGCAGATCAAAGATCTTGACACTTTCAGCCGCGGAAATCTGTATCAATAGAAGAATTGTTACAAAGATATATTTGAACGAATAGTTAAATTTTCCAATCGACATATAATTTACCTTTCATGTGTTGGTGTTTATCCAGAATATTTTATACTTGTTCAAGTCAGCGAATAAACCGCTCTTATCCCAGGAACTCAACCTGAGCGTAATATGCTCCGCACAGCTGTTCGCCTGATTCGTCGAGGAACCAGCCCTGCAAGGTTGTCCTGCCCTTGGGCAGTTTGGTTTCAAAGACCACTTCCCTGTCTTTGTCTTTGACCTCGAAAGTCTTTTCTATCCCGCCAATCTTCATCCTGGCGGTCTTGATCGGCAGAGCCTTGCCTTCGGGATATAGATCAATGATTTTGTTTGCCTGCGCGTTCTTTGGCGAATCGTAACGGGGCAGACCGTCACTGAGTGCCGCGTCAACTTCCAGCGGCCAGCGGCGCAGTTTAATACGGTATCTGCCGGTTCTCTCTGCAAAGAGATTCCAGTATCCATACATTGGATTGCCGTTTCTGACAGACCGCTGCATAGTTATAGAACCCTGGCCGGTGCATCCAAACCAGTCAAAACAGGTGATCCAGACGGGATTCTCATACCGGCTGCCCACATGTATAGGCAGCGAGCTTTCAACTGTCGTGTAAGGCTGAACCTCTTTCCACCATTGTTCATAGTGATTTCTAAGTCGCCTGACAATTTCGGGGTGCTTATCTGCAATGTTGTCTTGCTGGCCCGGATCAGAAGCAAGATTGTACAGTTCTTTGCCTTCAACAAGCCTCCATTCTTTCCACATCACTGTGCTTTGCCACATTTTCGGCTCTACACTGGTCGCGCATTGAACAATGAGCATCCTCTCGGGCAGAGGCTTTCTCTCTTTGAGAAATGGAGAAAGGTCCATCCCGTCAAAATGAGTGTATGTTTTAAGTGATTCTCCAAGCCCGCAGGCTCCGATAAGAGTCGGGAACAAATCCTGAACCTGTGTCAGCCCCTCTTCGACATATCCGCCGCTGAGCCCCCCTTTGATGTGACGAATTGCACATATCAATTTATGCCCGCCCTCGTAGTATGAGCCCTTGTTACCTCTCAAACCCGCATTATATACACCCTGGCCGCCGCAGCTTCCATTGTCGCCAAACCAGACAACGATGGTATTGTCGTAGAGTCCTTTATCTTTGAGGTATTTATCCAGATCTCCAATGTTCTTATCATGCCTGGCAATCATACCGAAAAATAGGGATTGACCAAACTTGACATCATCAGCGTATGGTTCTGCCTCTTCCATCGGCGGAAAAGTCGGGCCATGGGGCAGATTTGTCGGCAGGCACACAAAAAACGGCTCATCCTTCTGCCTGCATTCTTCGATAAAATCCTTTCCCAGACGGAACCACACATCATCGCAATATCCATCATACTTTTTATACTCGCCGTTATGGCTGTAAACATCATCCCAGTAATCGTTATTCCAGTAGTTAGGTGTCTGCCCCAGGTGAGCGCCGCCAAAGGTTACCACTTCGTCAAAGCCTCTGTCTTGAGGGCGATAAGGGTAATTCTCTCCAAGGTGCCATTTTCCGAAAAGGGCTGTTTTGTATCCGTTTGCCTTAAATATCTCCGGCATAACCGGCACATCCGGACGGATCATCTCGCGTGAAAACTGGAAGCAGAAACCCCCGTTTCGCAAGGCATCCTGTCCGCTGAAGAGCTGGCTCCGCGTAGGCGTACACAGCGGAGCAGTATGGAAATCAGAGAGTGTTACACCTTCTTTGAAAAGTTTATCTATATTCGGCGTCTTTAGATAAGGGTTGCCTGTAAGCGAGAGGTCTCCATAACCCTGGTCATCAGAAAAGATCATTATCACATTCGGTTTGTTCTTTTTCTCTTTTACAGAAAAAGCGGAGAATGCAGGGTTCGCGGCAAGACTTGCTGCGCCTGCGCCGAGGGCTGCTAAGAAACCTCTTCTTGAAATCTTACTATACATACTAAATATTCCTCGAATTTAATTACTAACCTTAATTAACTGTCCTTGATGAATTTACAGAACGTATTTTCTCAAGCCGGCTGAACATCTTTTCAGCAATATCAGGATGTTTATCACAGATGTTGCGGCTTTCTGAAGGATCATCCTTTAAATTATAAAGCTCTTTCTTAAAGGACTTTACAACACCAGACCTGGCTTTTGCAAGCCCTTCGGGCAGCGTATCGTCTATATATTTCCAACCGCCGGCAATCAGTGCCTGCCTTCCGTGAACATCTGAAATAACCATGGCTTTGCGGCTGGAGCCGGCGGCAGGGCCTTTCAAAGAGGAGAGAAAACTGAAGCTGTCCGGAGCAGTATCTTCAGATTCGGGTAATTTGCCGTCGGTGATTTCGCAAACAGTTGCAAAAACATCTATCAGGCTGATCATATCATTGGACAGAGCGCCCTTTCTGTTAATTTTATCCCATGAGAAGATGAACGGCACCTTGCAGCCGCCCTCCCAGATAGTATGCTTATCGCCTTTGAGCTTACCGTTTATCTCAAGGCCGCAGCTTTGAGCGTATCTCTCGGGCTTTGAAGGATCGCCGGGGATATCGCCGCCGTTATCACTGGTAAATATTATGATAGTATTTTCTTTAAGATTCATATACTCAAGTGCCTCAACCAGCCTTCCAACACTCAAGTCCACATCCTGGATAAAGTCGCCGTACGGGCCGCAGTCACTTACCCCCCGCATATAGTCTGAAGGGGTGATAGGATGATGAACGGCTACAGGGTTAAAATAAAGGAAAAACGGTTTATCTTCAGATCGCACCCGCAGCCATTCGACTGCCTTGTCAGTCAAATCACCCATTACGTCTTTATTTACCCTCTGCGGGGCATCGTAGCCGCGGTATTGAGATCCGTAAAAGGTCTTCGAATACGGGTGCCTCTCTCTGCTTCTCAAACCGTAAATACCGTCATTCTCGACATATACCCCGTACATATCACCATGATTTTGAGGCACACCAAAATGATAATCAAAGCCAAGATCAAGCGGCCCCGGCGATAATTTTCCGGTAAAATCAACAAATTCGCCATTTTCCGAACTGCCGTAACCCAGGTGCCATTTCCCGATTGCCGCGGTCTCATAGCCTCGGTTCTTCAGCCAATCGGCAATTGTGACTCTGGACGGATCCGGCAGCAGCGGTGCACCTGGGTCAACAACACCAAACTTCATAGAAGACCGCCACGGATACCTGCCTGTTACGAAGCCGTAACGTGTCGGGCTGCAGATTGAAGCCGGTGTATAAGCGTTAGTAAACCGTATTCCAGACTCCGCAAGTTTATCTATGTGCGGAGTGCGAACGAGCTCTTTGTCAGCCCCGAAACAATTTATGCTTGAATAGCCCAGATCGTCTGCAAGGATAAACACGATATTAGGGGTTTGCCCTTCGTTTGCGGCGATTGAATTTGCGATCACACTATGAACACCACTGCCCAAACTGTAATCTGCTGCTGCCGCAACAGCCGCCGCTGTAAAGGTTTTAAGAAAAGACCTTCTGGAGAAACCGCTGCTTTTATAATTATATCTCATTGATTAGCCTTTCAATCTATATGTTTTAAAGAGAATCTCTGCAATGCTCAACTGATTTACTGCCGCCGGCCTCACAGTTGAGCTGTTACCAGAAGACGGTATCCCTGCTTGTTGTAGGCGAATTACTGTTGGCATGTACCTGGGCTACATCCGGACTGCACTCATTCATCAGCTCGGGCTCAAACTCTGAGCCATTTTTCCAAATCACGGAACCATCGCCGAAGAGCTGGTTTGTGCCCGCAATATCCGGCACTCCAACTTCAACGTTATCGCCCCACTTGTCCTGATGAACTGAGCTTCGCCCTTTACTGTGATTATACCACCATGCGCCGCCGTTATGCCAGCGATAAACCGCATCAGCCATAAGAAGTTTATCTCCAGAGAGGTTTCTGGCTGTTAATTCCTCCGGCTCTGTCGTATTATCACGCCACAAATCTACCCTGGCAAAATAGGAATAGCATACGGGGAACCAGGCCCTTGCGTAGGGAGTCCTCTGTTCAGGCTCCAAATCCTGGAGCTGTTTGTACTGATCGAATACCTTAGAAGTATCAACCTGGCTCTCAGGACAGATCCATGCCGGAGACATCTCACGCGTATTGACATCAAATCCGGGAAGATAAGGATCCATCTTTTCCATACTCATTTGATGCTCCCACGGCGAGCCTTTAACGCTGAATACAAGCATGTGGCACGGCACTTCGACAGCCCCGCCTCTCGAGCCGCGGGATGTTCGGCTCGATGGTATTTTGTAATCGTTGTCAGAATAATAAGCGTTAACTGCCAGCCCCCAGTTATGCAGATTCGAACCGCAGACCGTACGTTTGGCCTGTTTTCGAACTCTTGACAGAGCAGGCATAAGGATTGACATCAGAAGAGCTATTATCGAAATTACAACTAAAAGTTCGATCAGAGTAAATGCTTTTTTTCTATTCATTTGGCACCTCTATATTAAAATTTTGCGTTTTCCAACATGTGGTTTTTGTATCCGAACAGTCTCGTACCGGGGAAATAATTTCTGCCCGGATAGTGAGTACGGCACATAAAAGTGTATATTCTTTTACGCATCATCTCGACAACATCGGCATAATTTTCGTCATCTATGAGGTTAGTCATCTCATGCGGATCTTTTTCCAGATCATAAAGCTCATCTTTGTTGCTGCATGTATAGCCGTATTTGTAATTTTCGTAGCGGCAGGTCAGCATATTTGTCGCCATGTTGCCAATACCGAAAAATTCAACTATAACGCTGTCTCGCCACTCGACTTTTCTACCATCGACAAAGGGTTTGACTGATGCACCGTCAACAATGTTTTTATCATAATCAGCGCCGGCGTAGTCAAGTATCGTCGGATAAATATCGATCTGAGAAATGAGCTTATCCACCTCTTTACCCGTCTGGGACTTATCCATGCGTGGATCTTTTACTATCAGCGGCACTCTCTGAATCTCCTCGAAATGGCTCCAGCCCTTGTCAACCATGCCGTTATGGCTGCCAAGCGTCTCGCCGTGGTCACTGGAAAATATGACAATAGTATTATCCGCAAGGCCTTTGTTCTCGAGATGTTCCATCAGTCTGCCGATTTCATAATCAATGTAGGTGGTAAAGGCGTAATAATGCTTCAGGCCTTCTTCCCAAACGCTCCACGGCGAAACCGAACCAAGAGCGTGGCGTTTCATTCTGTGCGGGCCGAATTCATTATCCGGCTTCCAGTTAAAGTTCTCCCACTCGGGGATATGAACATCTTTGTACATATCAATGAATTCCTGCGGCGGATAATACGGCTCATGGGGGCCCCAGAAATTGTGCCATATAAAGAACGGCTGGTTTTTCTTTGAAAAATCGTCTATCAGAGAAATTGTGTGCTCAGCGAGATAATGGGGAACACAGCTCTCGATGCCGCCCTTTTCTACGCCGTATCTGCCGGTAATTTTATGCGGCCTCTCTCCGGGAACCATGTTTCTTTTGTAGTTATTCTTGCGGAGATATTCCTGGTAGCCTTTGCTTCTGTGTCCGCCGTCACCGTGACCGGGTACGTCCATGCCGATAAATCCGCGATTGGTCGGCAGCGCTGTGTCTTTAGCGTCCGTACCCAGATGCCACTTGCCCGTGTAGCCGCACTGGTAACCTGCAGATTCAAGCCTGCGGGAAAGGATATTCTTATTGTCAGGAATCTCCCATAACCTGCCGGTGTATTCGCCGCAATTAGCGTTGATATTGTGCTTGTGCACGTATCTGCCTGTCATAATAGTACCTCTTGCCGGCGAGCACATTGGACAGCTGGTATAGGTATTTCTAAATAACATACCCTTTGCTGCCAGCTTGTCGATGTTTGGGGTTTTACAGTATTTCGCGCCGTAAGCCCCGACCGCTGAGAGTCTGTGCTGATCTGTGAAAATAAATAGTATATTGGGTTTATCACTATTGCCGCGGCTCTGTGCAGCACCTGCCGTGCCTATTTGATTGCCTAAACCCAGGGCAATTGTTGCAAGAGAGCTGTTTTTTATAAATTCCCGTCTTGTGTTTTTCGTATAACTCATAAATTTTACCTTTCTATGTTAGAGGTTTTATTTTACCAGCATTCTATTGTCTGAGGATCGTTGCACCATAACCACTGCATGGCAAGTATTGCGAAATCGCGATAATCCTCAGATACGCTGAGCCAATTAGATGCTAAATCTGCCAAGTCGTAAACATCTACGAAGCAGTCCGGAGCCCCTGTTTTGCCCGACTTATCAGCCTGGAGATATCCAACATCTCCGCAAACGCCGTCATGAGGATACCAGGGCAGTAATCCGTGCTCTAATTCTACAACATCGCTTATGCCGTCGTTGTCTGTATCAACACTGTAAACATCGTCAACGACCTTCAAATCAATCTTGTACGGCAGATTGTTTCGCTGCATAAAAGACGTATATTTATTTATTTCATCTAAGTTTATCACAGCGACATTATCTATTAAGCAGCTGCCCGCAGTCTTGGCTCCGCTGCTGTCAACAACTCTGAAAGCTGCATTGATGTATTTTGTGTTTAAATCCTGAATCGCATAATCCACACTGAACAAGTCATATTCACTTTGATTCGGATTAAAATCATACGTTTGAGATTTACCTAAAAACGCCCCGTTTATATCACGCTCTGAAACTGTAAGCCGAAGCCTGGTATCACTTATTCCAACCTTTTTTGCTGCGAAAGAAACTTCATAACTGTTTCCGTACTCGGCATCGATCTTATCTATATAGCGGTCAATCGCATGGTCACCTTCAGCGGCAGCCAAAACGTTCATTAAAGCCGCCTTGTCTCCTTCATAACTATCATTGCTTATGCTGAATTCTGCCTCCGAGCCGTTTACCGCGAATGTGCGCCAACCCTCAAAATCAGATTCAAAACCGGGATTTGTCAGCAGATTCTGTTCAGAATAACCTACCATGTCGAAATACAAATCATATTCACCCTCGAGATTCGGCATCTCAATTGAAATTGAAAAATCAGCCGTTTCTCCTGTCGCTACTGTCTCTGATGAACTCAAAAGCACCCTTTTATCAAGCCTGAAATCATCAGCAGTTACTTCCTCTCCGCTGGGAACAATAGCATACATTAAGCCGTAACCGTCTTGGCGGCTCCAGAGATCCCAGCCGTCATTTCTGACGGCAACCTGTACCTGAAGGTTTTGAGAAGTCTCTAAAATACCAGGAACATCACAACCTGCCCAGGAAGCTCTATATGTATTATAGCCGCCCAGATGGTGCCTTAACAGATAGTAAAAGCTATAAGCATCTAAAAATCTGTAATCGTTGCCAAGCAAGCGGCATTCTTCCTCAAGGTCTTTGAGATCCTGGGGATAAATATTTATTGCTCTGTACAACGAAAAATTCACGCCGCTGCCGCTTGTAAGGCCCAGCTTGGCAGCGTTGATTGTGTCGGTGTACAAAATTGTCGGAGTCGTTTTAATTATTGGAATATTAGTGCTCAGCATAGGTGCCGCAATGTTATCACGCATATTGACAGCCATGCCGTCGCCGCTGAAACTCTTATAAACCTCACAATCGACAAGCTCGAGTTCGCCGCTGCTGCCGTTTTGAATTCTTGAACTTATGGAATAGTCAAACATGCGGTAATACTTTTGGCAGTGCCTTTTCCAGACATCCCTTGCGTCTGCGTAACCAGAGGGCCATCTCTCACCATAGAGCTGACCGGGGTGGAGATATCCGGCGCCGGAGTTGCCGCCGACAAAATAGTCCTTGTCGCTCTTATTGCGAAAGACATAGTCATAAGCAACGCTGATCCTGTCGGAAGTATTTGGTGTAGGAGCCCAGCAGCACGGAACTTCGCCGCGGGCCGAGTCGTCATACCTCTCGCCTGCAAGCCAGTACAGCATCCAGGAAGCCTGATCGTAATCACCCATATATATCAAGATATAGTTATTATCCACAACATTGCCGCTCGAATCAATAAAACCTCTCTCAACCAAATCCTGATAAGACGGCGGCGAATTCTGCAGATACTCCCTCTCTTCGAGTGCCGGCTTCAACGCGTTATAAAAAGATGTGTTACTGACGAAATTAAGCCCCGGCGCGTCGGCTTCCTGATACGAGTTGTATCCGCTGAGTAGCCGTACAAGCTGCCATTCCGTTTCAACGCCGGTATGAATCCCGCCCACATTGTCGGTATATTTGCGGGCCCAGTTAGTGAAACCGCAGAACTTTATCATCTCAGAGTAGTTATTCTGTATATTGCACTCATCGAGAATAGTCTTAAAAGTCTCAAAGTCAGTTCCCAGCGGCTGAGTCGGATCATCGGTCGCCGCCTCATCAGCCCATGGCGAAAGCTCAAAACATACGGCCTTTTTCTTAAACGCATAATCAAGGTTCCGCAGCTGGGTATGGTTCATGTCCACTTCATCTTTCATACCCCACAAGTCCAGTGTATAAGAGATGTTAGTGGTGTCTAACATCCCTGTCTTGATATAATTCTCTACCAGCCAGATGTAGGCATCACACTTGGCGCTGCCGGTAGATTCGCGGCCGGTCTGCCAGATTGTGCCGCTGCCGGTGAATTTGCCGCTCAAATCGAGAACTATCGGCAGCCGGGCACCGCTGGAATTAGTCACAAACATCTTATAAACGCCGCTGTCCGGGTCATTTCTAAGCGCAATGCAGTCCCGGGCCGCGGCGGCAGAGGTCGCGGCAAGACTCGTTGATATAACTCCAGTCTCAGGAGAGCTGTCATAAAGCACAACTCCCCGGGCAAGACCTGCGAACATATCGATATACTCGGATATATTGTTGATCGTCTCAATATTCCAGCCTTCACACAGCCCGCCCGGTTCAACAAGCCGATCAAGCCAGAGCTGGTCTCTCTCGTCAAAAACCAGAAAAACTCTCGGTGCTTCCCTGTTGGCAAGCCCCTGAAGCGCCACTGCCGAATGAAACAGGTCATACTGCAAAGATTTTGACCAACCATCTGAGAAACTCATATCCCATTTATAAATAGTCGGCTTAGCCGCAGCCTGCAAAAATTGTGCAGAAAAAGCTAAAAACAGTATGTATATGCATTTTACCAGTTTGTTACGGTACATTTTTACCTTTTATACTAATTCTGCCAACACTCTATTGCCTGAGGGTCATTACACCAGAGCCATTGTCTGGCAAGTACAGTGAAATCGTCATAACCCGCTGATCCCGTAAGCCACATTGAGGCCAGATCTATCAAGTCGTTAACATCTACGTAGCAGTCCGGCACCCCTGCATCTCCGGATGTATCTGCCTGTAGATATCCCACATCTCCGCAGACACCGTCTTGGGGATACCAGGACAGCAAACCGTGTTCTAACTCTACAACATCACTGATACCGTCATTGTCTGTATCAACGCTGTAAACATCATCGACAACCTGCAAAGTTGTTTTCCAGGGCAGATTGTTATATGACGAGAAAGCAAGGCAGGAATTATCTAAATCTGAATCTGTAATAGAGACACTATCTATCAAATAACTGCCGGCGGTTTTTGCCCCGTTGTAATTAACGACCCTGAAACCTATATTGATGTATTTAGTATTTTCATCCTGAATTTCATATTCACAATTGCATTGCATGTATTGACTCTGGTCGGGATCGAAGTCAAAGGCCCCGTATTTAGCCAGATAGTCACCGTTTGCATTGAACTCTGACACAGTGAGACGTATTTTTGTTTCGCCTGCCGCGGCCTTTTTACTGTCAAACGAAACACTAAATGCGTTTCCATACTCAACTGCAATCCTGTTTCTGTCCCGATCTAAAGCATGGTCGCCCTGAGAGCCGCTGGTAATATTCATCAAAACTGCCTTATCTCCATCACTGCTGTCACCGCTGATACTGAACTCTCCTTCTGAGCCGCTTACGGCAAATGTCCGCCAATCAGCAAAATCTGATTCAAAGCTCGGATTCGTCAGCAGGTTGGCATCTGCGAATTTAATCATATCAAAATATAAATCGTATTCGCCTTCGATCTCGGGCATATCCAGAGAAACCTCAAAATTTGCGATCTGGCCGGTTGAAACAGCCTCCGAGTCACCCAAAGAAACTCTCTTATCCAGATTATAATCATCAGCCGTTAACTCCTGCCCGCCCGGGACAATCGCATATACCAATGAATAACCGTCTTGACGGCTCCAGATATCCCAGCCGTCATTTCTGACCGTAAGTTGAACCTGTCGGCTTTGAGAGGTTTCTAAAATATCTGGAATATCATCACCCCTCCAGCAAACTCGGTGATTATTATTGCCGCCTAAATAATACCTTAACAAATAATAAAACGTATAAGCATCAACAAATTTATAATCATAGCCAAGCTCAAGGCACTCTTCTTCAAGGTCTTTAAGATTCTGGGGGTAAATATTTATTGCTCTGTACCACGAAAAGTTGACGCCGCTGCCGCTCTGTAAACCCAATTTCGAAATTTCTATGGTATCCCGGTAAAGATCCGGCCCATTTCTCTCAATCAGGGCTACATTGCCGCTCAAAACAGGATCGTCCAAATCTCTGTTAAAGCCTATCCCGTCGCCGCTGAATTGCTTATAAGTATCAGCATCAGTCAGGCTTAAATCACCGCTGCCGGAATTAAGCAGCCAGCCTGTTATCGAATAATCAAACATACGATAGTACTTTTGGCAGTGTTTTTTCCATATATCCCGCCCGTCCGGGTATCCAGAGGGCCACCTTATGCCGTAAAGCTGGGTTGGATTAACATAACCGGCTCCGGAATCGCCGGCAATGAAATAGTCTTTATCGCTTTTATTGCGGTACATATAATCATAAGCTACACCGATCCTGTCGGAGGTGTTTGGCGTAGGAGCCCAGCTGCACGGAACAACGCCGCGTGCAGGGTCGTCATACCTGTCTCCAGCAAGCCAGTAAAGTGTCCACGCGGCCTGATCATAGTCACCCATATATATCATTACATAATTATTTTCTACAACATTGCCGCTCGAATCGATAAACCCCTTATCAACTAATTCCTGATATGACGGCGGCGGATTCTGAATATACCGCCTCTGCATAAGAGCAGGTTTCAAAGCATTATAAAAAGATGTGTTGCTGATGAAATTACGGCCCAGGGCTTCTGCCTCCATATAGGTATTATAAGCTGACAAAAGCCTCACTGTTTGCCATTCGGTACTAACCCCTTCGTGGCTTCCTCCCGCGCGGGCAGTATATTTGTATGCCCAGTTAGTAAAACCGCAGAACTTTATCATCTCAGAGTAGTTATTCTGTATATTGCACTCATCGAGAATAGTCTTAAAAGTCTCAAAATCTGTTCCCAGCGGTTGAGTCGGGTCGTCGTTTGGCACTTCATCAGGCCAGGGCGAGAGCTCGAAACACACGGCCTTTTTCTTGAATGCGTAATCAAGGTTGCGCAGCTGAGTATGGTCGAGAGCCACTTCGTCTTTCATTCCCCATAAATCCAGTGTATAAGAGATGTTAGTAGTATCTAACAGCCCTGTTTTGATGTAATTCTCTACCAGCCAGATATAGGCATCGCACTTGGCGCTGCCAGTAGATTCGCGGCTTGTTTGCCAGATTGTGCCGCTGCCGGTGAATTTGCCGCTCAAATCCAGAACTATCGGAAGCCGAGCACCGCTGGAATTAGTCACAAACATTTTATAAACGCCGCTGTCAGGGTCATTTCTAAGCGCAATGCAGTCCCGGGCCGCGGCGGCAGAGGTCGCGACGAGACTGGTTGATATAACGCCCGTCTCTGGCGAGCTGTCATAAAGCACAACACCCTGGGCCAAACCTGCGAACATATTGATATATTCGGAAATGTTGTTAATCGTCTCAATATTCCAGCCTTCACAAAGCCCGCCCGGCTCTACAAGCCGATCGAGCCAGAGCTGATCATCCTCTTCAAATACGAGAAACACGCGGGGTGCGTCTCTGTTTGCAAGCCCCTGCAGAGCAACTGCGGAGTGAAACAGGTCGTACTGCAAATCCCTTGACCAGGTATTGGCAAAACGCAAATCCCACTTATAAATAGTTGGCCGCTGCTGACTTAAACCTGTAACAGCGGCAAAAAGGAGAATAAGTATCAAAACCTGGTATTTTTTTAGCATATATAGCAACATTTCTTAGTTAAAGAACAGCTCAAATATTTATGCTGTCTTAATAAAATTTAGATGCCGGCGCCGCTGCCGCGGCGCCGGCGGATAATCGTTATAATTATAGTGCTTATTCGAGCCAGCTGGCTGCAAAACCGGCAAAGTCGAGCATATCTACGACGCAATCCCCGTTAAAGTCTCCTCTGTGGACAGTGCCGCAAGTGTCTTCGTATTTAACTCTGATTCCGTCGATATCTATAGTGCCGCTTCCGCTGGTACCGTCAGCCGCGGGGCTCCAGCATCCAATCAGAATAGCGGAAACCGCATCCAGTGCAGATTTATCGCCTGTATGAAGGTTATCCAGGCTTGCATTCCACTCAGTCCAGCCTGTAGGAGCGTAGGTTGAGCCCTCTGAACGTTCCAGCCAGATTTGATCGACAATGTTGCTCACGTCAACCGCGCCTTCAAACAGCTTGATATACAGAAGGTTCTCTTCACTGTTGCCTGGGTGACGGTTGAGATAAATCTTTATGGCACTGCCGTTTGTCAGATCCATAGTTTCATCAAGCGTAAGCACGATATCTGTGTAATCCTGATCGTTACCGCTGGTATCATCAGCATCGTAGTCCCATCTCATGGCGCTGGTGCCTTCATAAACATCAACAGGATCGGTAAGCAGTGTTACGGTGCTGCTGGTATTGGAGCCGTTGAATCCGGCCCAGTAGAACTCCTGCCATTTTGATTCGAGAGCTGCCTGGTCGGCATATCCTTCGAAATCATCGACTGTAACTACTTCGCCTTCAGCGGCTATATCAGCATTTAGCCAATCATCTGTAAAGACATACATATCATCAGCGTTTACTGAAAGGTCATAATTCAGGTCAACCGGATTCAGCCCATTGCCTTGATACAGCTTAACAGCATCGATCAAATAGGTTCCTGCTGATTTAACCGAGCCGTCGCCGTTATAGATTGTAAACCCTATATTGACGTAGGCAGCCGATGGATCCTGAATTGTGTAGTAGAAATCAAACTCTCCGTAACTGCTGCCGGGATCAAAGAAAGCCGTCTCTCTGGCATAGGATATGAAATTCTGCTCCTCATCTGTTTCATGCATAGCCAGCATAAGCAGGGTATCATCTCCGGAAACGTTCTTAGCAGCGAAAGAGAGCCTGATTTTATCTCCCGGTGAAACAGCAAGTTTAGAGTTGATACGGTCTAAACCGTGGTCACTGCCGGCAGATACGCTCGTAATATCCATCAATGCAGCCTTATCTCCCTCGTAGGCATCGCTGCTTATCGAGAATTCAGCCGTTGTACCTGTTGCGGCGTAGTGACGCCAGCCGGTCCAGTCTTCTTCAAAGCCGCCGTTAAAGAAACCCATCAACGGCTTTTGAACATCTACCGCGTCAACAAGATAGTGGCCGGCAGATTTTTGTCCAGTTTCGTCAAATATCCTGAAGATTGGATTACATTTGACTGTATCAGGATGGGTTATCTGATGGTAAATCTTGTTTGTCTTATAAACGCCTTCTTCGACATCAAGGTCATATAGAGCAAAGTCGCATCTAGCTCCGTCTGCGTCAAACTCAGCGATAATAAGCCTTAGGAACGTATTATCGCTCGAGACCTTCTTAACCGCTGATGATATCTCTAAAAGATCGCCCGCAGAACCCGGGAAACGGCTGTCCCATCTATCCAGCCCATGGTCGCCGCCGCCTACGGTAATCTCAAATGAAAAGGCATTGCTGCCCTCATAAGCATCCGTAGTCAGGCCGAAGATTCCTTCCGCTCCGCCTGCTGCATAAGCCCGCCAGCCGAAATCACCTTCTTCGAAACCGCCGTTATACACCAGGTCTGCTTTAGTAATACTTACACTGTCAATATAGTATTGCCCTTCATACAGTAAACCCCAATCATCAACAATCCTGAAACTAAGATTGATAAATTCTGTCCGGGGATCTGTAATAAATGCATAAGCCTCGTATTCAGTATAACTGCCTTCTACCGGTCTGAAGAAAAAGTTGTCCTGAACACCGAAAAAGCTGTTGTTTGCGTCTTTGTTCACCACCGAAACCTTCAGCCTGGTGTTTGCTGAACCTATTTTCTTGGCGGCGAATCTGACTTTCAATACATCTCCGGTAGATACTGGTATCTCTGCATTAAACCTGTCCAAACCGGCATCACCCTGCAGAACATCTGTGAATTCGATTGAAGCAGCACTGCTGCCTGTATAGGCATCATTGACAATTGTAAAATTCGCTTCTGCTCCATTGCCGGCAAAATACCGCCAATCGGTAAAACCGTCCTCAAAATCACCGTTGGTGATTTCTACAGCACCGGCACCGCCTGCCAAAAATACTGCGATTAAAATTAAAAACTGTATTACTCTACTGGTTCTCATGGTAACCTCCATAAAAAACACTGTTAACAATTGCCGCCCAACGCTGTGCGGCAAAACTTTTTAAAAAACATTTATTCATAGCCGGTATTTACTTTTTTTGGCGAGAAAAAGCCGTAAGGCAGCCGGCAATAAGTATAATCGCCGTTGCAGGCTCAGGGACGGTTACTGCATCTATATAATAATGTCCGGTGGACTTTTCACCATTTTCGTCAAAAATTTTGAACTTTATGTCGCATTCTGTAGTGTCGGAGTGTATTACAGAATAATTAAACGTGTTAAGCGTATAGCTGCCCTCTGTGCTATCGAGTGTATAGAAAGAGCTTTCACCCAAATAGCCGTCAGAATCCCATTCGCTGACATACACCCTGAGAACTGTATTATCGCTTGAAACCTTCTTAATCGCTGCTGATATCTCTAAAACATCATCCGTAAAAGCCGAAAAACGGCTGTTCCATCTATCCAGCCCATGGTCTGAGCCGGCGGGAGAAGCTGTAATTTCAAATGAAAACGCATGATTACCCTCATAAGCATCAGTCGTCAGACCGAAGTTTCCAACAGCTCCGTTTGCCGCATAAGCCCGCCAGTCTGTATCACCATCTTCAAATCCGCCATTAGTAAGTTCGGCAGCGCCGACAGCGGCCGTTAAAGATACTGCTGTTAAAATAAAAACATACATTGCACCATTCAATCTCATGATAATCTCCATAAAAAAACAATATTAACAATTGCCGCCCAACGCGGTGCGGCAAAACTTTTTAAACATTTCCCTATAATTTGATTTTTATTTATATAATAAAACATACTTCAATTAGTTACTTAACTAACCATTGTTCTGCTAAAAATGCAAAATCCATTAAATTCACTTCACCGTCATCATTAAGGTCAGCATTGGGCTTCTGCCAATCTGAATTTTCGGCTATATCTAACTCAGCCTCATAAGCGGAGATGCCAACGGTATCCGTCGCTCCGGTAAAGCCCGCTCCGCCGCCTGCAACGTAACCGTCGCTTCTGCCTGTGGAGTCTTTGCTTATCCAGAACGAATAAATAGAACCGTTTGTAAGTTCAAAATGAAGTCTAACGGGCGTACCGGCTAGTTCAGATAAATCGCTGCCGTCTGACCAATTAAGCATCTCGATAGTGCTGTCACCGGTAAATGGAATACTGTTTTCCAACGTAAACGGCTCTATCGGGCTGCCATCTACGTCCTGAATTTCAGCGCGGATTTTTCCATTGCGGGTATCTACGTTTACAAACAGATAGTTGCCCGAAAACTCTACTTTGCGAGTCGTCAAATTTCCCGCCTGGCTGCCTGCATCAAGAGAGGCAAAACCGTCTCTTCGCATAAAAGCTACCCCTGTGGAGCCGTTATCGTACATACCGTTATTAACAAGTCCGTAGCTGTTACCTTTTTTTGACTCATTGCCGCGGAAAGCCGAATAATAGAACCATAACTTGTCGCCGCGAACAAGGCAGATATTACCTGCCGACTGCACATAACCTCTATCCCAGACATCGCTTCTCTCGGCCTGGATATGCGCGCGTCTGTCAGGACGATGCCAGTGGAAACCGTCTCGGCTGTAGGAGAACATTAGCTCGGTTATCTTCGGCAACCCCACTTTTGCACAATCTGGATTTGCCGGACCTTGTAAAATCTCGGCGAATCCCAACATAATGCTTTCATACGCTACCGCATCAAAGTTGTACAGCTGAGGTTTGAATTGTGTAAGATAATCATACGGGTCTTCTTCATCAGTCATAAGCCAGACAACCTTATCACTGTTGGTCCATTGAGCGTCTTGCATGAAATCATCGCATTCGTAATAATGCCTTGCTCTGCCGCGGCCATCAAAAGCAGCTCTTAGACTATAAACCCATTTTTTTCTAAATGGATTGTAAAAGTGTGTGCTTCGGTCTCCGGCCGGGCCGGTCTGTACCCGCTGATTCCAATGTATCCCATCCGGAGAGGTCAAAGACCATGGCCCACCCTCAACTGGAGCAGGAGGACTCAGAAACAAAGTCCATTTTTCCTGCGGGTCTTGAGCGTCCCAATTTCGGGCAACCGTCCATGAGTCAGGGATTAAATCCAGCGGCAAGACCTGATTTGTGCCGGGATTTATGTCAAAATGCGGACGTTCCCAGTTAATCCCGTCTTGACTCGTTGCCAAAGCTATTGTTCCAAGCCAGCCCGCTTCATACCACATTTTGAACAATTCGTCGTCTGGATCCCACCATACACCACCACTTTTAGGAGCAGCGGCAGCATTGCCAAGCTCGCCGTTCTCAAGAGAATTGGTTCTTATCTCGTTGATTTCAATCTCTGTTTCCGGTTTTAAGACGGGGTTTCCTTTGTATTTTTCAGGCTTGTGGAATGTTCGCACCAAATCAGTGTTCTCAATTAAAAAATCGTCAAAAAACAGCTGTCTGCCTATATCTATCGGTATTACTTCGGGCGGATACATTAAATACGGTACAGCCATAGGAGACTCGTCGTTCGGGTCAATATTATTAGGCGGCCATTCTTCCTGCAGACGAATACCGTTGTACAAAAGTTCGCCAGTATATACCGGCGGTTCCTGATTGAGAACATCAACTGCGTCTATATAATAATGTCCGGAAGATTTTAGCCCATTTTCGTCAAATATTTTGAACTTTATATCGCATTCTGTAGTATCGGGGTTTGTTACCGAATAATTAAACGTGTTAAGCGTATAGTTGCCCTCTGCGCTATCGAGTGCATAGAAAGAGCTTACACCCAGATAGCTGCCGCCATCATCCCATTCGCTGACATACACCCTGAGAACTGTATTATCGCTCGAAACCTTCTTAACCGCTGCCGATATCTCTAAATCATCGCCGGCAAAAGCCGAAAAACGGCTGCCCATTCTATCCAGCCCATGGTCTGAGCCGGCAGGAGAATCTGTAATTTCAAATGAAAACGCATTGCTGCCCTCATAAGAATCAGTAGTCAAACCGAAGTTTCCAACTGCTCCGTTTGCTGCGTAAGCTCTCCAATCGGTATCGCCATCTTCAAAACCACCATTAGTTAATTCTACAGCGACGGCGCTGGTCGCTGCAAATACTGTTGTTAAAATTAAAAACTGTATTACTCTACTGATTCTCATGCTAACTTTCATTAAACATTGTTAAAAATTGCCGCCCAACGCGGTGCGGCAAAACTTTTTAAAAAACATTTATTCATATCGCAACGTATATCAGGCCCAGTCTGCTGTGATAACACCCTCAGACTCAACGTTGACAGTTAAAACACCGCTTTCGTAGCTCCATTGACTTGAGCCGGTTACTGCTGCGGGGCTTGCTGAACAAATAATTTTAATGTCTGCGTCGCTGTCAAAGTTTTGAACGTCAATTTTCAGCAGTTCGTTGCCTCTGTTAAGCGGGTAGATGTTGAATTGATTGATTTTTCGTGTCTTATGCACAAACGGCCCGCCGCTGCTGCCGCCAAAGGGAGCGATAACAACCTCTTTATCAGGAGTCCACGGGCTTCTCACAGAATCTACCTGAAGATACTGACCAAGGTCACTGACCGCCGCGTTTCTAAACTGCCAGTCAACGTTATCCTGACGGATCAGCCAGCTTAGCCTGCCGGTGCCGCCGGTGCTGCATTCAACAACCGCCCTTGCCTCTTTATTGTCACTGCTGCCCAGGCTTATAACTTCACCGGCGCCATACTTGCCGCAGCGAAGATGCTGTTTGCCATCTACTGTAATCTTGGGATTTTCCGCCGCCGCCAGTTCGCTGTGGTAAAGGGCGAACTTGCTGACAACAACATCTTCGAAGAGATTGCTGATTTTCGCCTTGGCCAGTACCTGAACAGTTGTATCGCTGCTGTTATCATAATAGATATTATCTGTATCGGGCAGATGCGGAATGTAAAACTCACGGCTGTACTTATTAGTGCCGGCTTCTACACTGACCTGCTCGCTTGTAACCTGGTTAAGTGAGTTTCCGTTGCTGTCCCTGACCTCGAGGAGCATCTCAATATTTTGACCGCCGCTGGGGCTGTTTATTGTAATTTCGGTCTTATACTTCCTGCCCGGCGAACATTTATAATAGGCGTTTCTGCCGCTGGCGTATTCCGGGACCGATATGTCGGTTGACTGGGCAAGGCTCTCCTGCGCCAGAAGCCTTATACCTGGATCTTCCCATTGCCAGAGAGTATTCTCAGGCTCAAAGTAGCGGGGATAACCTACCGACGCCCCCATAAGCATCCACTGCTGATTTGAATCGTTATCATGGCGGTGCTCGAAGAGTGTAAATTCAGGGTCATCATTTATCTCTTCGCTGCCGGCCGCGGCAAAGATTTCTTTTTTACCCAAACCTGTATGGTGACTGAAAACGGGAATCTTCTGGCCGTTGTTCATATCGCCTACACCGTAACTAAATACAGATTTCGCGGAAGAATCAAGCGTTGTCTGTTTCTCTAACTCACCGGAAACCAGCTCGAAGCCCAGCTCTTCATGGAAACTATTGGAGCTCGCGCTGAAACTTTTTACTATAAATTTATCGCCGAGAACCTCAAAATAGATGCCGCCCAGTTCCCTGTGTCCAAGGCCCCAGACTGCGCCGGGAATGAACCCGCCTATACGTCCGTTTGAGACAAACAGCATGTTATCCTTTTTGACAACTTCATAGGTATGGTTGTGACCCTGCATCCAGGAGATAACATTAGGGTAGCCGGATATAATATCCATAATCTGCTGACTGTTGGTTATGCCCCTGTAACCGGGCTGGTCTCCGAGCAGAGTAGTTGTGCCTTTAATGTTATTGTGGGAAAGCAGTATTGTGGTCTTATCTTTATTCAGTTCGAGATCGAGCTTGAGCCAGTCAATCGATTCTTTATTTACAAACACCGGCGTTTCAAGCTCGGGCAAAGACACAAAGTGAATGTTTTTTATGTCAAAGCTGTAATACGGCCGGCAGGTAACACTGCCAAACTCCTGAACTTTCTGCTCGCTATCCAAGCCGGGATTTGGTATTGCCTCATGATTACCCATCACATAATAGAATGGAAGCCTGCCGCTGCCGTTGGCGATTATATCCGTCCAGCCGCCCCTGGCCTCGAGCTCACTGCTGCCGCTGAGGCCGCTGTGGTGGGCATCACCGGTATCTATGAAAACGTCCAGGTCCGGAAATCTTGTCAGAATAACATTCATGGCATCACGCTGCTGCTGATGCGTGGGCTGCATATCGTGCACCCACCCGAAATGGGCGTCAGAGACTATAAAACCCTTCAGAACATCACCAGAGGCAGCTTTGCTTGTTTGCGCCCTGGCAAACCCGCAGCCGCCGACCAAAAACGCTCCGCCTGCAAGTCCGCTGTATTTTATAAATTTTCTTCTTGATAAGTTTTCCATGTCTTAACTTCCTGTTATTTAACCCAATGCTCTGCTATTATTTTTAAATCCAGAAGATCCACCCGATAATCTAAATTGAAATCGCCTCTGATCTGTTGACACTCGCACACAACAGCCTCAATACTGTTGACATCAAGATAAACCTGTGAGCTTGTCTCGGGGAAAAGCTCGAATAGTATATTATCAACATTTACTAAGACTTCTCTGCTGCCCAATAGAAGGTTATGCAAATCGGCATAGACTAAACCGGCCGCCGCGTCAAAATCTGCCATGTTAAACTCGTATTCAACCAGGACCGCATCCTGCTCTTTTAGTGCCATTACAAGTAAACCTTCAGCGGAACTCGAAGCCGCCAACCCAATATTCAAACCGTCAAACCCGCTCAAATCGAAACTTCCATCAAGGCTGCAGCTTGCCTGGTTTGCAATAGAATCATCAACATCAGAGAGAGCCAGAGTAAGGGAGGTTTCTTCTCTGTCAGTCCATTTTTCGACAAAAAGCCTTAAATCAGCCTGGTCGGTAATCCCGTCATAATTCAAATCGGAGAGCTCTTTTCCATTGCCAAAACTCATATTTACACCGTCTATCAAAAACACTCCGTCGGCTTTCTCGATGCCGTCTTCGGTATAAATCTTAAAACAGAGATTTACACTGCGGGTATCAAAGCCCTTAACATCATAGTAGTATGTAAATTGGCGGTAAGAGCTTTCAGGACTAAAAAATTCATGTCCATTTTCAACGGCATTACCCTGCGAATCGAATTCTGTTACACTGAGCATCAAACTTCTCTGCTGTGCAACAGGCTCTTTAGCATAAAAGCTAAAAAGAATCTTGTCGCCGTACTGAACCTTCGGCATATAGTCAAACCTGTCCAGCCCGTGATCGCTATCGTTTGAGGCCTGCGTAACCTCAAACCTTGCCGCCTTCTGCCCTTCAACAACATCAGCAGTCTCTATCGAGCAATCGGCTGTGCTGCCGGCTGTAGAATAACATCTCCACAGCTCTAAATCGCTTTCAAAGCCGCTGTTAGGCAGAATATCAGTAACAATTCTCACATCGTCTATCAAAAACTCACCCGTTGAGGCTGTATCGTCCCACGACTTAAATATGATGTTCAGCGCCGCGGCATCGCTGTCGGCTGCCGTGTAGCTGCAAATATATTTAGAATATTCTTCGCCCACATCAAAGTACCTGTGCCCCTGAACACCGAGAAAATCCTGGGTATTGCTGCCGTTATGCTCGGAAAATGTCACCCGAAGCTGCTCACTGCCGGAAGAAATCTTCTTGGCAGCGAATTCTAAAATTATTGTCTCACCAGAATATACGGGAACCTTAAACTCCTCTCTGTCCAAACCGTGATTGCCCCCGCCCGCGGTAACTTGCAGCCTTGCCGCACTGCTGCCGCTGAAAGCATCGGGCGATACCGTCGCACTGCCTTCTGCGCCGGAAACCGCGTACCATCTCCAAAAACGCAGCCCGTCTTCAAACCCGCCGTTGTAGATTCTTTCGCAATTATCCAAACTTACGGCGTCGAGCATATAACTGCCGACGGCAAGGTTTATGCTGTCTGGGCCGGCAACGCGAAAGCTGATAACAATTTTGCTGGCTTGAGAATTCTTTAACGAATAAAAACAGCTGTATTGCTGATAGTTGCCCGACGGCGTGAAAAACCACTCCCGGGTTGCCCCTAAATTGGTATTAGCGGCACTGAATTCCAGCATCTTTACATGCAGACGGGAGCTGTCTGAAGAGAGATTCTTGGCGGCAAAGGTTAGTAAAACCTCTTTAGCTCCATAAAGCTCAATCGGAGAACTCCAGGTATCCAGAGCAGAATTACCCTGGGAGTTATTAACTCCGGCATTTGTGATATCCATATGAACGGCGTAAGAGCCCTGATAGCTGTCCTGGGATATCTGGTAACTGCCCTCTGCAACACCGTTGAAATATGTACGCCAGCCGGACAGGTTCCCGTTTTCAAAGTCACCGTTAGCAAACTCCACCCCGGAACAGAGGGTTGTAGAAATAATTATTAAAACACTGCTGAACAAATAAAATTGCTTCATGGTTAGTTTCACCAACTTTTAAACTAAATACTTTTTAATGACAGCTCCTCACTGCCAACTTTTTTGATACTGCTGGCTCTTATCTTAAGCTCAACCGGCACTATCCTCTTTATCATTCGATTAGAAAGTGAGGGTCTCTCGATAATACTTTCAAGCAATTCAGCGGCGGCGTATCCCACCTCCTGGTCAAACTGGGCAACACTGCTCAAAGGCACATCAAGCCTCTCGCAGAAGGGTTTATCTCCAAAACCAATCACGAAAAAATCAACGCCGGGCACGCGGTTATTATCCTTTGCCGCTTCGGTCATGATCCTGGCGGCATCATCATTCGAACAGAAGACGCAGCACTTTTCAGAATCGACTTTACTCAGAGACTTTAGAGCCATTTCATACGCCGGCTGCTCCCAGTCGTTGGTATCACACCAGTTGTACCGGCTTTCATCTGCGAAAATCTCCCAGAGATAATCACTGTTAAAATCAAGGTGCGTAAAATGCTCTTTCATGGCCTGATACCAGCCTTGATAACGCATTTGCGCGGATGTAGGCTGAAGGGTATTACCAAAATAATAGACCGGACAGTTATGAGTTTCGATAAGATGAGTAGTGGCCGTATAGCCGCCAGAAAAATTATCCGCACTTGCAGAGCCGATTGACAGCCCTTCAATAAACCTATCTACAAAAACAACCTTTACACCCAGAGCCTGAATATCTTTGATAGCCTTGATATATTCTTCAGTGGCAATAGGATAGACAATCAACCCGTCAAAATTCTCTGATTCCGATGTAAGTACATCCGGCATACAGGAATTAGCAATGTAAGCATCTATAACTTTCAATTCATGGTTATTCTGTTCGACAAAGGCCTTGATTCCTTTTTCCAGATTGATAAACTGAGCCTCGTTTTTCCACCTGTGAAAGGCAAAGCGATAACTCTTTTTCTCAACCGGTTTGAGTATAAGCGGGCCCTTGCCGCGGCCCTGTTCACATCGAAGTATGTTTTCACTCTCGAGAATCTCCAGAGCGGACTTGATTGTCGGGTAAGCTAAATTCCACTCCCGCATCATCTGGGAAATGGCGGGCAGTCTTACACCCGCAGAAATATTAGAAGAACAAATCTTCTCTCTTATATGGTCGGCAACCTGCTCGTAAATAGGCCTACCCTTGCCGCGTCCCGAGTCTATTTCTAAGTTTTCAAGTATTTCTATCATAAAAAAGCCCTCAGCTGATTTAACAGCATATTTAAATTAACAATTACTAATATATAAAAATATTTTACTTAATCAAGATAATTTTTATTTTATATAGCTCAAAATAACTTTTTTTTAATTTTGAACTAACACAAAGACAATTTTCGCTTCGACCTTCAACAGAATTAGATAAAACAAATCACTGGCAAACTCGCGGCAACAACACTAACCGACAATTAGTCAATTTTATAAAACTGTATGAAACAACACCTTACAGAATATATGTTTATATGCGTCATTATAGTAAGGCAGGTAGAAATGAAGAAAACATAAGAAAACAACGTAAAATCTGTTGAGACACACAAACCGGGTATGTATTTATCGTAAAAAAACAACTTTTGAACTGATCATTGATAATACCCGCCTCGATAAAAGTTAAATTAACTTAAAATTTGACAACGACTGTAACGCCTGGATGATACTCATAGATAATCAAAACAGCCGAAGATGTTCAAGTGTTTTGCTTAATACCTGCTCGGGTGACTCAGATTCTTCGAGTTCAATCCAATGAACGTTCTTGAAGGTTTTAAACCAGGTTCTCTGCGACTTGGCAAGCCGCCGCGTATTTATTTTTATCTTTTCTATCGCCTTTTCAAGACTTAGCTTACCCTCAAAATGCTCGAACAGCTCGGCGTAGCCTATTGCGACAGAGGCCTGTTTACTCAGCGGCTTTTCGAGTTCATAAAGCCGGCGTGCTTCATCAACAAGCCCCAGCTCTATCATTTTTTTGACACGCGAGTTTATGCGGCGGCTTTCAACTTCCTTTGCCCTGCGTACTCCGATAACATGCCAGCGGGGATCGGGCTGGGGAGCTGAAAACTGCGTCTGAAAACTGGATATCGGCTTTCCGCTAAGCCGAAACACCTCCAAAGCACGCACAATCCGCCGCTGATCGTTTGGGTGAATCCTCGCCGCCGCTTCGGGGTCAACCGACTCAAGCTCTTTGTGCATAGCAAGCCCGCCCTCCGTATTGTACCTGTCCTTGAGCTGATTTCGAAGCTCATGGTCACTGCCCGGGCCTTCAAAAAGCCCGTAAAGCATGTTTTTGACATACATTGCCGTTCCGCCTGCACCGACTACTGACCTGCCGCGGGATTTAATATCGGCTATTGCCGCCTCGCTCAATTCAAGAAAACGGCTGACGCTGAAAGACTCCCAGGGATCTACAACATCTATCAGGTGATACTTTACCTGCCGCCGCCTCTCTATGGGCGGTTTTGCGGTGCCGATATCCATGCCGCGATAAACCTTCATGGAATCGATACTTACAATTTCAGCCTCAAGCGAGACAGCCAGGTCATAGGCAAGCCTGCTTTTCCCGCTTCCCGTAACGCCTATTATCATTATCATTTTATCAGACATATAATTATTTAATTTCTGTAAATCTGGATTTTCTTTTATAATTGATTATATTGGAGATTTTGAATAAGGCAATAGACAAGAGAGCTCAAAGGATATTGCAGCGTAGCAGGCTGATGCTTTCGCAACGGGCGAAACAGCTTGCGGCTGAGAATTAAATAAAAAACTTAAATGACTGAAACTATTACTAAAAAAGATTTTACGGCGGCACTCGAGGAAAAGATACAGCTTGTCAATTCCGGCCTTACCCGTATTATGGACGAGCAGAGCGAAATTGAACCAACCCTCCGCGAGGCGATGCGGTACACTCTGTTGTCCGGCGGAAAAAGAATCCGCGCTGCCCTTGTGATGTGGATATGCGAAATTCTCCGCGGAGAGGTTACGCCCGACAGTCTTGCCGCGGCCTGTGCCATAGAAATGGTGCATACATATTCGCTTGTTCACGATGACCTGCCGGCGATGGACAATGATGACCTGCGGCGGGGCCGGCCAACTGTCCATGTTAAGTATGATGTCCCCACAGCTATACTTACAGGCGATGCACTTCTGACGCTGGCATTTGAAGTGCTGGTTGACAAGTGCGGCGACCCGCAGCTTGCAGTAAAACTTGTTGGGATTCTTGCCGGCGCTGCCGGACCCGCAGGCATGATCGCGGGACAAATGGCTGATATTCTGGGTGAAAAGAAAGAGCCGACACTGGATATGCTCGAATATATTCACTACAACAAGACCGCCATGATGTTTTTCGCGGCGACAACCATGGGGGCACTAACCGGCAAGGCCTCGCCGGCGATACGTTCTCAGTTTGCCCAATACGGTGTAAAACTCGGCCTGTGTTTTCAGATAGCCGACGACATTCTCGATATAACCTCGAACCCCGCAACCCTCGGAAAGACAACTGGTAAAGATGCCTCAGCAGGAAAACTGACCTACCCTGCAATCAAAGGGCTGACAGAATCAAAACAAATAGCTGAAAATCTAACACAAGAAGCCGAAAACATTCTCGATGAGATACCCGGAGACATAAAAATCCTCAAATATCTCACCCGAAGCCTGTTAAACCGCACAAAATAAACCAAACTAATATTACACAAAACATAAAATACACATAAGAGTCTAAAATAAAAAGACTAACGCCAATTAGTCACAATTAAATCATGACAAAAATACTTGAAACAATAGACAGTCCGCAAGATATAAAAAAACTCAAGATCGAACAGCTCGAAAAGCTGGCCGGAGAAATACGCCAGGAAATCATTGAAACCGTCGGCCGAACCGGCGGCCATCTGGCAAGCAACCTGGGAAACGTTGAGCTGACCCTGGCAATGCATTATGTGTTTGACTTCAAAACAGACCATCTTCTGTGGGATGTCGGACATCAATGCTATACCCATAAACTCATAACAGGCCGCAAAGAACTTTTCAAAAATCTCCGCCAAAAAGACGGCGTCAGCGGCTTCCCCTCACCCCAGGAGAGCGAGTACGACAGATTCACCGTCGGCCATGCAGGCACCTCCATACCCACGGGCATCGGAATGGGAATCGCGGCAAAGAAACTGGGCAAAAAAGACCACATTGTCTCTTTTGTAGGCGATGCAAGTATAGTCAACGGGCTCTCGCTGGAAGCGTTAAACTACCTCCAGGACCTGAAAAGGCAGTTTTTGATTGTCTTAAACGATAATTCAATGGCGATTGACGTAACACAAGGGGCTATCGCGACCATGCTGTCGAGGGTAAGACTAAGCCACACCTACGATGAAATCAATAAAACCACAAGAAACATCCTCGACCACATCCCGCTTATCGGCAGGAAGATGGATAACGCCATCGCGAATTTCAAGAAAACCATCAAGATGTCGCTGCCCGCATCAAGGCTTTTTGAGAGCCTGAATATTGCTTATTTCGGTCCCGTTGACGGCCATGACATACGCTCTCTTATTCAGCTTTTTAACGGGATAAAAGACATTGACTATCCGGTTGTGCTGCATACCTATACAAACAAGGGCAAAGGTTTTCACCCCGCAGGCGATGACCCGAGATCTTTCCACTCTACCGGCCCCTTTACTAATGATAACGGCAAAATAACCCATATTAAGGCCGGCAGCGGAGAAACCTTTACAAGCATTATTGGAGACACAATAACTGATCTTGCCAAAGAAGACTCCAGAGTAACAACTGTCACAGCCGCCATGCCCGACGGAACAGGGCTTCGCCGGTTCAAAACGAGCTTTCCGGACAGATGTTTCGACGTCGGGATAGCCGAAAGCGCAGCGGTTGATATAGCCGCCGGCCAGGCGAAAATGGGACTAAGGCCGTTTGTATGTATTTACTCGACATTCCTTCAGAGAGGCTTTGACCAGATTGCTCACGAAGTCGCGCTTCAGAATCTGCCGGTAATTTTCTGTATCGACCGTGCGGGAGTTGTCGGCGATGACGGCCCAACACATCACGGTATGCTGGACCTGGCATTCCTGCGGTCACTGCCGAATATGACAGTACTTGCCCCCGCCACTGCCGCAGAAGCTCAAAACGCGTGCAGATACGCACTTAATCTTGATTCTCCGTGTGCTATCCGCTATCCCAGAGATTATGCCCCCCAAAATGACGGGCTCGAGGCATGCGATTCCGATTTTGTAACCGGAAAATCGGTTACAATTCTTGATAACGACTCAAAAATTGTGATTGTCAGTTATGGCTCCTGCCTTAAAAACGCCTATGAGGCGGCAATTGAACTCAAAAAACGGGGTATTGAGGTAAAACTGATCAACGCAAGGTTTGCAAAACCGCTGGATTCTGATATAATAGAGTTGTATAAAGTTGGTAAAACTATAGTAACTGTAGAGGAACACTCTTTGACATGCGGTTTTGGTTCGGCACTGCTGGAAGCGTGCTGCGGCAGGAATGAGGTTGATATGAACAGCCAGACTTCCAGTCTCGGCAAAATAGTGATAATCGGCGGTCCGGACAGATTTATTGATAAAAATACCCGAAATAACCAGCTAAAAGAACTCGGAGTCGATTCAGAGAGTATAATAAGTACAGTTACAAAATTGAATAATATGTCATAAAGGACCAGTTGATTGAAACCCCGGGCGATAATATTCGGTGATCCAGACAAGAAAAACGCGGCGGAGGCTGTCAAGTACTTTCGCGGTTTTTCTTCCGACAGGGTCGACATTGTTTTCGACAGTTTTGGCGGAAGCTCTATAGACGGGTTGCTGCCGGATGCTGATATCGCCTTTACTTTCGGAGGCGACGGAACGCTTCTCAGCGCTGCATCGCACCTTTCTTCGTTGGGAATACCGGTTGTCGGGGTAAACGCAGGGCGTCTGGGATTTTTGGCCGAGTTCAGCATTGAAGAGATTGAAACGTTTTTCGATGATGTGCTTGAGAAAAAACTGCCTATAGAAAAACGTATGCTTCTGCGGTGCAAGGTTTACTCAAAAGGCCTCGAAAAATTCAACCGTCTGGCAGTAAATGAGGTTGCCGTTATGGCCGGTAAACCTTTTAGAATGATAGAGTTGCTGATAGAGGTAGAAGGCGAGTTTCTCGCCGACCCCAGAAGCGACGGACTCATCATCTCAACGCCTACCGGTTCAACGGCTTACAACCTTTCAGCAGGAGGTCCGATTCTTAGCTCTGCACTCGAGGCTATGGTTATAACTCCTGTAAGCTGCCAATCGCTGAGTTTCCGGCCTGTGGTAATACCTCCGGACTACAGAGTCTGCATACTTCCGATGAAAATCAACCGGGGTACCTGGGTAACTCTCGACGGGCAGGCATCTTGCAGCATTAAGAAGCATGACTGCATTGAAGTAACACGTGCCAAAAGCACCTTTAATGTTGTGAGCAACCCAATGAGAACATACTGGAACACCCTTTCTGACAAACTTCACTGGGCCAAGAAACCCAGATACTCAGAAACCACTTGATAAACGAAAGGTTTTACAATGAATAAGACATATACAACGTTAGTTACGATAATATCGGCGGCAGTTTTCTGTCTGCCCTCACATGCGGCAAACCCGGCATCTTCTCCGGTTACATCCTCAGGGCCGATAACCACCGGCCGCTCAAATTTCCGTACGAACTCACCGGCTACAACTCCTGCCAGCTCGTACAGTCAGCCGAGAAGGTCCTCTCCGTACAATTATACCGTGCCAAGCACACCGTCTTTGAACACCTCAAACAACATTGTCACCGGAAACATAACCCAAGGCAGGCATTTCAGAGGCTCAGTCCCGTACCGCACGGCGGGCGATTTTATGGGAAACCTCGGCAGCTCACAGCTTGATTATTTCCTCCGTGACACTGCCCACTCTGTGCCCGGCTCAGGCGGAATTACAGGAGCCCGGCCTTACTACTTTCCATCGAGGAGCACGGCATCTTACAACACGCTGTATTTGAGAAAACAGCAATCGAACATGATGTCTAATTCTGATTATACCAAAGGCCGCGGAACGGCTGGAAAACGTCTTGAAATAAGAGGCAGAAGCCCTAATTCGTCAATGAAATTCCCTACGATACCAGACAGCTACCTAAGGACTGACCCGCAAAGTTACCAGTACAGCAAACTTGAGGATAAAATTCAACTGGAGTACCAGAAACAGCTTAAAGACAAACCTCTGGACGCTCAGGACCCGCTTGACCAGCAGCTTATGAAGCTCATGGATAGAGACCGTTCACTGGATATGGAACAGCAGCCTGATCAGCCGCAGGACAGGATCGACATCCCAAGAGATGAGCTTGATCAGCAGCAGGACATCGACACAGAAAGCCGGCCGGACAACATGAAGCAATATCAGCAAATGCTCAAGGAAAAACGGGAAAAAACCGATCAGCGGGATCTCTTTGAGCAGATGCGCGATGAGAATCTAAAGAGGCTGCGTGAGCAAATGATGTATCCCGAAGGCAGAGAAACAGAAGAATCCGGCGGCGAAGCCCGGCAAGAAGAATCTGAACAGACAGAATTGCGTAAAAAAGCAAAACTCGAAGGCATTGAAACTGTCGGAGAGGAATACATGCCCGAAATTGAGGGTATAGAGCTCACCGAAGAAGAACGTAAAAAAGCACGTGATACAATCAAAAAGCATAAAACTTTCGCCGCATTGGTGGATACAAAGTTCAACATGTACATGAAAGCGGCAGAAGAATTTATGCAGGTCGGCAAATACAATACCGCTGTGGATTCGTACGAGCTGGCATCTGTGTTCAAGCCCGAAGACCCCCTGCCCTACGCCGGAAAATCGCTGGCTCTGCTATGCTCGGGTGAATACCTCTCAAGCTCGTATGCTTTGAACAGAGCAATACTGCTCTATCCGGATTATCCGCGTACGAAAGTTGATCTGGCACATATCACCGGCAGTATGGAACAGATAGAGAAAAGAATTTCCGACATCAAACGCTGGTATGAAAGAAGCCAGGCCGGCGAGCTCATGTTCCTGCTGGCATATATAAACCTCCAGCTGGAGAACTACCAGCAGGCTTATGAGAATATTCAGGAAGCCTCTATACAGATGCCTTATGAGCAATCAATAAAACGGCTTGAAGCAGTTATCAAACCGCATGTAAAAGAACAGTCCAAAACTGAAGGTTCATCAGAGAATTGATATCGTTTGAAACCCAGGTATTTGACGTAGATCACATACTCGGCCCGGACGGACTTGTCGCCTCAGGAATGAGAGACTATGAGCACCGGCCCGGGCAGGTAGCAATGTCTCAGGCAATAATGAGATCTTTTGAGACTTCTCGCCACCTGCTGGCCGAAGCCGGTACAGGTACAGGCAAAAGTTTCGCCTATCTGACATGCGCCATTTTCAAGGCTATCGAAAACAACTGCCGCGTTCTTGTCAGCACACATACCATAAACCTCCAGGAGCAGCTCATAAACAAGGATCTGCCATTCCTGGCAAAGGTGCTGCCCTGGGAGTTTAACGCAAATATCGCCAAGGGCCGCAGCAACTATATATGCCTGAGACGGTTCAAATTTGCCAAAGACGCCGGAGCAACCCTCTTTGACGGAGAAAATTCCGAGATGCAGCTTCTGGCAAAATGGGTAAAGACCACTGACGACGGTTCGCTCAGCTCAATTCCGTTTGTCCCCTCGCCAAAGACCTGGGAGGCGGTGCAGAGTGAGCACGGAAACTGCAAAGGCCGAAAATGCCCTTCGTTTCGCGAATGTTTTTACATGAAGGCCCGCCGCTCACTTGAAACGTCAAATATCATTGTCGCAAATCACGCTCTGCTCTTTAGCGATCTCGTGCTGAAAAAACAAAACGGCATGGGCATTATACCCGATTACGCATACATCATTGTCGATGAGGCACACAACATAGAACAGGTTGCAGAGCAGCATATCGGCATAAACCTCTCGTCCTCCCGAATAGCCTATACCCTGAACGGCTTGTTCAATTCCGGCAAAAACACAGGACTGCTCAAAATAACCGGCCAGAGCGAATTATGCCCTCTCGTTGATGATTGCAGGAAATCAAGCGAGCTTTTCTTTCAATCAGCAGAAGACTGGATAAAACAACAGGGGCAGAGTTTCAGCGGCAGATGCCCTGCAAATTTCATTGAGGACACACTAAGCCCGGCACTGCGGGCGCTGAGGATCAAACTAAATTCCCAGGCCGGCAAACTTGACGAAGAAGACGACAACCGTTTTGAGCTTGGCCGGTATGTGGAAATCCTGAAAGACTATGAAGATGCCGTCAGCAGCTTTATAAAAAGACCCGCCGAGGACGACGGTTTTATCTACTGGCTTGAATACAAGGCCGGCCGTTTTGCACGCATAAACCTGCGAAGCGCACCGCTGGAAGTCGGCCCCCACCTTCAGGATTTCCTTTACAAACCCTTCCCCTCAATTATAGCTACAAGCGCAACGCTAAGCTGCGGCGGAGAAAAGGGGTTTGATTACCTTGCCGGCCGTATCGGCTTGAACGATTACGATTCTATTCAGCTTGACTCACATTTTGACTACAAGAACCAGGTAAAGGTCTATATAGAAACGGCCCTTCCAGAACCGAACAGCTTTGAATTCACAAAAGCCGCGGCAGATAAAACACTTCAGTACATAAAAATGACCCAGGGCAGAGCGTTTGTACTCTTCACCAGCTACAGGATGCTCGATGAGTTTGCCGACAAACTTCGCGGCCCTCTTGAAGATATGGGGATACAGCTTCTTTGCCAGGGCTCAAGTATTGACAGGACAACACTACTCAAGGAATTTGTAAACGACACTCAAAGCGTGCTTTTCGGCACGGAAAGTTTCTGGCAGGGAGTCGATGTGCCCGGCGAGTCACTCTCTAATGTGATTATCGTAAAACTGCCTTTCGCCGTACCCAGCCGGCCCCTGATTCAGGGTAAGATTGAGCAAATACGCAAAAAAGGCGGCAATCCATTCAATGAATTTCAGCTGCCATCAGCGATTATAAAGTTTAAACAGGGCTTCGGCCGGTTGATCCGTAAAAAAAGCGATAAGGGTATCGTGGCAATCCTGGACAGCAGAATAATTACAAAATATTACGGCAGATTGTTCCTAAAGGCAATCCCCGAATGCACCGTTGAGCAGATCCGCTCATAAACTACCCCTGAAAGACAAGCCCTGATCCAATACGTAAAACACTTTACAGCAATACTTTGTACTTAATCACAGTTTTTTGTTACTGAGCCGCAAATCCGTAACAAATTCCAGTGTTTGCTCCCGTCTAACTATTACGCATTTTTGTCAGTGAATAGAAGTTGAATTATTTATTTTTGGCAGTATTATTATCTCAAACTAAAAATTAACATATTATTTACATCAAGGAACGTTTGTTATGAGCTACCTGAACTCTATTGATTATACAATAATAGTTGTATATTTTTCAATCCTTGTAGGGTTGGGAGTTTATCTTCAACGAAAAGCGTCATCGAGTATGGAAGATTATTTCCTCGGCGGCCGATCGCTTCCCTGGTGGGCGCTCGGAATCTCGGGCATGGCTTCCTGGCTCGATGTTACCGGCACTATGGTAGTTACATCGTTTCTTTTTCTTCTTGGCCCTCGCGGACTGTTCATCGAATTTCGAGGAGGAGCCGTACTTATAGCCGCCCTTTGCCTTTTATGGCTGGGTAAATGGCACCGCAGAAGTCAGTGTATTACCGGAGCAGAATGGATGAAGTTCAGGTTCGGCGAGGGCTTCGGCGGCAAATTCGCCCGTATCGCCTCAGCCGTAGCGGCAATATTCACAACTGTGGGTATGCTGGCTTACATGATAAAGGGTGTGGGGATGTTCCTCTCAATGTTCCTTCCCTTTACTCCGGTACAATGCGCGATGGGACTGATTTTTATCGCGGCAATCTACACGATGATGTCCGGCTTTTACGGCGTAGTATTTACAGACGTTTTTCAGGCGGGCATTGTTATCACAGGTGTAATATTTATAAGCTCAATGGCAATAATAAAGGTAGCAAGCATAGATTCACTGGCAGAATACGCCCAGGAAATAACCGGCAACAGCCAGTGGATAACCTCTGCACCCCACTTTGACACAGAAATGCCCGCAGGCTACGAAGTTTACAGAAACCTGTTCTGGTTCGCGTTTTTCTATCTTCTCCGCAACGTTTTCGGCGGGCTGGGCATGGGAGCAGAACCAAAATATTTCGGCGCGAAAAATGACCGCGAATGCGGTACGCTCACTGCCATGACGGTATCATGCATCATGTTCCGCTGGCCTTTAATGATTTCTTTTGCCGTGCTGGGGTTGTTTCTGGTCGGAGACCTCTTCCCCGATCAGAATGTTATATTACAAAGCAGCGAGCTGATAAAGAGCTTCTATCCAAACACAGGTGAAAACACCTGGAACGACGTCCTGAGCACAGTCATAAACAAACCGAATCTCTGCCCGCCCGAGCTTATAGCGGGACTTACGGATATTCTTGGATCCGACTACGCTCAAAAGCTCAATCTCGTCAGCTTCTCTGGTACGGTAAACCCAGAACGGATTCTGCCGGCAGTTGTCCTTTATATGGTACCGGCAGGTTTTCGCGGAATGATACTGATAGCCCTGATCGCGGCGTCCATGTCAACCTTTGACACAACAGTAAACATGGCAAACGGTTTCTTTACACGTGATATCTACCAGGCATACCTGCGGCCCAAGGCGAAAAACTTCGAGCTGATGTTTGTGAACTGGATGTTTGTTATTGCCGTTGTCGTGGTCGGTTTCCTGATGGCGGTCTCGGTTAAGAGCATAAACGACATCTGGGGCTGGATAATCATGGGCCTGGGCGGCGGCCTGATGATGCCGGGTATCCTGCGGCTTTACTGGTGGCGGTTTAACGGCGCGGGCTTCGCTGTCGGCACAGTATTCGGACTGATAGGAGCCATTGTTATGAGAGCGGCAACAAGCGGTATGCTTGGCTCGGCCATAGAAGAGAACACATCGCTGTTTCTCGACGAACGCTGGCAATTCGTTTTGATGAGTATTATAGGCCTTATCGGCTCAATTATCGGAACGTATATGGGCAAACCCGCTGAATCGCATATCCTGGAAAACTTCTACCGCAAAACACGGCCGTGGGGACTGTGGAACGGCATGATAAACATGTTCAGCAAAGAAGAACAGAAGAAGATGCGCAGGGAGTGGACGTTTGACCTGGCGGCGCTGCCGTTTGCGCTTGGCTGGCAGATAACTTTGTTTCTGCTGCCGATGCAGGCAATCGTCAAGTCGTGGAACTCGCTCTTGATTACGCTGCTGGTACATGTCGTATGCCTTATTGGAATGTACTTCCTTTGGTACAAACAACTGCCCGAGACTAATTTCTACCCCGAAGAAGAACCCCAAAAAGCCTGATTTTTACCTTTTAATTGGACGGCTATTATTTATAATGATTGATGAAAAATGAAATAAACCTTTATTAGGAGACAACAAATGGTTCCTTTGTATATCGGGATTGGAATTGCAGTTTTTCTGCTGATTGTTTTTATTCTGATCCGAAACAGTCTTGTCGGTAAAAAAAACGAGGTCGAACGGGTATTCTCCACAATTGATGTGATGCTGAAAAAACGCTACGACCTGATTCCCAACCTTGTCGCCACGGTCAAGCAGTACATGACCCACGAAAAGGAGCTGCTGACAGATGTAACCCGCCTGAGAGCTTCCGCGATGAAAGGCGGAATGAGCAGCGATGAAAGGGTCAACCTGGATAATATGATCTCAAAGACACTGGGCGGTATCATGGTAGCTGTGGAAAACTACCCCCAGCTAAAGGCAAACGAGAATTTCATGCATCTTCAGGCCTCTCTAAATGAGATTGAAGAGCAGATATCCGCCGCAAGGCGGGCGTTCAACTCTGCTGTAACCGACTACAACAACGCAGTTGAAATGTTCCCGACCAACGTCGTGGCGGGCATGATGAACTATACCCGTAAACAGGTATTCGAAACTTCCGAGCTGGAAAGGCAGAATCCAAACATCGGCGGACTCTTTGCAAAGGAAAACTAGAGAAACGATAAGTTGAATTATGAAAACAATCGAGGAGCTGAAAGACTTTTACAGCAAAGAGCTTGAACCTGAGCTGGTTCTGCTGGAAGACCAAAGGAAAAAAGTCCTGCGGAACCTGTTAATCACCGCCGCGGTTACGGCCGTTATAGTATTTGGCGGAGTTGCCGCAATAGTTTTTGGCGGCGGGACAACGCCGGGATTGGGTATAATAGTCTTTCCTGTGGTTATCACATTTGTAATATGCAGCTTTGCCCTGAAATTCTTTTCAAAGTCTTATGTCGCCGATTTCAAGAATACGGTTATCAACCGCATAATCAAATTTATTGACCCGCAGCTTCACTTCGAGCCCTACGCATGTATCCCTTCACACGTATATGATGCGTCGGATATTTTTCAAACTCGTTATGATGAGTACAAAGGCGAAGACCTCGTAGAGGGGACTGTCGGCAAGACTCCGATGAGCTTTTCTGAGCTGCATACCGAATATATAACCCGCCACAAAAACCGCAAACAGCACCACACGATATTCAGGGGGCTCTTTTTTGTTGCCGAATTCAACAAACACTTTGAGGGCAAAACGCTGGTACTGCCCGATACTGCCCAGAAACTTTTCGGCAGGCTGGGCCAGAGACTACAATCCATGAATTTTACACGTGATGAGCTGGTAAAACTCGAAGACCCGGAATTTGAACGGCATTTTGCGGTTCATTCCACTGACCAGATCGAGGCCCGCTACATACTCTCAACGAGCCTGATGAAGCGTATAACCGATTTCAAACAGCGTACCGGCAGGGAGATTTTTATCTCATTCAGGTTTGAAAGTATCTTTGTGGCTATAAAGTACAACAAAAACCTCTTTGAGCCGAAAATTTTTACCACCCTGCTGAATTTTGCCCCTATACGTGAATACTACGAAGACCTGGCGATGGCAATCGGGATTGTAGAAGACCTGAACCTCAACACCAGGATTTGGAGCAAAAGATAAGCGGCTACTGCCATCTTTTCAGCCGTTTTATACCTCGCGTCATTAACCACGCCGTCAACCTGGAATGGCCATTTTCAATCATTCTTCGTTTACAGAATTCCTGAAACTCACTGAATTCACCCTCAAAGGTGAATTTACCTTCCTGATAACAATAACTGCAATAATCAGGATTCAGGGATTTATCAGCATTTGTTCCGCCGCCTTTGTCCTTTTTTAGCGGCATACCGCAACTTTGACAAAAAGACCTTTTCATTTTATTTCCACCTCCAGGCGCAAACTAAACAAGAACGTAAAATGACGCAAAGAGACTTACATATTCCTTATCAAGCCCACAACAACCCCCTGTACCTGACAGTTATCCGTAAAGATCGGTTTGTAGTTCTTATTGGCAGGCTGAAGGCATATCTTGCCGCGGTTGTTGTAAAACCGCTTAAGAGTTACCTCTACATCATCCACAAGAGCCACAACGATATCGCCGTTCTGGACGCTTTCCGGTCTGCGGCAGATTACCCTGTCACCCGGGAAGATATTGTCCTCTATCATGCTGTCGCCGGAGACCTCCAAAGCGAAGATGTTATCCCTGCCGAACTCGCCGTGAAGAGTGAGCCGGCCGTCAAATTGAGCCGCATCAACCGGAAAACCAGCCGCGACGCTGCCGGCAAAGGGTATCCCGTCTTCGTCCGGGCCGCTTTGATCGTCCTGCTCAACATTGCCGTCAATTTTGTCTAAGGTCTCAATCCCCTTTTTCGTCAGCTCCAAAGAGCGAACCTTCCTCCCCGACGACAACAGAAAACCGTCGTTTCGCAGGTTTTCGCAGTGTTCGAACACGGTTGTGATGCTTCTTTGAAGGTGTTCTGCCAGCTCCCGAATCGTCGGCAGATAGAGATTTTGAAGCTGATACTGTCTTATGAATCTTAGTATCTCGACTTTTTTGGGTGTTAGCGAGTTTCTTTTTTTCCGTTTTGCTGTATTCACTTTTCTGCTCCTGACTGGAATTTTCTGATTCTTCGCCATCACTTATCAGCGAATCTGCGACACACGATATGGCCTTCTTGAGCAGACCGTCTTTTTCTGCCTCGGGTTCGGGAGTATATTCTTTCTTATAATCTCCGCCCGGGCCGAATATACAAATTGGACTCTCTTTTGCCGCCATTTAACTTCCCTCAAAATAGCTTCTTAAACATTACTTTAAATGATTATTATAACATCGGGCCGCGGCATATCAAGGCTTTTTAGGTTTATATTTGGTAAAAACCAGAGACCACCGACCAAAACAAATAAAAACTGCCGCTGACAAAATTTATTCATACACATAAGTCCTTTTCAATAAGTATATTACAAAATACCAGCCAATATCCGGCGAGTTTCTTGTCAGCAGCGATTTTTTTTGTAAAATGTTTATAAAGAGATAACAATTTTAACAGGATACATAAAATGAAAATACTCGTTGCGACAACAAACTCAGGGAAAAAAAGAGAATTCCAGGCACTGCTCAACATACCGGAAGTGGAATGGCTCAGCCTTTCAGACCTGCCGGAATTTCAAGAAGTCGAAGAAACCGGTAACACTTTCGCCGAGAACGCATCGATCAAGGCCTGCGGATACGCGAAACAAACCGGCCTATGGACAGTAGCCGACGATTCGGGGCTTGAAATAGACGCTCTTGATGGAGCGCCGGGGATCCACAGCGCAAGGTTTTCCGGAACACATAAAGTACACGATGACAAACAGTTAATTGACCATGAGAACACTGAAAAGGCACTGGCCCTGCTCGAAGGCGTACCTAACGAAAAAAGAACCGCCAGATTCCGCTGCTGTCTGTGCCTGGCGAGCCCCGACGAAGTGCTGGCTCAGACTGATGGGGTTTTTGAGGGAATCATAAGCACCGAAAAACGCGGCACAAACGGTTTCGGCTACGACCCGATTCTGTATATACCGGAAAAAGGCAAAACCGTGGCACAGATGCAAAGCTATGAGAAAAACTCCATCAGCCACCGCGCCAAAGCGGTAATGAAACTTAAACCCATTCTGGAGAAAATGTTACGAAAGTAAAACCGGCGAACACAAGCAACGCAGTCAGGTGTCAGCATGAGAAAATGCGGCTGTTTTTTACAGTCCTGCTACCAGAGTGCGGAACATTTCGCCCCGCTGCTGAAAGTTTGTGAACATATCATAGCTGGCACATGCCGGGCTCATGGCGACAATATCGCCTGATACCGCGATTTCCCTTGCAGCCAGGACGGCCTGTTCAAGGGAATCTACTACCTTTATTACCGGCTCACTGATATTGCCGGAGGCACTGCGGCAGCCGGCTTCGATGGCGGCCTTTATTTTTCCCCTCGTCTTTCCAATAAGAACAGCCCCGCGAAGCCTGCCCGCCGCGGCAATACCAAGCTCGTCAAAGGGGATGTTCTTGTCATATCCGCCGGCGATAAGAACCATCGGCTCGCTGAAAGAAGTCAACGCCGCGATTACGCTCTCGGGCGTGGTGGCGATTGAATCGTTGTACCATCGCACGCCGTCCAGCTCACGGACAAACTCCAGCCTGTGCGGCAGAGATTTGAAAGACGGCAGTGATTTGCGTATCGAATCTTCTGTCACACCGAAATGCTCCGCGGCACAAGCAGCCGCCGCGAGGTTTGACAGGTTCATCTCGCCGGCAAGCGGTGTAACATCGCGGTATTTATATGCTTGAGAAGCCTTAAACCCTTTGCATATTCTGCCTGGCCGGGTGTATTTTTCTAACCAACCGGCGGTCAGTGCATCCTCGAGGTTAAACACACTTAATACGGGCCCGCGGGCGTCGGGTTTCTGGTTGGCAAAGAGTGATTCCTTGGCATCGCAGTAATTTTCAAACGTACCGTGTCTGTCAAGGTGATTAGGGCTAAGATTTGTTATAACACAGACTTGCGGAGCCAACGGTCCTCCGTCGGTTTCGCCGCGGGCTAGCTGTTCGGCCTGAAAACTCGATATCTCAAGTACCGCGATATCTTTATCGGTGAGGTTTTCAAGCTCTGAAAGCAGCGGCCGGTTACCAATATTGCCTCCAAGAATAACATTTTTATACGGCAGATTATTTTGATATTCCAATGCCCCGCTGAGCAGATGAGCCGTCAGCGACGTAGTTGTACTCTTGCCGTTGGAGCCGGTAACAGCGACAATCTCACACGGGCAGAGTTTAAAGAAAATCTCGATCTGCGAGGTTATTACCGCACCACCGTCTCGTGCCGCCCTGACATATTCGTTATCAGGCGCAACAGCCGGATTTACGATAACCACATCTGCACTGGTAAAGTCATCTCTCTTATGCTCTCCCAGCCGCAGGGTTATATTCTCCAGAGGTTTAAGCTCTGATACATACGCCGCGAGAACCTCCGCCGAGGCAAGGTCTGTTACGATAACATCGGAAGCGCCGCTGGACGAGGCAAAAACCGCCGCGTCAAGCCCGCCGCCAAACCGGCCAAGCCCCTGAACCACAACCTTTTTGCCCGTAAGCAGATTAGAATTCATTGCCCCAGATTTTCCTGTTACGCTATACAGATGATTTATTTATAAATCTTATCAAACGAGTCTTTGAGCACTTTATTGGCGTCAATCGCGGCCTGTTCTATACATTTGCGCCAGTCGTCGGCAAAGGCCGATTTGTATTTGTGTTCTTCGTAGGCGTAAATAATTCCGCGTGAAGAGTTTATCAATGCTCCTGTGCCGTCGGGCTTGCAGAATCTAACGCAGTCAACCGCCTCTCCGCCCTGTGAGCCGAAGCCGGGAACGAGGAACCAGATATTGGGATATTTTTCTCGCAGCTTTGTGGTGTGTTCCGGCGATGTGCCGCCGACAACCATTCCGACACAGCTGTATCCGCTCTCACCGATATATTTGGGCATTGAGGCTATTTCTGCCGTTATGTCCGCGAGAATCTCATAGAACATTTGTCCATCGGCAGTTACAGCATCCTGCAGCCTGGCGGCGCTGGAATTGCTTGCCCTGACCCAGACAAAAACGCCCTTACCGTTTTCTCCGGCTCTCTCGGCGAACGGTTCAATGCCTTCACTGCCGGCAAAACCGTTAATCGTTATCGCATCGGACGGTTTGAGTCCCAGCGTCCTGAAAGTGTGCTCGGAGAGATACGCATCGGCGTAGGCCAGGCATGTATGGCCGATATCGCCGCGTTTAACATCGCCGATAACCTCGAGCTGCTGTTCCTTGGCTTCGGTAACGAGCGAGTGAAAACACTCAATACCCTCATAACCGTAACGTTCAAAAAACGCTATATTCAGCTTTATTGCCGGCACATGCTGAGCGACGGCTTTTATTACTTCACAACCGAATTGAAAGACCGCATCAATAACAAAATCCTCATCAGTCTGGCTGCCTTTGGAACGTATGTCCTCTGGAAGCCGTGAAAATACAGGGTCAAGCCCTACTGCCAGCGGGCTGTTTTTCGCTTTGACGCTTTCGCAAAGCCTGTCACAGAAATGTTTTGTCATTTTAACCTTTCGTCTCAGATAACTGAGTTATAATTACAATATTAAGCCGCTAAACTGCGGCAACGAATGGTTAATATAACATAAACGCGGAACGATTCCAATATTTTGTGTTAATTGTACACAAAAATACACCAGTTTCTAATCTGAATTCCTTTGTTCATAATCGTGGAAAAGTTTTTCAACTTTCTCAACAATCTGATTTTTCGCGGTTTGAAAATCAGTCTCAAAGCGGATTCCCGCCGCCATGTCATGTCCGCCGCCGCCGAGCTCCTGCGCCAGGATTCTGACCTTAACCCCGCGTTTGCTTCTGATTGAGCAGCGGTATGTGCCGTTCTCCATCTCAATAAAAAGCGCGGTAACTATCACTGATGCAAGCTGTCTGGGAATATCTATAAGCCCTTCTGTTTCATTTGAGCGGCATCCGTACTGCTCAAAATCCTTTTGACTGACCATTGAAATCGCCAGCCTGTCACCGCAAAAGAGCTCAATGTTGTCAATCACAACTTTCTGGAGTTTCAGCCGGCCGGGCGTGAGGCTTTCGTATATGGTACTGTAAACCAGCCTTGGATTTGCGCCCAGGTCAATTAGAGAGCCGGCTCTGCGGTACACGTCCCCTTTGCCGCCGGTAAAGCGGAACCAGCCGCTGTCCGAAGCGATTCCGAGAAACAGGGCTGTTGCCAGACCGGGAAGTATTTTCATGCCGGCGAATATAACAAAGTCATACACTATCTCCGCAGCAGAGGATGAGCCGCGGTCTATTACGTTGACAGTGCCGATGTTGGAGTTTGTTATATGATGATCAAAGACGATTATCGGGATATCGGTGTTCTGGAGAAACTCCGCAAGTCCGGGCAGCTGGGTATAGCTGTTTGTATCACAGATGACTATAAGATCGACACCTTCAAACCGCCCTTTGCCGCAAGCCAAATCATCTATATCAAAATCACGCCCGAGAACGGGAGCATCTTCAAAGAGAAACTCGTGCCATTTACGTATTGGTGACAGGAAAAACGGCTGTGCCTGTTTCTCGCATGATTCAATAAATGTGCATATCGCCTTGAGACTGCCGCACGCGTCGCCGTCGGGCCGGACATGCGTTGTTACGGCGGCCTTTTTTGAGGTCTCTATCAATTCCAGTGCCTGTGCAAAATCGTCAACATTAGCCATATATAAAATCCTTCTGTACAAATAAACCTTTTCAGAATGCATAAAAAATATGCCTCTGGAAAAGGCCTTAATCTATCCTATATTCTTTAATTTATCTGTTTCCTGCGGGCTGAAAATATCTCGCCCGTTATCATGAAACTCTGCCGCCATTTGCTCTGTATCCATACCAAAATGGCTCCGAACAATGTAAATAATCTGATAAATAAAACATAAACAGTAGCCGCTCAGCTCAGAGACATCGTCATTGCTGTCCGGATCGACATTGGCGACCTCGCCTTCGGTGCTGAACCGATGCGCCAGACTGCCCAAATCAATATGAACAGCGTCATTAAACTGCAAAAAGCCTCGCGGGTACATCCCTTTTCTCCATTTTGGCGAAAGTTTGGAAAATATCTCTATCGTCTTAGGCATTCTCGGCCCGTGCAGTCTCTTGAACTGGGCCTTGGCGTTTACTATCGCTTTTTCCAGATAATCCCGCTGTTCTTCAGGTACAATACTTCTGAACTCTTCGAGAATGTTTATCCTCTTGTGAAGTGTTGCCCTGTGCCACTGGTTGAGCTTCTTTTCAAACTCCTCCTTTTTATTTTTCTTCTTGGACCTGGGGGCAACGATGACCCAGGCGAGTTTCGCAGTAAGCTCACACAGAATCCGCAGCAGTGCCTTTGCTGGCAGCTGATGCCCCAGGCGAAGAAGTTCAATCACCGATTTACTGTAATTGCCCCCCACCGCCAGCGCCGCAGCGCAAACCATGTCGGCCTGCCCATCGGGGCATACAGTATCTTCTATGAGTTTTCGTGTTTCGAGGTACCATTTTTTTATCAGTTCCGCGTCAAGTTCGAGCAGTTCAAGCTGCTGTTCAGGTTTTCTCATTTATTGTCCCTTGTTCTATCACAAAAATCCATTTTATCAAAAACAGCCGCAAAATCAAGCCGCCGCTAAGAACGGAGATCCTCAACTTTCTCAAGTGCCATTCGCCGCAGTTTGAGCAAATCAACCTTACCCGAGCCTAAGCGGGGAATAGTTTCTACTGCGAAATAATTGTCAGAATGCGGCTTCCACAGATTAGGAATCTGCGACTGATTCAAAATCTTCTTCAAGCTATCCGGCATAACCTCGCCCCGCTCATAGAATACCACCAGCTGCTCACCTTTTCTATCGTCTGGTACGCTTGTAACCGCCACAGAGCTTACGTTCTCTCCTATAGACTCATTTAACATATCCTCTATAACGACGTGCGGCAACATCTCGCCGCCGATTTTGCTGAATCTGGAAAGCCTGTCAGTAAGCGTGATAAAACCGTCTTCGTCTATCTTTCCCACATCGCCGGTGTTATACCACCCGTCATCCAGCACCTCTTTTGTCTCCTCAGACCTGTTCAGATAACCCTTCATTACGCTGGGGCCCTTGATATGCATTACCCCCGCCTCACCGAAACCGAGCCGGCCGCCTGTTTCAATGTCGGTAAACTTCACCGCAAGCCCCGGAATCAGGCGGCCGATCGTACCCTCTTTGCTGCATTGCTGCGAATCTCCGGTCTCTTTTGTATGCGGCAGATTCAGGGTCGCCACGGGTGAAAGCTCTGTTGCGCCGTAGCCTTCAAATGGACGCGAACCGAATTTCTTCTCAAAGACATCTGATACGGTTTTTTTCAGTTTCTCTGCCCCTCCTACGGTATAACGCAGAGATTTGAAATCGTCGGCCGGTATTCTCCGTGAATAATTCAGCAGGAACGTCGGCAGGGTTATCAGCACGGTTGCCTTGTAATCGCGGGTGTATCTGCCCACTTCGCCGGCATCAAAGGGATTTGCGACATACACAACCGGAGCTGCCTTGATCGCCGGCAGCCAGACGAGGCAGGTAAAGCCAAACGAATGGAAAAACGGCAGCATTCCCAGCAGTTTGTCAGCAGGATAAATGTTAAAAACAGATGTAAAAGATTCGATGTTAGATATAACGTTGTGGTGAGACAGCATAACACCCTTTGCGGTACCGCTGCTGCCGGAGGAATATATAACCGCGGCGGTTGCATCGCCGCTGAAATCACTGCCCCAGCCGCCAAAACTTCTCGCCGGCTTGAAATATGATTTTAAGAGGGCCTTCAATTTATCAACGACACTGATCGAAGCCATTATATCTTCAAGAAAAACCATTCCGTCATGAGGCTGGAAATTATCGCCGAGTTTTCTTATGAACAATTTTGATGTCAGGATTGTTTTTATCCCGCATTCCTCTATTGCTACCTGCCGGGCGTGGTACGATGCTGTATAATTAAGGTTTACCGGCACTTTGCCCTGTAATGAAACGGCAAGATTCGCCAGAGCCCCGCCGATACTTGTAGGCATGAATATTGCAATCTTATCCTGCTCTTTTGTCATTGATTCGATTTTGTCGCCCAGAAGTATCGAAGCCGTAAGCACCCGCCCCCAGTTAAGCTCTTTGCCGGTAGTATCAACCATGGCAAACGAACGCCGGCGGTGTCTTGCCGAACGGACAAACATCTCTCCCAGCGGCCGCCGGCACTGTTTCTTCTCGTCCCAATACAGGCATGAAAGCTCCATTACCTTTTGTCTGATAAGAGACAACGGCGCATCAGCCGGCAGCTCCGGGCCGAAAAACACACTGACTTTTCGCCTTAACCCTCGCGGCATTTTGATACCCGGCGAGCCTCTCCGGTGGCTGAACATACTGCCCCAGATGCCGCCGATATTCGCCGGAACAATTACAGAACAAGTCCCGTCAAGCAGTTCAATTATATCTGGATTGAACCGTCGCAGGGAACCCATAGCCGTTATTGAGCCCTCGGCAAAAACACAAACTGTTCTGTTCTGTTTGAGCAGTGAGCGAATTTCTCCGGCCGCCGATTCGCTGATTTCTTCTTCGCCGAGTACGCCGGGCACAAAAAGGAAAAACCTGCTCAGCAGACGGCTCAAAAAGTGGTCCCTGATACTTTCACTCGCTGCGAAATAAACAGGCTCCCGGCAGCAGGCCGCGACAAACAAAAAATCAATGATCGAAACATGGTTTATTATTATCAACCGACCTCGCGCAGAAGAAAAACCCGTCTCACCGCCCCGCCGCACTCTGTAAAAGACGCGGACCAGTAGCAGGATAAGACGGGAAAAAATCGGTTTATAAAGTTTTTCAAACATATTTGCGGCTGCCGGTAATTAAATCTAATAAAACTGCCTGGCGGCTATAAATCCATGAACCCCTCAAGTTTTCTCGAGCGGACAGGGTGCTGAAGTTTGCGGATTGCCTTGGCCTCCACCTGGCGAACGCGCTCACGGGTTACGTTGAAGATTTTGCCGACTTCCTCGAGCGTGTATGTGTGGCCGTCGCCGATGCCGTACCGCAGCTTGATAATCTCGCGTTCACGGTATGTCAGGCTCTTAAGCACATTATCAATTCTGTCTTTGAGCATCTCACGTGTCGCAGAATGGACGGGAGAGGCGATGCGGTCATCTTCGATAAAGTCGCCGAAATAGCTGTCTTCGCTGTCGCCGATCGGCCTGTCAAGACTGATTGGGTGCTTGGATATTTTGAGAACGCGTTTTGCTTCGTCAAGATTCATATCCGCTTCTTCGGCGATCTCTTCAATGCTTGCCTCGCGGCCGAGTTTCTGATGCAGGTTCTTGCTGGCGGTTCGCAGCTTGTTCATTGTCTCTATCATGTGAACGGGAATACGGATAGTACGCGAATGGTCGGCTATGGCACGCGTTATTGCCTGGCGGATCCACCATGTGGCATATGTGCTGAATTTGTAGCCGCGGCGGTATTCATATTTATCCACCGCTCTCATAAGGCCGGTGTTGCCCTCCTGGATAATATCCAAAAAGCTCAGGCCGCGGTTGCGGTATTTTTTCGCGATCGAGACTACCAGACGCAGATTGCCGCCGGAGAGCTTCTGCTTGGCGTCTTCATACTCTCTGAATACAATTCCAAGCTGTTTAAGACGCTTTTCGAGCTGTTCGGGGCTCTCTTTGATCATGTCGATCAGCCCGTCATGCTCCATCTGCATGGCTTCAATGTCATCTTCGTATATCTCGCCCTGCGGACCGCGGGCAATCAGCCTTTCAAGGTTGCGTATTTTTCGCAGCATACTTGCCAGCTTGCCCATCAGCGGCTGCACGCGGCTTGTTCGCAGGCTGAGCTCCTCAAGCAGTGTTGCCACTTTACGCCTGTTGCGGCGAAGCTGAACAAGTGCTTTGTTCTTTTGTGAACCGTCTTCGAGCGTACTCCATTTCTCGAAAAGCATAAGGTTCTGCTCAAGCAACAGCCGTGCAGTTTTGAGATTCTGCGGGAGACGCATCTTTACAACAGAGCGGATAAGGTTCTCAGCAGTGCTCATCTTCATAGTCCTGTCAAACGGCAGCTCGCCGTCGCTTACAAGCTGAAGTATCTTTATCGCTTCACCGGCACAATAATCGTTTTCAAGAATCTTGCGGCGAAAAGCCATCCTCGTCAGCTCTATCTTACGGGCAAGACTTATTTCATCCTCTCTTGCCAGCAGCGGAATTTCTCCCATCTGCGTCAGATACATCCTTACCGGATCATCGATTCTCTTGGCGTCTGCCTCCATCAGCGACTGCTGATAAAGCTGGTCTTCATCGACCTCTTCCTCTTCTACCGCATCGAAATCTTCATCGTCGTCTTTTAGCTCAAAAACGTCTTTTCCAGTCATATCTGACTCGTCAACGAGCTGAATGCCCATCTCATCGAGACTCATCAAAAGACTGTCAAGCCTGTCCGGAGAGACAACCTCATCGGGCAGCTCATCATTGAGCTCCTCGTATGTCAAAAAGCCTTTTTTCTTGCCTTTTGCTATAAGCTCTTTGAGCTTCTGTTCTATTATCAGCTCAAGCTCCTTAGGTGTGAGCTCGGGTTCTTCTTCCTCTTCTTCACTTTCCTCTTCCTCATCATCGAGCAGCAGAAGATCTTCTTCGTCGAAATCTTCATAGTCTTCATCGAATTCATCCGGCTCCTGCTCATTGGAGTCCTCTGAATCCTTAGCGGGTTTTTTCTTGTCATCGGAAATCATATCATCCGCTATCGAACTAAGCTGTTCGGGCGAGAGTGCTGCTATTTCCTCCGGCGTCATCTTTGCGATATCCTCGGCGGTTAATTTTTTAGACGACTTCTTCCGGGCTGTTTTAGCAGCGGGTTTCTTTGCCGCTGAAGTCTTTGTTGCAGACTTCTTATCCGCCGCTTTTTTGGGAGCGGTTTTTTTTGCAGCTGTTTTCTTTACTTCCTCTTTCTTTGAAGCTGTCTTTTTTGGTGTTGTCTTTTTACTGGTTTCAGACTTTTTCGCCATTTTTTGTTTTTCCTGTTTAATAATAAATTAGGCTATCGAGAACGGCCACGACAATAACAATTTTGCTGCCTTCTAAAATCATGTCCGCTCAATTCCCGATTCTATTTTCCGTTTACCATTTATCAAGTGTATCAAGCCTTAGATTCTTTCCATTACTCTTATGCAGATCCTTAAGCTCTTTGATCGCCTGCATAAACTGGTCTGAATCAGAGGCCTGGGCTGATTTTATTGCCTCTGCTTTTCTGTTATATTTAATAAGCTCTACTGCCGAGTGTATCCTTTCGGTGTAGAACTGTTTCTTTTCGCCCTCATCAGCAAGTTTTACTAAAAAAGAAGCAAGCTCTGTCTCTTCAATCTCTGCCAGCAGATCGGCAAGCGTAAAATCGCAACCCTTTGCATCGTAAAGTTTTAACAAAGCTGCTGTCACTTCCTTCAAATAAATATCGTCTAATTTCCCAGGCTCTATATACTCTCTGATGCTATCTATGTTCGACGGCGCATTGATAATAACCTCAACTATTTCCCAGACGGCCTTTTCCATCGCAGAGTTTCCGGGTTTAAAACTCTTCACCTGCCGGTTTTCACTGGCCTGAACCATGTTTCGCCCTGCATTGCCGCTGAGCCGCTCAAGACGCGTATTGATCTGTTCAACACTCATTCCGGTCAAACCGGCAAGTCTTCGAACAAGCAGCCCTCGGGAGATGTCGTCAATACTTCCCGCTGCCAGAGCCTCAGCGACAAACCTGAGAAAGTCAACCGTGCTGGAATGTTTCTCAACGGTTGAACCGTCCGCTTCTATCTCCTCTTTTAAATGCCGCCACTTAAAATCGAACACGTCAACCGCCCCGTCGATCACATCACGCATGGCATCTTCGCCCGCCGAGAGCAGAAATTCACACGGATCCTTGCCGTCGGGGACAAAAGCCGCCTTTACATCAACCCCCTGGCGTATGCACACGCTCAACGCCCTGTCCGCCGCGGCACGCCCTGCAATGTCGCTGTCGAGCAGCATCACAACCTGCCCGGCGAAACGTTTTATAAGCCGGATCTGACCGTCTGTAACGCTGGTGCCAAGCGCCGCCACAACGTTATCAAACCCGAAATGATGAGACATGATAACATCTGTGTAGCCTTCAACCAGCACCGCGAACTTGTCTCTGACAACCGCGTGGCGGGCCTTGTCGAGACCATAAACGCAATTCGATTTATCAAATATGGCGTTGGCGGGTGAATTTACGTATTTACGCTTGTCATCGCCGAGAGTCCTGCCGCCGAAACCAATGTAATTACCCATAGTATCGATAATAGGGAAAATCAGCCTGTGCTTGTAGTTATCCATTAAAGTGCCGTTTTTGGTCTTGACCGAAATACCCGACTCTATGAGCAGATTTTCACTGATACCCGCTTTCATCGCCGCTTTGCTCATATCGTCCCAGCTGTCCGGGCAGTAGCCAAGGCCCCACTGCTCAATAAGCTCATCGCCCAGCTCTCTCTGGCGGCAATACTCTCTTGCCGTTTCACCGAGGGTTTTATCAAGGAATTTCTGACGGAAATATCGCTGCGCCCAGTTGTTAACCCGTAAAAGCATATTAGGGTCAGAAGCAGCTGTTCGCGGCTCTCTTTTAGGGCGGAAATTAACCTCAATTCCAGCCCGAAGCCCAAGCCGCTCGAGTGCCTGTGGAAAGGTGAGATTTTCACGCATCTGAAGGAACTTAAAGACATCGCCGCCCGCCCCGCACGCAAAACACTTGAAGATTTGCATATTCGGGTTGACTGACATGCTCGGATGCGTATCGGGGTGGAACGGACAAAGGCCCACGTAGGTAGAACCTTTGCGCTGCAGGTCAAGATGCTCCGAGATGACACTTACAATGTCGTTACCCGGGGCGTTTCTTATACGCTCTTTTAAGTTGTCACGAGAAAGATTGTCCAATATTGTCCTGGTCGGTTTTGCTGATATTATTGTGCCGCCGTATAGAATAAAAACACACGCCGACACTTATATATACGCACCCGTCAGTAAATAAAAACAAAGCAAACACGCTAAGTTGCTATTATTGATAGATATATAAAAATTGAACACTTGTACTTAGACACCTGGTTTTCAGTACAGAAAGGGTAAACATCGCCCGTTGCAAATTCAAAATACAAGCTGCGTTTTTGCAAGGGAACACATTTTACAGAATCTCGGCATCTATACAGTTATTTTTCAGCCGCAGACGCAGAAAATCACCTTTTTTTGGCGGGAGCTGATGGTGTTTTGTGTGGTAATTCACTTCAAAATACCTTTCACAGCGACCGGTCTGTTTTTTGGTATTTTCCACAATAATGTTTATTTCCTCGCCCGCGAACTGACGCCGGAATTTCTGCTGCAGCTCTTTGTCAAGCTCGCTTAGCCGGCGAACTCGTTCTTTTATAACATGTGTCTCTATCTGGTCTTGCATCTTTGCTGCCGGCGTGCCTCTGCGTTTTGAGAAACCGAAAACATGAATCTTGGCAAAGCCCGCCTGCCGCGATATTTCCATTGACTGGTCAAAGTCAAATTCCGTCTCACCAGGAAAACCGACAATTAAATCAGTTGTTATTGCCGGCCGGTCAAGAGCATTGTTGAGCCGTTCAACCGTCTCTAAGAACTCATCTGTCCTGTATTGGCGGTTCATTCGCCTTAAAATGCGATCCGAGCCCGACTGAAGTGAAAGATGCAGATGCGGGACGAGATTTGGATATTTCACGAAACATTCTATCATAGGCTCTGTTATGTCTCCCGGCTCAAGCGAGCTTAGCCTAAGCCGCATCAGCCCATCTATCCGCACAAGCCTCTCGATAAGTGAAACCAGCTCCAGGCTCCGCGAAGTGTCCCAGCGTTTTCGTTTAACGGTTTCCTGCATGTAAGCACTTAAGTATATTCCGGTTAAGACAATTTCCTTATGCCCCGCCGCGACCATGGCCCTGGCTTCTTTTTCAACCATTTCCGGCGGATTTGACCACAATTTTTTGCGTATATGCGGTATTATACAGTAACTGCAGAACCCGTCGCAGCCGTCCTGAATCTTAAGAAAAGCCCTGGAGTGGGAGCCAAAAGTTGTGACAGAGCCCAGACCCAGCGGGTCATCAAGATGAAAATCATCATTTTTATCTGTGATTTTATCGTCTTTATCCTTGATTTTATCGTCGTTTGCGGTTTTACTTACGGGATTGGAAGAATCTGCCTGATTTTTTTTATTTTTTAGCAGTTTTTCCAGGTAATCTGGAAGATTAACCGATCTGTCGAGCATGATTATGCCGTCACCGATGTTGTCTGCCTCGCCGGTATCGACACTTGTAAGGCAGCCCGTGACTATAACTGTGCAATCGGGATTTTGGCGTTTAATCTTTCTTATAAGCTGCCGGCTCTTTGATGAGGCGGTATGGGTAACGCAGCAGGTATGAATTACCGCGATATCGGGCGACTGTACGAACTTTACAGGCTTTAAGCCGTAATTAGATAACAGCTGTGCTATCTGTCGGCTTTCGTATTGATTGACTTTACAGCCAAGTGTTGTAACATAATATGTATTCATTTAACTGATAAAGATATTATTACCGGGCCGGTATTTCAAGCCCGGAAATGGAATTATTAAAAAAAAACCGGAGATATGATATGGCTTCAAAAGCTCAAGCTGTCTGGGCAATCGACCTTGGCAGTGCTACACTTAAAGCCCTGAAACTTCAGGTCGGAGATGACGGCAACCTCGAGGTCGTCGATTTCGACATTATAGAACATTCAAAAATACTTAGCGGCGAAGGGGTTACCGAAGAAGAGGCCAGTACACTGATGGCCGAGTCCCTCAAGAAATTTACCGACACCCACGAGGTAGGTAATACTGATGTCTCGCTTGGTGTTGCCGGCCAGGCAAGTTTTGTGAGGTTCATCAAACTTCCCCCCGTAGAGGCCAAGACCCTGCCAAAGGTAGTCCAGTTCGAGGCTGTCCAGCAGATTCCCTTTGACATCAACGAGGTTGAATGGGACTACCAGCTCATGCCCGAGACCGACGAGCCGGAAACCAGCGTTGGAATCTTCGCGATTAAAAACGAGATTATCGTCTCCATACTTAAGAAATACGCAGAGCTCAACATGAATGTTACCTGCGTACAGACATCCCCGATGGCCCTATACAACTATGCTCACTACGAGTTTAACGGTTTTGGCGGCAGCGACCGCAAGGCTACGGTACTGCTTGATATTGGCACAAACAATACTCACCTTGTAATCTGCTCGGCCAACCGTGTCTGGCAGAGGTCTTTCCAGATGGGCGGCAATGATTTTACCGAGGCCATCGAGGACACCTTTAACGTAAGTTTTGAAAAAGCGGAAAAACTCAAGAAAAACGCCCCCGTCAGCAAACACTCACGCCAGCTTTTCCAGGCAATGAAGCCTGTTTTTGCCCGTCTTGGCGAGGAAATCCAGCGGTCAATAAGCTATTACAGCGGCAGCAACAATGTTGAATACGCCGGCATGATATGCATGGGCGGCGGCATGAAACTCCAGGGCCTGACCAGATATCTACAGCAAAGCCTGGGCATGTCGGTAATACGGCCCGATACATTCCGCAGGGCAAAACCCGCGGCGGATATATCCCTGCCCAAACTCAACGAGGCAGTGCCCGATTTGGGCGTGGTTTACGGACTGGCGGTACAAGGACTGGATTTATCAACGATTCAGAGCAACCTTCTGCCGCGAAGAATGGCCAGGTCTATGGCATGGCAGCAGAAATCAAAATTCATCACAATCGCCGCTTCTATACTCCTGGTGGCTACACTGCTTTGCCTTGGCAGAGCATTAAAAGACAAAGCCGCCTACGCAATGAATGAGGACATCCGGCGGGAAATAAAAACCGTACAGAACCAGGCCAACGAAGCAAGTTCAAAATTAAGTGAGGCTCAAAGTATGCAGGATGAATACTCACGGCTGATTGAAGAGCAGCTCAAGGTATTTGAAGACCGCACCGCTATCCTGCGGGTTATGGATATCATTGTGGCATGTATGCCAAATCCCCAGAACAACCCTGAGCAGGCTCAGCTTTATGAAAGTTTTGAACAAGGCGACGTAGCCGCGGTAACTGAAATTCCGCGAGACCAGCGGAAACAGTTCTTTGTAACCTCCTTTGATGTCAGATATGCCCAGAGCCTTGCCAGCGCCTCTTTTGCAGAGACGCAGGTACGTGACGTATCTACCGGCGGCGGTGCCGGCGGCATGGGTATGGGCATGGATATGGGGATGCCCGGAATGGGTATGCCCGGGATGGGGATGCCTGGAATGGGGATGCCCGGCGGCGACATGGGCGGATTTGGAATGCCCGGATATGAAGGCGGCGGCGTAGAAGATGAATTCGACCAGGATGACGGCCCTGGATTTGTGGTCGTGATCGAGGGATACACACCTTACGAAAACATTGCCGAGCTGATGGACCCCCTGGGCGTCGGAGACGACAAGTCTAAATGGGGCTTTATCACACGGCTGGTTAATATCGACCAGCTGTACGAAGAAACCGGACTTGAAATATTTCGCAAGGAAAGTGTTTCACACTTCAGCTATGAAACCGGCGTGGTTGACCTCGAGGACAAAAATATGCCCGCGGGTATCGGCGAAAAAAAGGTTGTAACACGTGTAGAAACGGCTGAAGATGAAAAATCTTCACGAAGAACCGGTACACACAAAAGCCGAAATCAGGTATTCGCTGAAGAGGTGCTTGTTGACCCGATGACGGGTGAAGAGATCAGCAAAACTTACGACCTGGGCCCTAACGGTGAGATCCGGTTTGACAATAACGGCGAAGAAAAATTCATCGTCCGCGACCACTGGTTCAGGATCAAAGCAAAATTCCTCTGGAATGACGCCCTTAATGAAGGATCCGAGGAAGAAGATTAAAAAGTGAAAACGCAGCAAATATCATAACAGAGGCTAACTCAAATGAAATATCTCAGAATTATAAAAGACTTTATTAAACACTATTCTTCATTAGCATTGCCTGTAGGTCTTCTGCTGGCCGCGGTTATTGTCTTTTTTGTTACAAAAGGCATCAATTCCGGAGTGCAGGAATCTGTCGCATCGAGCCTTAATACCGGTGAGGCCGTCAGCAGGTTTTTGCGAAACGCACCCTCGGCTGAAGAAGCGGAAGCAGAACTGGCTTACCAGCAGAAACATAAGACAGACGCCGAAAGGGTACAGCAGCTTGTGCATCTGACAACGCAGCGTGAGCTGATCGCTTACAATATTTTCCCTGAACCTACAGACAGATCCAGATACATCTTCGACAACTACGCGAAAAAATATATCGAAGCGGTAACGGAAATGTTCAATGAGGTCAATGCCGGAGACGCACCTTCTGAAAACGAACTCCAGGCGGATTTGGCAGGAGCCGCTAACACGCGAAACATGAGGAATGTCGATGAAAATACACAGAAGATCATCGATGCCAGATGCAAAGCACGCGCAAGGTCAATCGGGCTTTACGCACGCCCACAGGTGTTTGACTGGTACAACTACTGGAGCCAGTACCAGTACTCCGGAAGAGCCTCCGCAATATACGACTGCTGGTATTCACAAATAGCTTTCTGGGTTTATCAAGATGTAATGGATACGATAATAACGCTCAAAGGTGACCACAATTCTCTCCTTGCATCGCCGGTGAAAAGGCTCGGCAGGGTGAGCTTCCGTTCACTTTCTGCGATAAACCTGCAAACAATGGATAAATCAAAGGCCACAGCCCAAAAAGATGTCCCTTATATGATAACAGACCAAAGGCCTCCGATTCTTGTAGAGGACAGCTGGACGGGAAGGGTTGGAGACGAAGAACGCGATGTGTTCCATTTCTCAATTTCGGTTATAGTGGAAGTTGACAAAGTGCCGGACTTCATGCGTGAGCTCTGCAGTGCCAAGGAACATGTATTCAGGGGCTGGGACGGAAAATCTGAACCTGTAAACGGAATGCATAACCAGATAACGATACTCAATTCTAAAATCGAACCGGTTGACCGTGAGTCGCCTGTACATAAAAATTACAGATACGGTGCCAGTGCCGTGGTGCAGTGGAGCGGTGTATGTGAATATGTACTTCGCAAGGAAGCCTATGCGGAAATAATACCGGAAGCTATTACTGCTGAGTTACAAGAGGAAGACTAAATCATAATTTGCAAACATCCACAAGGATAATATAAATGAGCAGAATCAGGCAAAACATAATAGAAAAGAACATCCACTTTATAATCATCGGCGTTGCCGCGTTGATCTCCGCGGCACTTCTCTACTTATATGTCCTAAAGAGCCCTAACGCTGTTGAGTTCGATGGAAGCACATACGGCCCCGGTGAGCTCGATCGGGAAATAAACGATCAGGCCCAAAGGCTTGAAGAACGTCTCGACGACCCGGCTGAACCTAAAGGTCCATATGAAGAAAAATATGAACAGTTCTCCCAACTCATCGCCGACCCCCTTGGAGGAGTTATTGATGACTGGATCGAACTTCCCGGACGGCTTGAAAGCGACGAAGAAGACCGCGAATACGCAATACCTTCTATTGGAAGCCTGGCAAAGATTGAAGTTTCACATATTCGTACTGCGGCCTTTGTCCCCGTTGAAGAAGTTACTCTTGAAGTACCCTACGAATCTGCACAGACGAAACTTGACAGTATCGACCTGGTCAGCGTGCAGGCTCAGTTTGATTTTAAACAGCTTCGTGACAATTTCCGCGAAACTTTCAGCGGTACAGACGTGCCTATCGATCTGCGTGACCCTAATCTCGCCAGGCCGGTTGTAGCAGATGTTCGCCTTGAGCGACAGGAACTTACTGGACCGGATCAGTGGAGCCAGTGGCAGCCGATGGAACGGCCTGAGACAGACCCCGTGGCTTCTATGCTTAACATGCCGGAAACTGTAGATCAGCTTGACGAAGAGCTTGAGATAAAGATGCTCAAGTTTGAAAACAAGGATATATGGCTAAACATACTTCAGCCCAGTACCTACGATATCGCCCAGACAGACATTACCTGGTATCCGCCAGAGCTTTACGAGGAATACCAAAGACAGGTCAAAGCCGCCGAAGCTCAGAGGCTGCGTGAAGAACGTGAACAGGCACAGGATCAAAGAACCCGTGAGCGGCCTACCCGTGAACGGCCAACTACCAGAACAACCCCCGCAGTCGGCGGCGGTGCAGGAGGTATGGGCGGTATGGGCGGCATGGGAATGCCCGGTATGGATATGGGCGGCCCAAGCACAACAACACGAGACCGCAGAGACAGATCACGCGACAGAGATGAAGAACGTCCCCAGCGTGAAGAAAGAAACATCCCCGAAGAATACAGTTACATCCGGATGGATTCGGTACAAAACTTTTCTGAACTTACAGAAGAAGAAATAATCTGGACATTTGACGATAAAATCGAACCCGGAAAGACATACCGATATAGAATGAAAATCGGTTTCTTCAACCCGATTGCCGGCAAAGACTGGGCCAAAGAAGGATACGAGCAATACAAAGACCAGGTGATTCTCTGGAGCGATTATACAGAGCCGAGTAAAGCCGTTGAAACAATTAAAATGCAGTACCTCTTCCCCACTGACCGCAACAATGCCGGCGACGGCGTAATGGTAGAGGTTGCCAAATTCATTGAAGGCAACTGGAAAATGCGTCAGTTTGACACACCGGTAGGCAGTATAGTCGGAGACCTGGTCATTGAAGAAGTTCAGGCTGACGAACAGGACAGCCGAACCAGCAGATCTACCAGCAGAACCAGAAGAGGCGACGCACCAGAAACGGTTGAGATTGACTACCGTGTTGGTGCAACGCTCAAAGAGCTCGTTAAAGGAACTATAACCATCAAAGTCGGCGGCAGAGAAAGGGAAGCAAATGCCCTTATAGCAGTATTCGAGTTTGAGGATGGAACCGAGCAGCGGGTGCCTGTAGGCGAGAGAAACTGGAGCGAAGATCTCAGCTCTGCCTACAAATCTGTTAAACAGGGTGTACGCGAACCGGTAACGATTATCAAAAACAGGTCCGGAGCAGGACGCGATTTCAGAACTCCGGGTGCCGCCCCAGGCGGAATGCCGGGTGGAATGCCGGGAGATATGGGTATGCCCGGTGATATGGGTATGCCGGGCATGGGAATGCCGGGTATGTTCTAACCCTTTTTTAACACGAATATACACAAAAGGCCCTGCTTTAACCGGCGGGGCCTTTTTTAATTTAAAAATGCTTAAAAATCATAAAACACCAAATAATAGCACAATATAAAGTTTTACAAAAAAACGACTTATATTTTTTTTGCTATTTTATCTGGACTGCGTGGCTGAATTATGCTAACATTGAGTGACTACAGTATAAAGGTTGATTAAGGGCCGCGTGATGTAAAGAAAAGACATTTCGTGGCCCTCAACTCTTTATAAGGACATCGGATTTCATAGCTCAAGAGAATGAGTATTTCAGCTAAACCTCAAGAAGCTAAAACTTTAACTGCAATCCAAGTGACTCACCAAAAGTACCCTGACCGCCTTTTTTGTTCTCTCTTGGCCTGTCATTACCGCCGCGGCGGTTCCCTGATGATTTTCTGTTTTTTGGCGTTCCGCGATGCGAATTCTTATCCCCTGCGGTATTTGTTATTTTGCCCTTGGTTTCTGTTTTGTCGGCGTCTTTCCGCATACTCAGGGATATGCGTTTGCGGGGAATATCAATTTCAGTTACCGTAACCTCAACCTGCTGTTGGACTTTGAGCACTTCTGCCGGGTTGCTTACGAAACTGTCAGATATCTGGCTGATATGAACAAGGCCATCCTGATGGACGCCGATATCGACAAACGCCCCGAAGTTCGTAACATTGGTCACAATTCCGGGCAGCTTCATTCCAACCTCAAGATCCGTTACCTCGTTTATGCCTTCCTTAAAGTTGAAAGTCTTAAACTCCCTACGCGGGTCGCGGCCGGGCTTGCTCAGCTCCGCCTTGATATCCGTCAGAGTCGGCATACCAACCTTATCGGTTACATACTTCTTTAAGTCTATACTTTCCCGCAGCTTACTGTCTTTCATCAGATCAGTTACACTGCATGAAAGGTCTATTGCCATCTGATGCACGATTCCATAAGACTCCGGATGCACGGCACTGGCATCAAGCGGATTGATACCGCCCTGTATCCGTAAAAAGCCGGCACACTGCTCATAAGCCTTTGCTCCAAGACCGGATACATTCATAAGCTCTTCACGTTCGGAGAACTTGCCCGACGTGTTACGGTGCTCGAGGATTTTCGCGGCGAGGCTCGGGCCTACACCTGAAACATAAGTCAATAGCTGTTTGCTGGCGGTATTGAGCTCTACACCCACACTGTTTACACAGCTTATAACAACATCATCGAGACTGGCTTTTAGCTTTTTCTGGTCAACATCGTGCTGATACTGGCCAACACCGATTGATTTGGGGTCTATCTTAACCAGCTCGGCGAGCGGGTCCATTAGCCGCCGTCCTATTGAGACCGCCCCGCGTACGGTAAGGTCATGATCTGGAAATTCTTCCCTGGCGGCTTCGGAAGCGGAATAAATACTTGCCCCGCTTTCATTTACCATCACAACAGAAATATCGCCGGACAGGCCCAGTGAGCGGATGTATTTTTCCGTTTCTCTGCCGGCAGTGCCGTTACCGATAGCGACAGCCTTTACACCAAAATGATCGCAGAGTTTTCGTATTTTTTCGCCATCCTCTACGGCCTTGTGCTGGGATGTATGCGGATAAACCGTGTCATTAAAAAGCAGTTTACCCTGTTCGTCAAGAACAACCAGCTTGCATCCTGTCCTGAAACCCGGATCAAGTGCAAGTGTCGTCTTCTGCCCCATCGGCGGAGTCAGCAGAAGCTCACGCAGATTTTCCGCGAATACCCGAATCGCCTCGTCATCGGCCTTTTCCTTGGTTTCAAGGCGGATTTCTGTCTCAATCGACAATGATAAAAGACGTTTAAAACAATCCTCAATCGCCAGTGTAACCTGGAGGGAGGCCTCATTGGCGGCTTTGAGGAACATCCCGTTAAGTATCGATATTGCAGGCTCTTCGGGAACATCTATCTTGAAACTGAGGATTTTCTCCGCGGCTCCGCGGCGCATCGCAAGCACTCTGTGCGAAGGAGCGGACTTGACCGGCTCATTCCATTCGAAGTAATCCTTGAACTTGGCACCCTCCTCTTCCTTGTCCTTGAGCACCTTGGTATGGAACATGCCTTCCTTACGGTAGAGCTCCCTGATCTTCTCACGGGCGGGGGCATCTTCTGATATCCATTCTGCAATAATATCGCGTGCGCCGCCGAGAGCTTCGTCCGTGTTGGCCACTTCCTTTTCGGCGTTTATATATTTGCCCGCTTCCAGATGGACGTTGAAATCGCCCTGCTCGAATATCATCTTCGCCAGCGGCTCGAGGCCCTTTTCCTTGGCGATAGTGGCACGTGTCCGGCGTTTGGGCTTATATGGAAGGTAGATGTCCTCAAGGGCAGTCATTGTCATAGCCGCCTGGATATTCGCCTTCAGCTCTGGAGTGAGCTTGCCCTGCTCGTCGATGGTTTTCAGAATCGTCTCACGCCGCTTGTCCATCTCAACAAGCTGCTCTAACCGGTCACGAATCCCCGTAACCTGCACCTCATCAAGGCTGCCGGTGGCTTCTTTACGGTATCGGGAGATAAACGGAACAGTAGCCCCGTCCGCCAGGAGTGCTATAACCGCTTCTGTGCCGCGGCTGCTGATATTGAGTTCACCTGAAATCAGCTCAACATATTTTGCTATCATATATTACCTTAAACACTAATTTTACATCGTTTTATCAATTTAGGGTTAATATACATACCGGCGGGATTATTGCAAGTAAATTCAGATTAAGAATGCCGGGTAAAGTGCGGATTTATTTAAAAACCTCCGACAGGTGATTTATCATATCTACCGGCGTCATAGACACCTGGCCCATATTTTCCGCCGCAAGGTCGCCGGCTTTGCCGTGCAGGTTTACTGCCAGTGCCGCCGCGTTGAATGCCGCGTCTTTGCTGCCGGCCTGCGAGAACTGCGCCCACAGTGCCGCGGTCATTCCGGTAAGGACATCACCCGAGCCGCCTGTTGACATGCCCGGATTGCCGGTGTTGTTAATGAAATATTTCTCGCGGCCGGCGACTATCGTTTTATGTCCTTTGAGTACAAGCACAGAGTTTGCATGTTCTGGAAATTCGTGCACAGAACAGGTACCCATGTCTGTAGTGTTTACATGCGATACGAATTTTGAAACCGTCTCAAGCCTGTCGTCGGGCATGGCCTCGCGGAACTGGCTTTTCCACAGCCGTTTCATTTCGCCGGGGTGCGGCGTTAGTATAAGCTCGCATTTAAGCAGCTTATGCCAGTTATATATGCGGCAGAGGCAGTTGAGCCCGTCCGCGTCCAGAAGCAACCTTAAACCCTTTTCAGCTATCAAGTTAGCAACAACAACTCGCACATCATCGCTTACGCCTATGCCCGGGCCCAGGGCCGTTACGTCGGCCTTTCGGGCCATAGATACTATTTCAGCCAGAGAAGACCTGTCAAATTTACCATCGGGAGTTGAGCTCATGGGCGATACCATATAACACGGCTCAGACGCCGCTACCGGGATATAAACCCTTTCGGGAACCGCCAGATTCACCAGCCCCGCACCGCTGCGAAGCGCTGCCCTGCCGGCAAGCACCGCCGCGCCGCTCATGCCGACACTGCCGCCGACAATCAGCACCCTGCCGAACTGATTCTTATAAGCCTCATCAGCCCTTGCCGGCAGCTTTTGTATGTTCTCTACCTGAATCATAAGGCTCATTATACAGCCCCCGAAATATAATTCACCATTTTTATGAGAAAGCCTCATAGATCATGTGTAACGTTTATGATTTACAAAAAAGTAACTCAAAACAAGTACACACCCACAAATTTCAGGCGTGACATTCCACCATTAAATGGTTGAAAAATAACCACTCAGTGGTTGATTGTCAAATTTTTCCATCAAATTTAACTTAAACACTGTTTTGGGATATGCTATTCAATCATATCGCGCCAGGCATTGGCGAACATACCCAGATCTGCCATATCAACAAACCCGTCACCGTTTATGTCGGCGGCTAACGCTTCCCCGCCGCTGAAAACAGCAAGCCAGTTGTCCGTCAACAGCCAGAAATCCTCAATATCTATGATTCCATCGCCGTTGATATCCGACAGCGGCGTGCTCCACTGCGTCCAGCTCCGCGACAGGATAGCCAGATCCTGATTATCGGATACGCCGTCATAATTCAAATCGCTGTAACTGCGGAAGGTCGCCGTAGAGGAAACTCCCCAGTCGCGGAGGAAAAGCGAGTAATCATCATCGTTTAAGAAGCCGTCACAATTCAAATCGCCGCCCCGCGCCTGCCAGTGCAATCGGGGGTAATCACCCGCCCGCTGATACCACACATCAAACTCCCCGTTACCCGATTCGCCAACATAGTCCCACCCGGCATCAAGGAATGTTCCTGTATTCTGCATCTGGGCGGTTGTCTTACCATCACCACTATCACTGGTCTCAATCCCTGAAACTTCGATATCCCAAAAACATGACATAACTTCATGACCAGAGCCTGTAAAACCACCCATGTCACTATCATCTTCACCTGGTGCTGAAGTTGCGGAATAACTCTGGCTAATATATCCATCATTTTCCCCGCAGAAACCTCCAATAGTACTTTCTCCTTCAACGGCCCCCAGAGAATAACTGTTGGTGATATTACCTTGATTCCTTCCACAAAAACCGCCACCGCTTCCCCGTTGTGCCTTTACCTTACTATTTGAACAACAACTATCAATATCACCAGCATTATATCCACAGAAGCCGCCAACTTCTTCCTCACCATGAACCTCACATTCTGCAGAACTCGTAAGTATGGTTCCTGCATTTTGAGCACACACACCACCGGTTGAATAACGTGACGAAATAATTCCACGTGCGTGACAGGACAAAATAAGTCCATAATTGGTACCGCATATACCTCCGCAATTAAAAGAACCGGGCATTAAACCATCAAAAGAACAATCGACAATACTCCCATAATTCAATCCCACAATACTGCCACAGACATCACGACTGGAACTGACATTCAAATTATCAATCGATGCATTTGTAAGATTGAGATTGCAAACATACCCACCAACATCAACCTTACCAAATAAACCGGCAAATTTATCACCGTTGATAATGAGGTTATAAATTACACAGTCTCTGCCGTCATATTTTCCTGAAAACCCAACATCTTCCTCATCTTCACATATAGCAATTACTGTATGCCTATATATGAAACCATTCTCTATAATAATATCAGCAGTCTGAATATAATTTGCTGTTAAATCTCTATTGACCATATCCAGATCAGCCCTGCAGGCAACAGCAAACGGCTCTGTCTCTGTACCTTTTCCTGTAATACCTGTTGAAACAAAAAGGTCTATTGGCACTGCCCTGTCTACGTACCCGCCCATTATGACAGATATACCTGCAACTGCATCAACTGGAACTGTCATGCTGTCCACGTATTTCACTTCCCCAATTATAAAACCAGTTCCTTGCAAAACAACTTGAGCATCGTCAATATTAATCCCAGATACATCCGGCATCAATGAGGCTTCAGAATTCTGCCAGTACAGAAGCGGATAACTATCCTCGGGCATGTACCAGCCAATCTTACCGGTATTAAAATCTGCGAATTCAAATGCAGGTTCAAAGCTGCTCTGTGTCTGCATCTGCTCAGTTGAAAGACCGATTAAACCACCATATATATCCCCTGCCTCACCAACACCGGAAGTCTCAACGTCCCAGAAAGAATCAAAGACCCAATCATCATCACCAATAAACCCAACATAAGATGGTTTATCAAAATTAATTACGGCAGCGGTTGAATAACAATCTCTTATAAAATTACCACCCCTTTTATTTCCACAAAAACCGCCTACATTATAAGAGTTCGGATACAAACTATCTAAAGTTATAGAACCGCCAGAGTAGCAATCATGTATAAAACCTCCGTCAACTCCAACAAAACACCCTATATCTGCCTTACCCTCTATAATACTTTCAGAATACGAATATCCGATCTCACCAAAATTAGAACCACACAGCCCCCCTGTACTTCCAAAAGTATTGATGATGCTGCCATCTGTAAAACATTCACGCACAACTCCACTGTTGCAGGCTGCAAGTCCACCAACGGAGTCTTTAGAACTTCTGATCCCTGAAGCATCTATCATATAATCAACAACACCAAGCCTTTGGATACGACCATTGTTCCCGGCAAAAAAACCTGCGGCAACGGTATCATCTGCCGTCTTGACATTCATGTTCTTAATATCATGAAATGCACCATCGAACTGACCGGCAAAATACCTGTCAATGACTGAATCATCAAATACTATCCCTCCAAGATCAATATCGCTGACAAGGAGATAATATCCGCCAATAAGCTGTTCATTCTCTGCAAACTCCATAAGATCAACGTAATCGGCAATAATAAACGGATCATCTTTCGCCCCGCTTCCCGTGAGCGAAGTCTGTGGATCTGATGGAGCTACCGGCCCATTACCACTCTGCCAGACAAGTTTTGGGCAATGGCCTTCAACGGTATCCCATATCTCTTCATGACCATCATACACAACAGCAGCAAAATCAAACCCATCATAACTGCTACGATCCTGCATCTGCAATCCAATTAGCGGTGTACCACAATCATACCCAAATCCGGCAAAAACATGATAATAACAATCTTTTACATTATCACTCCAGTTATAGCCGCATATAGCCCCAGTATCAACTGAACCATAGCCGGCTGTGAGTGATCCTAAAAAATAGCAGTTCTGAATAACCGAATCATTATAACCGCAAATTCCACCAAGTCGTTTAGCGAATTCACCGCCAACGATAATACCATTGAAATAGCAATCAGATATAAGCCCCCCACGATTATATCCACTTATCCCACCAATATAACTGGCATTTCCACCCAAAACGATCTCGCCCGAAGAGTAACAACTTGAGATACTTCCGCAATAATTATAACCACTTATCGCACTATTATAAGATGATCTCTCACCCCCGCTAATATTGACATTTTCTATCCCAAGCTCGTGTATACGACCAAATGCAATATATCTGAACAGGGCCAGATAATTAACATCTTCACCGCCTGCATCAATACTCATATTGCTAATTATATTGCCATTGCCATCAAATGTCCCCCAGAACACCCTGTCAATTGGCGATCGACTGAATGACTTACCTGCAAGATCAATATCTACAGTCAGAGAATAACAACCATATTCAAGATTACCATTATTACAGAATTCATCAAAATCTTCATAATTATTTATAAGAAATGGATCATCTGTGCCGCCAGTACCAGAGAGTGTAGTCAGCGGTAAATCACCTGGTAACGGTCCGGCATCTTTTTGCCAGCTGAGTTTGGGCAGGTACCCCTCTTCAATCTCCCAATAGTCTGCGTTTCCATCTTCCGGTACTCCAGCAAAATCAAATCCTTCAAAACTCTCAGACTCTTGCATCTGCAGAATACCAAGGGAAGTTGCATAGCCATTTTGCGGACCAGATAAATTATCAAAGTAACAATTTTTAAATGACCCAGATTTGTTCTTACCACAAAAACCACCAAAATCGTATATATTGATAAGATTTTTTACCGAACCGGAAAAATAACAATTTTCTATAATACTAGAGTCATTCCAGCCGCAAAAACCACCAAATCCTAAAACGTCACCTGAAGACGGATTACCTTCAACAAACCCGTTTACATAACAATTTGAAATAAGAGAAGAATTGGCTTGACCACAAAAACCGCCTAAAAGCCTTGCATCTTTGAATGATCCTGTTACATAGCAGTTTGATACGGTACTAAACGTGACAAACCCTGCAAAACCACCGGCATAGGAATAGCTGTTACTTAAAATAGTTATATTATTTAAACCGAGATTCTTAACCTCTGTATCATAACCCTTAATTCCTCTAAAGAAACCTGTGGCCCCAGTAGAAGACTCGGAAGTATTTATTAAAAGATTACTTATCACATGGCCATTGCCGTCAAAATTGCCCTTGAAGATATAATTTAAACGTCCAATAACTGAGTGATTATAAATAGTACCCGACAAATCAATATCATTAACGAGGAGATAACTCGCTTCCAAATCATCATTTACTGCCTCAAGGTCAGCCTGCGTTGATATCTGGTAAGGATTATCCGTTGTGCCGTCGCCGCCGGCGAAGGCGAAAAGGTTGGAGTTGAAAAGAAATAACGACAAAAAAGCCGCAAAGTTGACAAGAGCTGCATGTCTCATAGTAACCCCCAATAATAAGTGTTTATTTTAGTTGTATATACACAGAATACCCATATCAGACCTCTCGTCAAGGCGAAAAACGCGCTATTCGGGTATCTCCGGAATTTTCTTTTGATCTTTTAACACCGCAAGCTGAATGTCGCCGGCTTTGCTGCTGGCTACTGCCGCCAGCGCCGCTTTGTACTCGGCGAACGTTAAATCCTTGCTCATACGCATATTTACGATACGCTTTCCGGGGGTTTCGGTGTCGAATGACTGATTGAGCGAGTCTGTCATCGACTCTATCAGCCTGAAAATATCATCCTGGGGGCTGATCACCTCAGAGCCCACCGCGTAAACTGCCCTGCCGCCGGGCATGGCCTGAACACTGACCGTGACAACCTGGTCATCGATATCTGCCGGCGTGCGGGCTTTATCTATATTCTCGGGAACACTAATCTCAAAATTTTCCGACTGAATAAACTGGCAGACCACCATAAAAAATATGATGAGAAGAAACACAACATCGATCATCGGCGTGAGGTTTATCGCCGCGAACGGCTGTGAGAGGTTTTTCAGCTCCGGCAGCGGCATGGCTAATTCAAATCTTCTATCTCAAAATTATCGATTATTTCCTCTACCTCCAGCGCCGCCTCTGATACGAGTGATTCGACGCGGTTGCGGAACACGCCGTACACGGCTATCGAGGGTATCGCCACCAGCAGGCCCCAGAAGGTGGTTACCAGCGCAACCGATATGCCGCCGGCGAGTTCATCGGGCCCGGGCTGGCCGCCCGCCTCGACAATCTTGTTGAACGCCTTTATCATGCCGAAAACCGTGCCGAATAGCCCTACCATCGGGGCGATATTGCCGATTATGTTGATCCATTCGATCCGCCGGAATAGCTCAAGTGCGTTTTCCTGGAGTGATTCTATGTACAGATTGCGGCATGCCTCCCGACTGAGCTGCGTGTGTTTCTGCGAGAATACCCTCACTGAAGCCCTGCTGACAAGGTCATCCTCCCGCGAAAGTAAGTCAAGCCCTCGCCCGATGCCGTTAATCCTGAAAGTTGAGCAAATCTTTTTACCGATCCCTTCGGGCACCAGCCTGCGGCGTTTTACCGTTACAAAATAGTAAACCGCCAGCGATATCGAGGCTACCGAGAGCGGCAGGAGTATAATCCACACTATCGGCCCGCCGGATGTTACGAACTGATGAAAAAAACTCACCTCAAATGCTGCTGCAATGCTCATCTTATTTCAAATATTCCCACTGTTTCTTTGTTGGCCTTAGTCAAACCCTGGTCCGGCCTTAAGCCGCGGCGGCGCCGTGCTTGAACGAAGCCCGTTTATGACAATGTTTGACGGAATTTATTTACATTATAATCAATAAACTATAATCCAAGCCCCCTCTCAAGTCAAGGCTGAACAAAATGTATTGATTTATATTATATTTATTATAGAATAAGGACTTAATAGAATTATTATTTTAAAGGCTCAGCCAATGCAAATTTACAAAAAGATTCTTATAACATTATCGTTTGCAGTTACTTGCCTGACTTTTTCGGCAGATGAACAGGCCCCTGTCGAAAAAACTGAGAAACCGCAAATCCCCGCCGAGGCTGCCGCGGTTATCAAAAAAATCAACCAGGACGCTGTAAAACTAAAAGATCTTTCTGCTAAGATAAAATACCAGGTAACCTTTGATAACGGGCTTTTTGAGTCAACCACAACCTACCTGGGCAGCATCAAGGCGGCCAACACCAGAGAAGAATCGAGGCTGCTGGTCACATTCAACAGCCGCCGCGAAGACGAGCTCGAACCCGAAGCACATCATGAGCAGTTCTATTTCGACGGAGTGTGGCTGCTCAGGATTGATCACAACCTCAAAACCAGCTCAAACCGGCAGATGGCAAAACCGGAAAAACCCATGGGGATTTTTGAGCTTATGAGCCAGTACATACCGCTGGTAGCGCTTGACAGCATGGAAACAATGACCAGCGACTTTCATGTTGCACTTGAGAATATCGACGAGGGCAAAACCGCTTCGATGTCGTTCAAGCCTGTTAAAGGCTCGCAGTACGCTGAAAACTACAAACAGCTCAAACTGACATATAACCTCAAAGACTGCTATCCTGCAAAGATATCCGGCACACGCGCTGACGGAGAGGAATTTGTCATTGAGCTCAGTGGAGCGTCAATAAACTCCGAAAAAAACAAACCCGCAGGTATAAAACCTGTTATACCTTCAGGCTACAGCACAAAAACAATACCACTCAAAGAAAAAGAATAAATCTTAACCAGATAAGGAGAATACTCATGGCAAAAGGACTTGTAATATACTACTCAAGAAGCGGCAACACAAAGGCAATGGCAGAAGCCATCACAGAAGCTATGAACCAGGGCGGTCTCGACACTGAATGCAAAGCGGTCGCAGAGACAACCCCCGATGATCTCCTTGGGGCCGAAGCTGTCGTGATTGGCTCGCCCACATACTACGGCCAGATGGCATCAGAGATAAAAAAACTTATCGATGACTCGGTCAGCAAACACGGCAAACTTGACGGCAAGGTGGGCGCAGCGTTCAGCAGCTCGGTAAATACCGGCGGCGGCAACGAAACCACCATTTCCGGCATACTGGACTGTCTGCTTGTTCACGGCATGATCATTCAGGGAGACCCGCAGGGCGACCACTACGGACCGGTATCTCTGGGAAGGCCCGACGAGAGAGCCCTCAAACAGTGCAGACGCCGCGGAGAACGGGTCGCAAAGCTGACACTTCAGCTATTCACATAAACCCTATATTCAGCATGCATTTAGTTGCCTTCTGCAGTGCGGCGGCAAACGCCGGTGAATCCCCGCTTTACGCGGCCTGCAAAGAGAATTTACGGATTCTCTCAAATAAACGCAGAAATGCACGCACAGAAATTCTGAATTTAATTTGTCAAAGTTGATATTTTAGCGCAATCTGTTAGAATATACTTTTGTGATTATTCAAAACAGGAGAATAAAAATGCGTAAAAGAAAACTTGGAAATTCAGAATTAGAGCTGACAACCGTAGGACTGGGCACCTGGGCAATCGGCGGGCCCTGGGAATACGGTTGGGGCCCTCAAAGTGACCGCGATTCATTCGAAGCGATACGCGAAGCCCGCGAACAAGGCATAAACTGGATTGACACCGCGGCGGTTTACGGCTGCGGACATTCAGAAGAAGTCGTCGGCAGCGCACTCAAAGAGCTCGGCTGGAAACCGGTTGTAGCTACAAAATGCGGGCTGCTCTGCGATGAGCAGCGTCGTAAGGTAAGCTGCCTGGACGCGGCGAGCATAAAAAAAGAATGCGAAGACTCGCTGCGGCGGCTGAAAGTCGAAGTGATTGACCTTTACCAGATGCACTGGCCACAGCCCGAAGAACAGCTCGAAGAAGGATGGGCAGCGATGGCTGAGCTTGTTAAAGAAGGCAAAGTCCGATACATAGGCGCTTCCAACTTCAGCGTTGAGCAGCTCGAGATGGTCTCAAAAATACACCCTGTAACCTCTCTCCAGCCGCCCTACAGCATGTTCAGACGCGGCATTGAAACCTCACTGCTGCCCTACTGCAGAGACAGCAGCATTGGTATTGTAGCTTACAGCCCGATGGATCGGGGCCTTCTGACCGGCAAATTCACGTACGAAAAACTCGAGCAGCTGGCACCGGACGATAACCGCCGCAAACACCCGCTCTTCAGCGAACCCAACTTCAGCCATGTGCAGAAGTGCCTGAGCAGGCTCAAACCCATTGCCGCGGATAACGGAATCAGCCTCGCCCAGCTGGCAATAGCATGGGCAATCCGTGACCAGGCAGTCACTTCCGCCATAGTCGGTGCGAGAAAATCCGGACAGATCGGAGAAACCGCACCCGCCGCGGACATGGAACTGTCACAGGCGGATATTTCACAGATAGAGACAATACTTAAAGACTTTGAAAACAGCATAGAAGAATAAATATCAACAGCCCGGGGCCCTGTGCCCTGATTGCGGAGAGATAATGGCAAAACAAACGTTATATACAAGCCCGCTGGTAGAAAGAAACGCCTCGGCACAGATGTCGGCACTGTTCGGGCCTGACACGAAATTTTCCACCTGGCGGCGGCTCTGGCTTGAGCTGGCAAAAGCCGAGAAAAAACTCGGACTTAAAATCACTGACAAACAGATAAAGGCCATGCAGGCGAATCTGGATAACATAGATTACGCTAAGGCTCAGGAATATGAGAATAAATTCCGCCATGATGTCATGGCACATGTCCATACATTCGCCGATGCGGCACCAGAGGCGGCACCGATAATACACCTCGGCGCTACAAGCTGTTATGTTGGCGATAACGCAGACCTTATAATCATGCGCCAAGCCATGCGGGCAACAGCTCTTAAGCTGGCAACGGTGATCAACCTGCTGGGCAAATTTGCCAAGAAATATCGCAAAATGCCGACACTTGGCTTTACGCACTACCAGCCCGCACAGCTGACCACCGTCGGCAAACGCGCATCGCTCTGGTGCTATGAATTCGCAATGGATCTCGAAGATCTTGAATACCGAATCGAGAATATGCCCTTCCGCGGCGTAAAGGGAACCACCGGCACACAGGCATCGTTTCTCGAGCTCTTCGGCGGCGACCACAGCAAGGTAGTCAGACTCAACGAGCTTGTCACAAAGGCGTTCGGCTTCAAAAAGAACTGTGTTGTAACCGGCCAGACGTACCAGCGAAAAATCGACACAATGACAATCAACACGCTGGCGGGGATCGCCCAGTCCGCACACAAGATGTGCAACGATATCCGTCTGCTGGCAAATCTCAAAGAGATAGAAGAGCCTTTCGCCAAAAATCAGATCGGCTCATCAGCAATGGCGTACAAACGCAACCCAATGCGAAGCGAGAGGGTAACCGCCCTTAGCAGGCTTGTGATGAGTCTCTCTTCAAGCCCGCAGATGACAGCCGCGGAACAGTGGCTCGAAAGAACGCTCGACGATTCGGCAAACCGCCGCGTGGTTATTCCGGAGGCGTTTTTGGCAGTTGATGGAATCCTTGAGATACTGATCAACGTAGTTGACGGGCTTGTTGTCTATCCAAAGGTGATACAGCAGAGGATCAACTCCGAGCTGCCGTTTATGGCTACCGAAAACATCCTCATGGCAGGCGTAAAAGCCGGCGGAGACCGCCAGAAACTGCACGAAGAGATCAGGATTCATTCACACGAAGCCGCTGAACAGGTAAAGATGCACGGAAAGCCCAACGACCTCATCGAAAGGCTCAAGGCAAATCCGGCGTTTAAGGATATAGACCTTGACGGCGTGCTGAAACCGTCTTTGTATATCGGGCGTGCGCCGGAACAGGTTAACGAGTTTGTCGCTGAAGTTGTAATACCGATAAGGCGCAGATACAGCGGTAAACTCAACAAAAAGGTAGAGCTGACGGTCTGATAAAAACCCAAAGCCTCCGCGATCACAAACAATATATAACACCAGACAAGGAAACACAATGGATAGAGAAAAACTCATTGCAAGAATAAAAGAAACCGCCTACCTCGAAGGCGACTTTACCCTCCGCAGCGGCAAAAAAAGCAAATACTACCTCGATAAATATCTCTTCGAGACCTGCCCGGATATACTCAAGGCTCTCGGCGAGGAATTTGCCCGGCACGTAACGGGTGATGTAACACTAATCGCAGGCCCCGAGCTTGGCGGCATCGCTCTTGCGGCATCGGCGTCTATTGCCTCCGGTGTAAACTGGGTGATTATCCGCAACAGCAAAAAAGGCTACGGTACCGGTAAAATGGTAGAGGGCGTTTTGAAAGAAGGCGATGTAGTTCTGCTGGTTGAGGATATAGCAACTACCGGCGGCCAGGTTCTCGAAGCGGCAAAAGTGATCACCGATGCCGGAGCAAAGGTCAAAAAGATCGTCGCCGTTATAGACCGTATGCAGGGAGCCCGGGAAAACATAAACGAGGCAGGCTATGAATTTGAAAGTATCATAACAAAACTGGATCTGGGTATAAAAGACTGATCCGGAGAACGCAGCGAAATGAACAATATCTTTGAAATCGGAATGCTCTTGTGTTTTGGGGCGGCGTGGCCGTTTTCTGTTTACAGAACGTGGAAATCCCGCTCAAACGACGGCAAAAGCATAATATTTCTGTTTGTGGTTTTAACCGGATACATATCCGGAATACTGTTCAAAATGACCGCGAACATGGATTATGTCATAATCCTGTATGTCTTCAACACGTTGTTGATAAGCCTGGACATTATACTCTATTACCGCAATAAAATCTCAGCTGCTCTCTCAATAAAAACCGAGAGCATAAGGAATATGTAAAATGGAACATACGCAGCTGCTTTGCAATATCAGTGAACTTAACCACCTTTTTCGAGAAAACATAAGCATTGAGTATCTGCTCGAGAGGATCGTAGATCTTATCTGCAGCCACATGCAGACAAGCGTCTGTTCTATATACCTCTACGAGCAGTCCAACAAAACGCTCACGCTGAGAGCATCACACGGCTTATCGCCGGAGAGCATAAACAAGGTATCTTTGAAACTCGGCGAGGGCATAACCGGCACCGCACTAAAAGAAATGCGGGCAATAAGTGTCCACAAAGCCAGCTCCGACCCCAGGTATAAACATTTTGCAAGTATAAACGAGGAGCAATACGACAACTTCCTCGCTGTGCCGATACACCGCGGCATAGAGCGTATCGGAGCGATCGTGCTGCAAAGGGTAAAGAAAAAGAAGTTCACCGAAAATGACATCCTTGCGTGCAGGGCAGTAAGCTCGCAGCTGGCGAACATGATAGAGAATGTCCGTTTTATAATGGATATTCACGAACAGCACGCCAACACTGCCGCCGAGACCAAGTCCGTTGAAAAGGTTATCCGCGGCCGCTCCGCGGCAAAGGGCTTTGCCGTTTCCGAGCTTGAGATTTATGACCAGGACAGGGATTTCAAGCGTTACAAAAAACTAAGTTACGACAAACAGTTCACCATCAAGGACTACCACCGCGCCATCAAAGCGACAGCCAACCAGCTCAAGACACTTCAGAAAAAAGTTGAAGAGAGGCTCAATGACGCCGCTGCTATGATATTTACATCACATCTGATGATTCTGCAGGACAAAGCGTTTACCGGTGAGATTGAAAAACTCATCTCTGAAGGGATCAACCCGCCTGTCGCGATGATAAAAGTAGCCCAAAAGTATATTGATATCTTCTCTCAGGCTGACAACAACTTTGTACGTGAAAAGGTGCAGGACGTCGAAGACCTCTCGGTGCGAATCATAAAGAACATAATCAGAGAAAAAGAAGAATCCCTGGAGCTGCGGGGCAAGATCGTTGCCGCCAGAGATCTCTTCCCCTCCGAGCTGCTGCGGCTCAGCTCTGAAGAAGTCAGCGGCATAATACTTGTCAGCGGCGGAGTTACCAGCCATCTTTCGATACTGGCCAGATCTCTGCAGGTGCCGATGGTAATCGCAAATGATCCGGCTATCATGCAGGTTGACGAGGGTACACAGGTACTCCTTGACGCAGACTCTGGTAATATATACTTCTCGCCCGAAGAAGAGATTATTCTCGAATTCGAGCGGAGAAACAAAGAACGCTTAGCGGTCAGCGCCGCCGGCCGAGAGGTAAAACCGCAAACATACACATCCGACGGAACGCGGATTACAATACTGGCAAACATCAACCTGCTGAGCGACTTAAAACAGGCCCGCGATGTAAAATGCGAAGGAATCGGCCTCTACAGAACCGAATTCCCGTTTATTATCCGCAGCGATTTCCCAAGTGAACAGGAGCAGTACATCACTTACAAAAGGCTGATTGACGGCGTTGGCGATAAGCCCGTTATATTCCGCACACTCGATGTAGGCGGAGACAAGGTTCTCAGCTATTACCACGACGCAAAAGAGATGAACCCGGCGATCGGGCTTCGCAGCATCCGTTTTTCACTTCAGAATATAGAGGTCTTCGAGGATCAGATAAAGGCAATACTCCGTGCCGGCAGCAACGGCGATATCGGAATCATGTTCCCTATGATATCATCGCTTGAGGAGTTTGAAACTGCACGCGCGATCGTAGAAGAATGCAAAGAGCAGCTGAAAAAACGCGGCGAAGAACATATTTCAAACCCCAAAATCGGCCTCATGCTCGAGCTGCCCTCACTCGTGGAGATCATCGATGATGTAGTAAAAGAATCAGACTTTATTTCCATCGGCACAAACGACTTTATCCAGTTCATGGTCGGCGTTGACCGCACAAACGAAAAGGTCTCGGACTTCTACATCCCGCACCATCCGGCGGTAATGCGCTCGCTCAAGCGGATTGTCGAAACAGCCGACAAACACGGCAAACCTGTCTCCATGTGCGGCAGTATGGCCGGCGATAAGGCGTTCCTGCCGTTTCTGCTCGGTATCGGAATGAGAACTCTGAGCATATCACCATCATACATACCCGAGGCGCAGAGTGTTATTGAAAAGATAGACATCAGCCGTGCACAAAAACTTGCAGACGACATCTGCCGGACGCCCAGAATCGCAGAGATTGCAAAACTGCTCAAAATAGACCATACGCCCGATTCGGTCGAATGACCAAGTTGAGCTTGAAACATAATTCATACAGACCAACAGTAAAAGGCCGCCCGTGATTATCTCACGAGCGGCCTTTTTTATAATCTCGTGCCCGTTAAAGGGCTTATCTGTTTTATGAGATTGCAGCTATCACTGCGGGCATTCTGTAATCGGATCCCAGAAGCACTTCATCCAGGCCCCTTCTACAGCCAGATACGCATAGTCTGCAAGTGTCACATAGCAATCGCCGTTGACATCGCCCTGGGGATTACCGTTACACGATTCAAGAAGAGGAACATCAACCTGAGCTACTGCATAGCCGAAATTCAGGTCATAATTATTGGGGTAATCAGCACCAAATTCCAACTCAATAGCCGGCATACCACCGTTTTCACGGTAAGGCGCGCTTACTATAATCTCATCTACGTAGCCAATAACATCACCGTCAACACCCTTGCCGGTTCCTTCTACAGCTACGACGTAACCATTTCTGGGATCAGTTTCGGTGCCGTCTTCATAGACAAACTCGAATGTATATTCGGCCCATTCAGTCGTACTGACAAGGCCAGTGTATGTCTTTCCGCCGGCATAACTGTAACTGCCAAGGGTGTCGCCCTCTACATGGAAGCCGACAAGCTCAAGGCCCTCTGCCATCGGGCTTTTCATACGTACTGTTGCCAGAATCTTGTCGCCGCCCTGGAGGCCGCCGTCATAACCGGCAACACGCGAGATATAGAACTGCGGAAAACCGTTTACGCCGCGTCTGCACTCGAGAACACGGCCGGACTTCGCATCAAGCATCTCAATATTTGCCGGCACAGCTCCGTTATACTCACCAATTATCGTATAACCGGTATCACGCCAGTCATAGCCGTAGCTCTGGTAGCCGGCAAGGTCAAACGGGCCCCAGTTAGTAACAAGCCAGTTATCCGTAACCGCGGCAAGGTCAGCCTGGTCAATAACACAATCACCGGTTATATCCCCGGCAGGCGCGGTACATACAGGATCAGTAACCTCTTCGGGGAAATGAACCGTTGCGGTCTCTGGTGCCGATATAGCAAGAGCGTCAACCCAGCCGTAATCACCTTCATCACCATAGACACGGATTTGCACTGTTATTCCGCCGTAGCCGTCTCCCGCCGTCCAGGTATATGACATCTGGCCCCAGTCGCCTGTTGCCAGATAATCCTGCATTCCGCCGATACTGCCGTTATACTCTTCGGCGTTGAGGGTACCAGAGTTTTGCTGGGCGTAAAGCCGCAGCCCGCTGCCCGCACCGGCATATTTACCCATGACTGTCGCAGTAACCTGCTCACCGTCATTGAGACCGGTTATCCATGCGACATAGATATTCGGATTGCTCGTTCCTCTGACCACCTTCAGTGAGCGGCTGCCTTCATACGCTGTTGTAAAATCATTTTCAGAATAGCCGCTGCCGTAAACACCCAAATCGGTGCCGCGGTTTTCCCAGCCGTATTCACTGATCGCCTGAACCGGAGCCGGGCCTTTAGAAACAACTATTGTAACCTGCGAGCCTTCTTCTATCTCTGTAAGTGCATCAGGATTCTGAGAAATAACCTCGCCGGCAGGAACGGTCTCATCAAAATTGTACGATATAAACGCGGTAAGCCCGGCTGATTCAATAGCACTGACTGCCGCCGCTTCGGTCATACCGACAACATCAGGCACAGTTACCATAGCCAGACCGGGATCAATTCCTTCTGTGCCATCAGGGAAAACTATCGTGCAGTGCTCGGGAACGGTTACTGTCAAATCGTCAATATAAATGACGTTAGCAGGAGCAGCTCCACTTGAGATTCGAGCCTCAACTACAACAGCAACTTTACCGGAATCAACAGTAATAGTTTGAGTAAATTCCATCCAATTGGTCGTACCAACAAGACTTTCATCTTGTCCACTGATAGAGCCATCATATGCGTTTATGTCAGTATCAGAAGAATAGTGCATCCAGAAACGACCATTGGGTTTATCTTCCGCATTCTGAGTATTACTCCAGATCCAGCCTTTGGCTGTTATCACATCGCCAGACTCAACATCGGTTACCCAGCAAACATAAGTCTGAGGGGTGCCGCCAATTGGATCTTCTACAATCTTCAATGACTGTAAACCGCTGCGGGCCTGCTCTGTGCTGAAACCTGTATTAACCGTGTCCACATTTCCATAATAGCCCATGTAGGCTTCCGTTCCGGTTTCCCAGTCATAGTAGCGTGTTTTTGCCGAAGCGAATGGCACCGCCGCGAGCAGGGAAATGACCAGAAGTGTAAAACATAATCTTTTCATTTTAAAAAATCCTTGGAATTAAACATCTTTTATACTTTAAAATTACCATATAAAGCCCTTTGACATAAGGGCGCAGTCTTCGTAATTGATAACGCCGTCACCGTTTAGCTCGGCGTTTTGCCAGCCGGATAAAATCCTGAGCCAGTTATCAGCCAGGGCGAAAAAATCCCCGCTGTCCGCTCGCCCGCTCAGGTCTGTATCGCCGGCAGGAATACCCATTATCTCAAGCAGTAAATCCAGGTCTGCCAGAGTTATAACACCGTCGCCGTCATAGTCGCCCGCGGCGGTCTCTGATTCCATATTGTCTAAGAGAGTATTGATATCGTCAAGTGAAAAAACGCCATCGCCGGTAACATCGTCATGTTCCACCGCGACATAAGAAAGCGATGCGTCAAACGAACCGTCTTTAACCGCTTTAGAATCAGAAGTTATACTGACGCTTGTAGTCCATGTGCCCGCGGCGGCGTTGCCTGCGAAAAATGAGTGATTGTTCACATCGCCTGCAGCAAGAGCCTGACCGTCAGTTTCTATTACTGCCGAACCGCCGGAACTGCCCGCGGGAGAAAACACCGCGTTGAGCGTCTCTGTATCAGAGCCGGAGGATACCGCCAGTCCGGCGTAACCTCCCTGTATGCCGATACTTTCTGATACAAGCTCATTCCAGCCGGTCCCGTCGGGTGAATAGCTCGCTGCCAGCGTACCGCCATTGACTGATACTTTCAGCCATACCGGCAGTGACACCTGCTGCGGAGGTGTGGTCATGGCAATTGCGCCGGCAGAAGTTCGCCTGCGCCAGGACAAATAGCCGCTCTTTGTGGCATAGAGATACCCGTAAACGCTGCCTGTCTCGAGGCTTCCACGCAGCATCATGCCCGCGGTACCACTGTCAAGGCCGCCCGAGATATCGTTAAGCCGGTAAACATATTCACTCTGCTCAGCCGCCGGCTTGTAAACATAATAAAAATTCTCTGACATGCCGGATATAACCCCTGCGCCGTCAATTGAATAGCCGCCGGAAACCTCATCAAAATCAAAACTACCTTGCATCTGCCCGCTGCCGACATCGGTTCCGGTCATGGATTCATAATCGCTGCCCTGGTTATCAGGCTCGGACAACAGAGTGTGAGTTAAAGTTATATGATAATCCAGCTCGTCCGCGCCGGCAGAGACCTGCGTGTCGGCGGAGTTTGATATCAACAATGGAAATTTGTAACCCGTTGAAACCACAAATGGTGCGGGCAGTTCAAACTGCGTCTGGACATTCATAACCGCGGGCAGCTGATACTCGAGGATTACCGGGCAATGGTCAGAAGCCGACATTATCGCGTTTAGCAGCTGGGCAGAACCGCCGCTGCCTGTTGATATTGACTCGTTGAGCTGGTGCGAACCGTTGTTGCCGAGTACCCTGTATGTGCCGCTGATATGTGAGAATCCGGCATCGTCCATGAGCTCTGATGAAAGCATTTGAAAATCAAACCGGTCATCCATGCCCGCACCGACCAGACCGGGGCCGGGATTGGTGCTTGGAGCCTGAGAGTGCAGATGCCTGAAACTGCTGTTATCATGCCAGTAGCCCACGCCGCCAACTGCCGCATCATGCATCTGCGCATTGCCGGCAGCGGTTAATTCTGCCCAGGCTGACTCTGAACTGCTGTAAAGATTTAAATCGCCTGCAATAATAACGTTTTTGCCGGCACCCAATGCATCCGCGTCCGACCGGATCGCCTCGGCCTCATCCGCCCTTTGAGCGGCACTGTCCTGAGACGCCTTGAGATGGCAGACATAAACATAAAATTCCGTATCCGGCGACTGAGGATAATTTGCCAGGCTGAACTTGTAGCGTATCGGCGTCCTGATACCGGGCGTACTGATGGCCCTTTCTTCGAGCAGACGCAGGGTTTTATAATTATAAACCGCCCCGGGACTGCCGCCGATGCCTATATCACTGGTAGTGAGATTTCCGCAGCGGTAATCCTGATCCGGATAAAGGCCGCGAATAATATTTTTTATCTGTATTGTGGTATCTGTATCCGGATCCTGTTCCTGCAGGACGAGCAGGTCAAACGGTTTTGAAATGCCGGCGGAGCTGCTCTGGCTTATTCCGGCCAGAACTGTTTCCAGCCCGTTTCTGATATCACCCTGGGCGATGTTGTAGGTAGCTATACGAATTGAAGCTAAGCCGCTTGAACAAAAAACAGCCGCCAGGGCAAAAACAAACAATGCCCTTTTTTCGGAGCCGCCGCGAATAATTCTATATGGATTGATAGCGAAAACTCCTTAATCTATTTTATTGTCATGCCGTTTCTGTCGTTTGGGTCGTAGGTAAAGTTTGCCCGCATAACCCGAGAGCCTCTCGGCCAGTACATCCTTATATCGAGGCTTTCCTGCCAGCTAAGTGATTCTACATGGCCGTCAAAAAACGCTGTGTTGAAGCCGTCATTATGCCTGTAAGCATATTTGCGGGCGGTATCGGTCAACTCCAGATTTGCCGGCGTGCCAATGACAAACGGATCACCGGGGAACTGTGTAGCAGGCCCCCAGACCATATAGTTGCCCCCGTCGTTCTGATACCTGATATTGTTCAATGAAGCCTGATAGACGCCGCCGGTTTCTCTTAAGTAGCGTGTGCCCTCAAGCACAAATATCTTCCGCTGAGCACTGCCTATTTTTGTCATCTTGGGCACATAACCGGGAGCTACTGTCGCGGCATTGCGTATCTCGGCATCGGTTACAGGTTTGCCGGTATTGCGAAAACTGTATGCGTGAAAGGCTGTGGGCGATGAGTAGCTGAAAACTTTAAGCGAAGTAACGTCAACTTTATTTATAAACCCGCCGGGATACTCATAATCATATTTGGCTTTGTTGGAAGGACACACAAACGTATTAGTACAAAGCTCTATAATTCGCTCTTCGGTGTCGGTTGGAAGGCCGAATTCGTTGCCGAGAAGAGGCGATATCCAGTCGCAGTTCTGCACCGGACTGGTTTTGGAAGCCAGCTCTTTGGGAGTTGCCTCATTTCTGGCGATATTGCCGCCGCTGGTGTTGGGGCCGGGCAGCCAGTCTTTATTTGAAGCGGTATAGGTTGCCAGGGCGATTCCGGACTGGCGGAGATTGGATTTGCATACTGCCGATTGAGCTATAGCTCTGGCACGGCTAAGCGCCGGCATCATTATTCCCATAAGCAAAGCTATGATTGATATTACAACCAAAAGCTCTATGAGGGTGAACCCTGCGGAGAGAAGAGGCGGTTTTGTTCTTTGGCTAATAACAGTTTTCATATCGACTTTATTGTCCCTAAATAATGTTAGCGTTTTATTTGTTTATACTAAAATTTTCAAAAAAAGTTCCGGCAAACTCTAAGTATTTTATTCTCTTAACAATACAACGTCGTTTGTTTTGAAATACAGGTAAGTTTCTTTATCTTCGGGAAATTTCATTGAACCGGGGACAGATATTTTCCAGCTTTGCTTGTCCTTGAGAGCGACTTCGTACTGGATGGACTCACCCAGATAAGTTCGGGAAATTATAGAGGCCGGTATTTTGTTTTCATAACCCTCCAGAGGTGATTCGTTTGCGGCCGCCATGGTAATCTTTTCCGGACGGATACAGCACCTTGACACTGCCCCATCAGTGAAGAAATCATTCATCTGGGCAGATATTGTTCCAACAGGTGTGTTAACCGCAACACATTCGCCCTCCTTAGTTGTTTTGCCTTCAAGGAAATTGGCCTCGCCGACAAAATCGGCAACAAAAGACGTGTGCGGCCTCTCATACATCTCAAACGGACTGGCAACCTGCTCAACCCGTCCGCGGTGCATAATGGCTATACGGTCCGCCATTGACAGGGCCTCTTTCTGGTCATGAGTAACGTAAATACCTGTAATGCCGGAAGATTTGACCAGCCGGCGAAGCTCGCCTCGCATCTGGAGCCGGAGTTTTGCATCAAGATTGCTCAGCGGCTCATCGAGCAGAAGGCACTGCGGCCGTGATGCTATCGCCCTGGCAAGCGCGACCCTCTGCTGCTGGCCGCCGGAGAGCTGGTTGGGTTTCCTGGATGCGTATTCGTCCATCTGAACCATTTTGAGGTTTTTCAGGGCCTCTTGCGCCCTTTGTTTGGTGTCAACGCCCTTCATTTCAAGGCCGAACTCCGTGTTTTTCTGCACAGTCATGTGCGGCCATAGGGCGTAATTCTGGAAAACCATCGCAGTATCTCTTTTTTGGACAGACTCTTGTGTAACGTCTTTGTCGTCGAAAAATATCTTGCCCGAGCTCGGCTCGAGAAGCCCGCAGATTATCCTAAGCAGTGTCGTTTTGCCGCAGCCGCTGGGGCCCAGCAGAAAAAAGAACTCACCCGAGCTTATTGTTATATTGATCCCGTCCAGAATCTTCAGCTGAGAGCCGCTCTGCTTGTAACTCTTATGAATATTATCTATTTTTATCTGTCTCATATAACCAGATGTTCCTGATTCTTAATTTTTAATCTTATTTGACAGGATTAGCAGGTTTTAAATTTGTTTTTTTATCCTGTAAATCTTGTTAATCATGTCCACTTGCTGTTTCAATTCCTAATTCTTAATTCTTAATTAAATCAAACCCTGAATATTGCCCCGAGTTTACGCCCCATCAGCATCGACGCGGCAAACATCGAACCGCCCAGCAGCACCATTCCCACCACGCCAAGTGCCGAGGCGATATTGACCGCATCGGGATTCGCCGCCACGGAAACGTACATCTGCTTTGTTATCGGATAATGCGCCGCCTGCTGGGCAAGCACCAGAGAATCGCTGACCTCGAGCATCGCAAAAGCAAACGTAAGCACGCCGGCAGCGATTATGTTAGCCGAAATCAGCGGCATTGTTATCCGTTTAAACGCGGTAAATCGAGACGCTCCCAGATTCATAGCCGCGTGTTCCAGTGTTACCGGTATCTGCTGAAGTCCGGCCGAAACACCCCTGACCACAAACGGTATGCGGCGTACTGCATAGGCTATCACTATGATTATGAATGGGTTGTAAGCCGGGCCAATACGCTCGAACCGGCTTCCCATAACTGTCATGGCGATAAATCCTGCCGCGAGTATAAGCCCCGGAACTGCCAGAGGCATCATCAGCATCGAATCAAGCGCACGTGAGCCAAAATGCTTGCGCCTTATAATCAGCCATGCCGCGGTGGTTCCTATTACGATATCCAGCAGCGTGGAGCATGATGCGTATTTGAGGCTGTTGATAATGCTCGTTCGTGTCTGCTGCTGGGTAAGGACAAACTTCATGTGGTTTAAAGTCCAGGATTCAGGGGCGATTGTGCTTACCCAGCGGTCGGCAAAAGCGGTGACTATTACGCCAAGGTGCGGCATGATCGCGATCAGGGTAACAGAGCCGAACAGAAGCCAGACAAGAAACGTTTTAATACCTGAAAGCCGCCTGGACTGCGCCGAGACTGTCGCTTTGGAAGTGTCTGATGCTACCGGCTTTCCCAGAACGACTTTAGTCAGTGAATAACAGGCAACACTGACCAAAAGCAGAACAATAACAAAACCGTATGCGCTGCCGCTGATGTTTGACTGCTGCAGCTCGTTAAACACCTTTACCGAAGCAAGCTCATTATAATCAAATATTAACGGCGTTCCAATATCTGTAAACGACCAGATAAACACGATGGAACTGCCGGCGAATATTCCAGGCCGCAAAAGAGGTAGAGTTATTTTCCAGAATTGTTTCCAGCCCGAAGCCCCGAAGTTTTTCGCCGCCTCGTAATACATGGGGTCAATATTAGACAGGCATGATGTCAGATTCAGATACATTATGGGAAACAGGTGCAGCATCTGCATCAGCACTACCGCCGCGAAACCGGTACCAAGCCAGTCATACGCCTGCGAAAACTCAATCACGCCCGCTTTTATCAATATCTGGTTGAGTATGCCGTGCTGGGCGAAAAATCTCTTAACAGAAAGAGCCCCCACAAACGGCGGCATAATCATAGGCAGCAGAAGCAGATTCGCGGCTATATCGCGGCCTTTGAAACTGCAATTGGCACTGATCATCGCCAGTGGAAGGGAGAGACATATAATCAAAAAAGTTGTTATTACAGCTAACAGCAGGCTGTTAATAAACTTCTGGAGCAAAATCTTGTTTTTTACGATGCTGATAACCCAATACAGGCTCAGATCTCCATCATGAAGCAGACCTTCCTTTACAGCAAGCAGCATTGGATATATAAAAAACGCGCCGAAGAACGCGCAGATCAATATAAATAACAGTGTAGGTATATACTTACCTGTTCGCTTTGTACCTGTCAGCATCTATTTTCCTTATACACACTTATAAGCCGCCAAAGGCAGTAATTCATATCACATCAGTTAAATACATACTATACAGGTACTTAGGAGAGCTGCACCCAACACCGCATATAGTCAATGCAGTATAGCGAAATCGGTTTTTACTTCAAGAGAAAATCGAAAGAAGTTTTTGATACGATGACTCCCGCAAAGCCTCATGAGCCGGGAACCAACCTATTTTCGGATCGAGTATATCATACGGTGAGCTCGGAAAATCTTTATGTATTGCCATTTACAACCCTGATTTATATTGCACTACAATTTAATATCTGTTATCATATTTTTGCGTCGTGACTGCGTCCAACTGCAGGATCAGGGTTTTGCTCTGACACGGCGTCTTTTTTCAAGGGGCTAAAAGTCGTCTGTTTGCAGTTATGATCGGGATATCCTTACCTGCAAAGTCGCCGTCATCTGTAACAAGTGTCAATCCCTCCCTTTTACATAAAGCTGTAATCATTTGATCATTAAAGTCGGAATTTCCTTGCCCAAATTCGGTTAAAATCTTATCTATATCTACTGTTTCAAAACCGGTTTTTATACGGTTGCAAAGACTTAATATTCGCCTCGTATCAGATGCAATATCCCGGGCAACCGCTTTGAAACCAGAACTGTTTCTAAAAGATTTGAAGTTGCAAAATTGGTTTTGTTGTTTAATTTGATTGAACTTCATTCTCGCATAAGTATTAATAAACTCTGATACAATCATAACATCAATATATATCTGGCATTTTGCCGTCAATGCATTAGACAAAATCCGAGAATATTTTCTGACCTGAGGTTTACGTGGAGATGACGGGCCGTAATTGAAAATCCAGACATTGGTGTCAACAATCAATTTATCCTGTGCAGAAAACTCATAACTCTCAGCTTCTATTACATTACTGGACATTCTAATCTTCCTCCATCGCTTCACGGTTTGCCTTATCAAAGCCGTCAGGGTCTTTAAAATACAGCTTGGCAGTTTCAACCACTCTTTTCAACAGAGCCATATCGTCCGGCTGCATATCCTGTACCTTTAGCAGATTTCTTATCTGTTCTTCAGAGTAACTGCCGTACAACTGGCCAATTGCCGCATTTAAGAAGGCGGATGTCAGGGTATCGATATTGCCAAACGAAAGTTTAACTTCAACACCATTAGAAAAAGCCTGATCGAGCCTTTCGTAAACTTTTTCACCATCTCCAGATGCAACGCATAAGGGGCTGCCGACTATTTCAAATATTGATAATTCAATTTGTTTTTCCATTTGTATCACCTTAAAATATATCGTTTTCTGTTATTCTATTTTCACAAGCAAGCTGATAGGAATGTGTATCGGCTGTGTTGATCTCTATATTAACAACCGTTCCGGGAAAAACATCATTTATTCTTTTTTTGGTAACGTTTCTGTTCTCTCTTCTCCAGTAGCCTGCATCGGATAAAATTTGAATATTTCCGCCATTGTGGTCAACAAATTCGCAGAGCAGTTTTAAACCCAGGCCGCCGGGTATGTTACCTCTTTTTGTCGTATTATGCTCCCGGGTCGCCCAGTCGATGGCATCCTCGGCCGGGAAGTCAAAGCCTTTGATCTCTTTTACATTACCCCTGATACCAATACCCAAATCTGCTACTGAAAAGTTCAAACGGCTGCCTCTTGGATAAAATTGCCCGCAGCTGAAAACGCCATATTTAGTTTGGGAGTGAAGCACGGCGTTACTGAATATCTCGAAGATGCTCTCACGAAATTTTTTCAGCAGGCCTGCCGACATTTTTGGGATTTCACTGCGATGTATCAGCTCTTTTTCGATGTAACCGGCAAAATAACGGTCATCTTTAACGTCGAATCGCTGATAAGTAATAGTGGTTCCCCATGTATCAGCAAATCTGTTACGCCCGTAATGACTCAAAAAACCATTCTTAGAAAGGATTATCTCAACATTTTCACTGATATTATTCAGTTTAACAGTATTGAGTCTTTCTCCAAGGCGGTAGAGAATGGCCCCAAACGCCGCGCACATATCCGCATCAAACCAGGTTGTCAATTTCATGTCTATATCTATAGTTTCCAGCCATAATTCCTCTGTTTGGCTTTTCAGGAACACTAAAGCCTCAAACCCAAATTGATTGTGGCGTATATCAGGCAGCTCTATCCTCATACACCCACCTCGATAACCTGAAACGGCAGAACGACATTGCATACCTGGCTGGTCTTGCCGTTCCAGACAAGCTCAACCTCACGTTTATCGCCAAAGAGCAGAAACCGGAATCTATCATCGAGGGGCTTTCCCTTTTCCAGACACTCGAGCACCTCTCTCTTTTCCGCTTCTGTCAGTTCAATTTTAGCCATTATCCGCCCTTATGTACCTGTTAATCCTGTTTGAAATACTACTTAAATGTAAACGAAACAATAGCAGAGGTTTATCTTTTTTTCAAGGATAATCTGCGACAGACCATACATTTTGTCTGCGACAAAAACGCTAAAGGCAATAATTACAGTGCTTTGGAGTGCACGCGACAACGAGCGCAGCGAGGCGGCGCCGCTTTTTTTTGTTATTTGAGCGTTATGTGATAGGTTCAGCGGTGTTTTCGTTAGAACAGCGGCTTTAAAGAGGTGCCGCGCTACCGCCGCACAAAGAAAAATGCAAGCCTGTGTTCTTTTTGTTTCGTTTATGTTTCTTTTGATTCCAATTCATCTTGAATCAGTCAAAAACAGTTGACAATTGGCTGTTGCCGCCTACTATGTATGAAGATTGGAAACAAATTGTTTTGTAAAGGAAAACACTATGGAAGAAACAATCATAAAACGTTCAATGAAAGTTATCGAGCGTTCCTCATGCACTGAAGAAGAGTACCGGGATTTTCTTGTCAATTCTTACGGCTTAATGAAAGACTGCGGCCATTATCTGGCACCTGATGAAGATATCAATTCGCTTGAGCTGGCGCATCTTATCCCGGAGGTTGCCGAAACCGCCCTGGCGATTTATGTCGGCATAAACGATGCGGTCTGCAACAAGGGCCTGGTAACCCCGCTGCTGCCGATGCACGGGCATAACAACGTTTTCGTATTTGATCCGCAGGTGTACAGCGGCGGCGACAACGTGCCGGCGGGCACCATCGACGCGCACGCGGTTTTGAGCGGTTTTGAGCCGCCAAACGAAACATGGAAAGGCGACTGGACATACGTCATGATAGAAGACCCCTCCAGAACTTTCACAAGCCTCTGGCAGGAAAAGGGATACATTGACATGATTCCGGGCAAGTTTGAAGATTTCACGATGCTCAGCGACCACAACAAGAGCCGGCTGTGTACGTTTATATCTCCCAAAGCGTTTGAGCATCCGGTGAACGCATCGCGGCCGTACCTCAAAGCGGCCCGCCAACGCGGCGAAAAACTCGCCAGAGAGCTCCAGATGCCCGAGCTGATAAAAGATGAATTTGACGGCCTCGTTCCGGTTGCCCTGCAAAAGGGTGAAAAACTCTATGTAGCAACAACGGATTTCGGCCCCTGCGCTCACGGCTGGTGCAACTCTCACCCGGACAATGAGCATCTGGCTGTAGTGAACGAGAACTCTGCGGTGCCGCTTGATCTGGTGATCGCCAAGCCGCCGGTTGACCCCAAATACGCCGGCTCACTCGTTCCGCCCAAGGGCAGCGCCGACATGACAACCGACTGGTTCAGACGCGGCAGCATGATTGTAAGAGAGCCGATACTTCAGGGACTGTTCAAAGGATAACCCGTTAGTATGACTGAAAAGAACAAAAGTGTAATGGTCGCCGGGCATATATGCCTGGACATAACCCCGAAGTTTCCGGACTCGCTCAGCGGCGGTTTCAATGATATATTCGCCCCGGGCAAGCTGATAAATGTCGGCGAGGCGGTCATAGGCACCGGCGGAGCAGTCTCAAACACCGGCCTTACGATGGCAAAGCTCGGGCTTGACGTAAAACTCAACGGCAAAATCGGAGATGATGCCTTCGGCTCAATGATCCAGGATATAGTCGGCAGAGACCGTTCAAAATCGTTCAGCATTGTGCCCGGACAGAGCAGCTCATACTCGATAGTGATCGCACCTCCCGGCCTGGACAGGATGTTTCTGCATAATCCGGCTACTAACGACACGTTTACGCTCGATGATATCGACTATGACGCACTCAAAGACTGCTGGCTTTTCCATTTTGGTTATCCGCCGCTGATGAAACGCATGTACCAAGACGGCGGCAGCCAGACGGCGAAAATGTTCAAGAAAGCCAAAGACTGCGGCGTGATTACAAGCCTTGATATGACTCTGCCCGACCCGGACAGTGATTCAGGGCGTATCGACTGGCGTGAGATGCTCAAAAACACCCTGCCGTATGTCGATATATTCCTGCCAAGCGTGGAGGAAACGGCGTTCATGCTGGACAAGGAGCTGTTTTACCAGCGAAAAAAAGATGCGGGCGACTCCGATCCGGTTCTGGCATACAGCGCCGCGGACTGCGAGTATCTCACCGGAACTCTGATTGATATGGGCGTAAGTATCGCCGCGGTCAAAAAAGGTATTGACGGCTATTACCTCCAGACGGCAGACAAAATCAAGATTAAGGGCATAGACTCCGCGGCGTGGCAGTCGCGGCAGATATGGTGCCCGTCGTACTTCTGCCCAAAAGAAGAATTCGCCTCGGCAACCGGCGCCGGCGATTCAACGATAGGCGGCTTTCTAACAGCGATACTCTACGGACTCGAACCGGTTGACACGCTGCGGACAGCTAACATACTGGCATACCAGAACATAAGGTCGATGGACACGCTAAGCGGAATAAAAGATTGGCAAACGACAATCAAGATGGCAAGAGACACGGAGCTTGAATTCAATAAGGTTTGCATAAATGAAAACGGTTGGCAGTTCGATGAAAAAACAAACATGTGGCACGGCCCGCGGGACAGCAGAAAAACGTCATAACCCGCCGCGGCTTAGACCACGCTGAACGGTTTTTCTTCGAATGCTTAATGAAAGGATAAAAACCATGGACTATAAGGACAGGATAATAAATCACAACCAGCTCGGCGGCATTGAGACATATGTCGTTGACAACGGCCCGGGACGCGGCAGCCGCGTTGCATGGGTAAATACCGGCTCGGGGCTTCGGTTTAAGGTCAGCATTGACCGCGGGCTGGATATTGTTGAGGCTTTCTACGGCAAATACAGCCTCTCATGGCTCAGCTTTGTCGGCACTGCGGCGCCGCGGCCCGACAGTGACCGCGGGCTAAACTGGCTCTCGACTTTCCCCGGAGGACTGGTTACAACCTGCGGGCTAAGCCATGCCGGCGCACCGGACGAAGATGAGAGCGGACAACGCGGCCTGCACGGGAAATACAGCAACAGTGCCGCCGAGGTAACAAGCATCATTCAGCCCGAGCTAACCGACGCTGAGCCGCAGATGAGTATCAGCGGGATAGTCCGCGAAGCACGGGTTTTCGGACCAAATCTCGAGATGCAGCGGACGATATCATGCAAACTGCTTAAGCCGCAGATAGTTATAACCGACAGGGTCATCAACCGCGGCAACAGCTCCTCGCCGCACATGCTGCTGTATCACTGCAATTTCGGCTGGCCGCTGGTTGACCAGGGAACACAAATACTCTACAAGGGCAAGTGCAGATCCCGCGGCATGGATTTCGACGATGCCGTATTCAACGAAAACAACGACTACCGGACGTGCTCGGCCCCGATCGACGCTCACAGCGGCAGCGGCGAGGCGTGCGGATTTATCGATTCAACGCCGGATGATGACGGGCTCTGCAGGACAGGTCTGTTCAACGACAAGCTCTCTCTTGGAGCGATGATTACATACGATGCGAAACAGCTGCCCTGCCTGGCGAACTGGCAGCACTGGGGACGCGGCGAATACGTTACCGGCCTGGAACCGGCGACAAACTTCCCCACAGGACAGGTAAAGGCCAGAGAAGAGGGCAAACTGATAATGCTCGAACCCGGCGAAACAAGGAATTACAAATTAGTTATAGACATAACAGAAAAATAAACGGAAATTTATGAAACACATCTTTACAGGATTCGGCTTCGGGCCGATACAGAGCGGGCTCTTCGCGGCAGAAGCATTCAAGACCGGACGTTTTGACAGGATAGTCATAGCAGAGATAGACCAGACACTCGTTGACGCGGTGAGGGCTTCCGGCGGCACCTACAAAGTAAACGTTGCAGGCAGCGACAGGGTCTATACCATGACAATCGAAGGTATAGAAATCTACAATCCCGGCGATGATGCGGACAGGCAAAAGCTGGTTGAGGCTTTGAGCGTATCCACCGAGATCGCGACCTCACTGCCGAGCGTCAATTTCTACGATATGGGCGAAAATTCCGTAGCACGGCTGATTGCCGCGGGGCTGAAAAACTCCTCCGCAGAGGCAACAATCATCTACACGGCGGAGAACAACAACCACGCCGCGGAGATACTCACCGAAAAAGTCGGAGCCTATACCGACATTGACACCTCACGTGTTAAATTCCTAAACACCGTTATCGGCAAGATGAGCCAGGTAACAAATGACCCGGCGCTGATAAAGTCCGAAGGCCTTGCAACCATCGCAGAGGGTTTCATGCGGGCGTTTCTTGTCGAAGAGTTCAACCGGATACTCGTAACAAAGGCGAGTATCGATGGTTTCACTCCGGGTATCGATGTTTTCATGGAAAAAGACGATCTGCTGCCGTTTGAAGAGGCAAAGCTCTACGGACACAACGCCATACATGCGATGCTGGGGTATCTGGCAATGGAGGCGGGCCTTGAAACGATGGATCAGCTGCGAAGCCGGCCGGACCTGATGGAAATAGCCAGAAAGGCATTTATAGATGAATCCGGCGGGGCATTGGTCCAGAAATACAAATCGCTTGGCGACACGCTGTTTACACCGGCAGGCTATACCGATTATGCTGATGACCTGCTGGCAAGAATGACAAATCCGTTCCTGCGTGATTCCGCCGCCCGCGCCGGCAGAGACCCTGTACGCAAACTCGGCTACAGCGACCGGATATTTGGCACTATACGCCTTGCCGACCAGTACGGCATCAAGGCAGCCAACCTCTCACGCGGCGCAAAAGCGGGCCTGAAGTACCTGCTAAACACGCCGGATGAGAACAAACTGCCGGATGAATTGAGATTTTCTCCTGATGAGCTGAATCTTGATAAAATCAGCAAGCTCCTCGCGTGGCTCTGGAAAGACGAGCCGGTAGATGACCTGGATAAATACGCTAAAATGGTTCTATGGTAAAATAATTTTTCACAAAAAAACCTTCATTCTGCGTAGTAAAATGATTTTGCACTTCCACGCGGGCAATGAAAATGTTTTATGCTTGATTTAGGCTATATGAATTGTATAGTATGTTTATACTAAATTAAACTAATAAAACGTGAGGCATATCATGAAAAGAAGAAACTTTATTAAAACCGCTGGAGCGGTTACAGCTGGTGTAATGTTTAAAGGCTCCGAAATTTCGGCCATGTCATCAAGAAAAGCAAATATACCGGCAAAGGAGATAACCAGTATGGTAAAACTCGGCAAAACAGACCTTAACGTTTCCAGGATAGGCTTCGGCGGCATTGTTGTTATGAATGCCGAACCTGAGACAGCCGCGAATGCAGTAAAATTCGCAATAGAAAAGGGCATCAATTACTTTGATGTTGCCCCCTCTTACGGCAATGCCGAAGAAAAGCTGGGCCCTGCGCTGGCACCGTACAGAAAAGATGTGTATCTTGCTTGCAAATCACATCTTAGAGACGCCAAAGGTACAAAAAAACTGCTTGATGAATCACTGGAGAAACTCCAGACTGACCATTTCGATGTTTATCAGCTTCACGGAATTACTGATGTAGAGAAAGACGTAAAAGCCTCTTTTGCTAAGGGCGGCGCAATGGAAACAATACTCGAGGCCAAAAAGAACGGAATCATACGATATGTAGGTTTTTCCGCGCATACGCCCGAGGCCGCGTTGGCCGCAATGGATCTGTACGACTTCGACACGATCATGTACCCCGTGAATTTCTGCACGCATTTTAACAGCCGCCACGAGGAAGCAGCTCTTGCTGAGGCAAAAAAACGCGGCATGGGTATCATAGCACTCAAAACAATGGCCTGGCAGAAATGGCAAAACGATGAGGATAAAAAGAAATATCCAAAATGCTGGTATATGCCGCTTGATGACCCCGAAAAAGCCAGACTTGCCCTTAGCTGGACTCTGGAACAGGGCGCAAATATAGCTATCCCGCCCGGAGAAGAAGCACTGTTCAGGCTGTGTGTGTCAAATCTGCCCAGAGCCGGCAAACTATCTGCCCAGGAAACGAAGATTCTTTCAGACCTGGCGGCAGAAAGTGAGCCGATCTTTACAGCTTAGCGGTTATTGTGATTTTTCACGTGAGAAAAATGTGTCCCGTATTTCACGGTTAATCCTCACGCTGCACCAGTCGCGGCCGCACATAGTACAGTAATCAACATCTTCGGCAGACATTCGGCTTTCTTTGCCTGCCTCTTCGTGCATTCTTCTGGCTGTTACCGGATCAAGGGATGAATCTATCTGTTTGTCCCATTCAAGATTGGCCCTTGCCTTGCTGATGGCCAGATCCCTGTCAGCGGCTCCGGGGAAACCTCTGGCGACATCCGCGGCGTGTGCAGCGATTCTGGCAGCCATAACACCCTGCCGGACATCATCATCGCCCGGCAGGCCAAGATGTTCCCTCGGCGTGACATAGCACAGGAATGAAGCGCCGTAATAACCGGCGGCTGTACCGCCTATCGCTGAAGTTATATGGTCATAACCCGGGGCAATATCCGTAACCAGCGGGCCTAAAACATAAAACGGCGCGCCCTGGCATATCTCGTCCTGAATCCGCATATTTTCTTCTATCTGGTTGAACGGCACATGACCGGGCCCCTCGACCATAACCTGGCAGCCGTTTTCCCACGAACGCTGTGTAAGTTCTCCAAGCGTACGGAGTTCTGCGATTTGAGCCTCGTCTGTTGCGTCAGCGCCGCAACCGGGTCTGAGCCCATCACCAAGTGAAAAACAGACATCATAATCACGCATCACCGCGCAGATATCGTCGAATAACTCATACATAATATTCTGACGGTTATGCGAAAGCATCCATTTAGACATCAGAGCTCCGCCGCGGCTGACAATGCCGCAAACCCTGGACTCAAGCAGCGGCAGATGCTCACGAAGCAGACCGGCATGTATCGTGAAGAAGTCAACACCCTGCTTGGCCTGGCGTTCGATTATCTCCATTATTACAGCAGGTGTTATATCGTCAACATCGCGTCCCTGTATCGCCTCGTATATGGGCACTGTGCCAAAAGGAACTTCACATTCACTTATCAGCCGTTTGCGGGTTTCATCGAGGTCGCCTCCGGTGCTCAAATCCATAACAGCATCTGCGCCGTAACTAATAGCTGTTTTCATCTTCTTGACTTCATCGTCAAGAGACGAGCTGACACTGCTCATACCGATATTAGCATTGACCTTGATGGCGGCCGCCCTTCCAATGGCTTTTGGCTTAAGATTCCACGCAAGGTGCATCTTGTTAGCGGGAATCACCAGCCGGCCGGCGGCAAGCTCCTTTTGAACGGTTTCAATAGATATATTCTCTGTGTCTGCAACGAATTGCATTACTTCGTTAGTATCGCCCCTGCGGGCGGCTTCAAGTTGTGTTGCCATGATAATTCAGCTCCGTTATTGTAAGCTATCAAAATAAAAAACGCTCCCGATAATGAACGGAAGCGTTTTAATTTCGTTTAAACTCGCTTCCCTACGCAGTTTATACCGAAACCGGCTCTGATCAGGTTCCAAGGGTATTTCTCAGGCTCTAAGGCCACCCCCAGCGTTAAGAGGCTATTTTAATCATATCCAAAGATATTACAATCAAAATCCCTGAGAATGTAATAATTAATAATTCCGGCGGCATTGAAAATTTTTTATGCGGGTTAATATAAGACTCACTTAAAGGCGATTCTCCCGGCCTCACTCGCCGCCGCGAAGAATATCCCGAATGAGATTTGCCCTTAGATAATCCCTCTCTTCGCGGGTAAGCTGTTTGCCCAGACTCATTTGCAGGTGCGAAGGCAGAATAAAGAAGAAAAGACCGTTTACTCTTTCCAGCGATACCTCTGTAACCCTTCCAAGCAGAATCCCAAGCCTGAGCCGGCAAAGATGGCTCATCGCTTCAGCAGAGCTTATCATCCTGGCGTTTTTGAGTATAGCCAGTGCCCTGAATATTTTGTCATCCAGTATCGCAGGACGGCGGAGAAGCTCTTCGCGGGCTATCATTTCATACTTAACAATCTGAGGGATTATATTTTCTGTGAAATCATTTAAACAATCCTGCTCCGATATCCCCAGAGTCAGCTCATTTGAAACCTGGTACATATCTCCCATTGCTCCGCTGCCCTCACCCCAGAGACCCCGCAAAGCAAGTTTCATGGCCGAGGCGGATTTTTTTACCTTCTCCAGCTCTCCGGTCATTTTCAGGCCGGCAAGATGCAGCATAACCGAGATACGCAAACCGGTTCCCACATTTGTAGGACACGCAGTCAGATAGCCAAGCCTGCTGTCAAAGGCGTATTTTACCGATGACTCAATAAGATCATCAAGCCTGTCAATCCGCTTCCAGCAGGCATTAAGATTAAACCCGGGCGAGAAAGCCTGCAAACGTAGATGATCCTCTTCATTGACCATAATGCTGGTGAGCTCATTATCAGAGAGAAAAACACCTCTGGGCATCGAAGAAAAGGCCATTACGCTGGTTATGAGATTCCTCTCCACAAGGAAATTAACCTCAAGCTCAGTCATATTGTCTATGCGGAAGAATGACAGATTATGATTGGTTTTCTCGTCTATCACACAATAAAGCTGATTCAACAGCTCAAGCGAACTTTCACTGCTTAAAGTGGAAGAGAAATTATAACCTTTAATATTCCTGGCAAGGCGCACACGCGAGGATATCACAATCCCCGAATTCTGATCCGTCTGATCAAACCACCCGCAAGGTCCTGTACTCAATTCGTTTAGCTGCATGTCAGTGAATCAATCCTGTCCCTTAAGTCTGCGGCCAGCTCATACTCTTCAAGCTCTACAGCGTTGACAAGCTGCTGTTTGAGGAAAATAATAAGAGGCTTGCGGTCAACCTTGGAATCAAGATTGTGCGGTATCTTACCTTTATGAAAAGTGTTGCCATCCTGAAAGCGTGCAAGGCTTTTGCCTATAAACTGACTGAAAACAAAATAATCACTGGCACAGCCTAAAAGGAGGTCATTTTTCACACTGCTCTCATCAATACCGCAATCAGGGCAATGCAGGCCAATCTCGTCTGCACTTATCTCTTTGACCTCGGATAACTCCTGTGACGGTTCGCTCTCCTCAAGCTGTGCAAGAAGCTCGCCAAGAACCTTATCAAGTTCAAGCGACTCCTCAAGCTGAGAAGTAAATTTCGCGGCACATTTTATACAAAGATGCATCTCGGATTTTAAACCGTTAACCATCTTTACCAGATGTACCACAGCAGGGTTGTTATGGCAGCTTTGACATTTCATTTTCAAACTCACACTTGAGTATTAATATTAAAGCCGTAATCCTCAAGGGATTACAAACAACATTTCGATATAAAACATAAATATCGGCTTCGGCTCTATTCTTTATATATTACTGTACAGCCGGGAGCCTCTGTAAGTTCAATATAGTTTATTTTCAGGTCTGATTGCAACCTTTTTTTTAAATTTCTGTAAATATAACGGGATAGAATCTCGGTTGTCGGAATTTCACCCTCAAATACAGGGATATTATTTAAAACCTTACCCTCTAACGGACTCAAAGTATCCCTGATTAGTGATTGAGCCTGAGAAAATTCAATCGCAAAACCATTTTCGTCAAGTTTATCTGCCCCAAACGCCGCCTTGAGCCTCCATTCGTGGCTGTGCATATCCTCCATCAGCCCCCCCGCCGGCATACATACCGCGTGCGATGCCTGAAAAACGTATTCTATCAAAACCTCATACACTGTCACTGCCTCCTTGCGGGATTGATTTTATCTTTGAGCCTGGAGTAAACAAGCTCTGGAATCAGCTCGGAAACATCCCCGCCAAGCGTAGCAACTTCACGTATCATAGTCGAGCTGACAAAACCGTAACGCTCACTCGTCATTACAAATACCGTCTCGATGCCGGCTACCGCACGGTTGGTCATAGCAAGCTGAAATTCATACTGTACATCGGTCAGGTTACGCAGCCCTCTAAGCATTACCGTGGCCCCGGCCTGCCGGGCGTATTCCACTGTCAAGCCCGAATAACTCTCTACAGAAACGCGGCTCTGACCGGCAAATATCTCCCGTATCATTTCGACCCGCTCCTCCGCGGAAAAAAGCTCTGACTTTGCCTGGTTATCGCCGACCGAGATTACCAGCTCGTCAAACATTTTTAATCCGCGCATGGCGACGTCAATATGGCCGTTTGTTATAGGATCAAATGAACCTGGAAAGACCGCCTTAATATGATTTTTGTAACTCATGTTAATCCAACTGTAAATATCTATCGACTACAGGCCGATAATTCCGTAAATTCGAATGCCCGTTGTAAAACACATATTAAACAACAGAGTACACGAAAATATCTATTTATTAGTATTTTGACAGTTTTGTACAAAATTTCATGTCTTTTTTAATTTTTTTGGCTTTTTCTCGACTTTTTTCCTACTTTTTTAAAAAATTTTTTATTTTTCTCTTGTAAGACCATAGTCATAGATGGTATAAAGATTTAGGTAAGGTAAAACCTCTTTATTTAACTGTCTGGAACAGATTGAAAGCTTGGGTCAATTGAACAGAAGGCAAATAGTATTTATTTCTTTTATAGCAGCTATGACTGTAGGCAGTGCCGTTCTCTTGATTTTTGACACCCCCAGACCTCATCAGGGAATGCACGAATACAGCTTGACAAGTTACACACAGCTTGCAAGTGTAAGGAATGCCCTTTCCAGAAATCCCTCTGTAACAAAAACGGACTGGGAATATGTCGAAATATTCTACTCAAGAACATCTGCCGGAGATATGGGCACTGTGGCAATGTTCAACAATTCTTCGACAGAAAAAGACGCGAACCTTCACTTTGTTATCTGCAACGGCGAGAAAAACGGTGCGATACAAACCAGTGACCGATGGAGAAACCAGTACAGATGCCTCCAGGGGGATAACTGGTACGGCTCTCGTAAAACTATAAGAATATGTGTAATCGGCCACCCTATCAGGGCTCTTCCATCTGACACACAAATCAAACGCGCAGAAGACCTTGTGGAAACGCTTTGTAAAGAGTACGGGATTCCCAAGGTAAATGTCTCCTACCCGCAAGGCTGGAATTAAAGGCTCTGTTCATTTAACTGTGTAAACGGTCTTTTATCATTTTCTGCGGCTGAGCCTGTTTTCTTACGTCATACCGGGTTGCTGTAAACCATATGAACCCGGCCGGCTCTTCGAACTTTATACCACGCAGCCAGGTTATATGACGCTCTGTCCAGTGATGGCCCTGATGATTAAATATAGGCTCGTTCCATATTTTCTCCAAATTGTTGAGAGACGCATGCAATATTGAGACACGCACACATTATTGAGAGACGCATGCAATGTGTCTCTACCGGGGGGTAACTTGTTTAGACAAAGACTTTACAGGCATGAGTGGATTTGAAATCCGGTTGTTAAAGCTGCCAGAGAGCCGCCGCGAAGTCCGCCAGGTCAACACTGCCGTCATGGTTTATATCGCCCAGCAGCCGGTAACCCTCTGCCATATCATCATTCGCCAGCAGCCAGTAATCGACCATCCGGGTGAAATCTGCCAGATCAACAACACCGTCGCAGTTGATATCTCCCGCCGCGGCCTGCCAGTACAACACAGGGTAACCGCCAAGTGTCTGATACCATATCTCCATATTGCCGTTTTCGGATTCATTAACATAATCCCAGCCGGCATTTAAAAAGGTGTTTATATCCTGCATCTGGGCGGTGGTTTTTCCGGTCCCAGCTTCACTTGCTTCCATGCCGGATGCATCTATATCCCAAAAGCAGTTCATTATCAGTTCACTACTGCGGTCTCTTCCGGCGAAACCGCCGGCGTAAGACTCTGCAGTTACGATACCTGTCGCGTAAGAATTTGACACAATAGCGTCTGAATCGTTTACTGAGACAAACCCGCCAGAATATTGTAGTGAGTGTACATCCCCTGCTGCATAGCAGTTCTCAATACTGCCGTAGAAATTTTGGGAGACAAATCCGCCCGCATAGTCAGTTGCGTTTACATTACCGGAAGCATAGCAGTTTGATACAATTCCCGCATTACCCGCTATAAGGCCGCCGGCAGATGAATCACCGACTACTGAAGCTGTTGAATAGCAGTTTATTATATTACAGGCACTGTTATTCACCAGGCCAATCAGGCCGCCGACAGATTGGCTTCCGGTTACAGACCCTGTTGAAAAGCAGTTATTAATAAGTACAGGTTTGTCATTACCCACACCGGTTGTGTCTCTATCTAAAATGATGTCTCCTGCCAGTATGCCCACAACGTCCAAACCGGAAACAGTCGCGTTCTTTAATCCCAAGTTCCTTATAGAAACCAAGGGCATAATCCTGCCGAAAAGACCGATATAGGCAAAATCTTCCGCGCTGATATGCAGGTTTTCTATGAAATGCCCCTGTCCGTTCAGGGAGCCGTAAAAATACGGGAAGGGTGAATAAACAAATTCTGTATTAGCCAGATAAATGTTGCCGGTCAGCTCGTAATGGGCGAATATATCCCGACTAATGGATAGCAGCTCACGCCCGCTGCTGATCATGTATGGAGATTCTCCTGTGCCGCAGCCTTGGAGCTCTAACGGGGCATGGTCCGGTCTGAGACGGGTCAGCAAGGGGTATTGGCCCTCACTGCAATACCACGTGTCCTGAATTCCGTTGGCATCTTCGCCGTTTAGGTCCCAGCCGGCTTCAAGAAATATTTCTTCATTTTTCATCTGTTCTGTTGTTTTGCCGGCTACGTTATCTATGAGCGTCGATCCAACCATGTCGTGGTTATATCCGACCGGCTGTTGAGCGGTATCTTTATCCCAGAAACAGTTTCTTTGTATTCCGCCGGTTATATATCCGATCAGTCCGCCAACCCTGCCGCTGCCGGTTACCATGCCTGCAGAAAAGCAGTTTTCAATTCTGCCCGAGTAGTTTTCGCCGGCGAAACCGCCTACGTATTCATTGCCGGTAACATTTCCTGTTGCGAAACAGTCGATAATTGTCCCTCCATAAATTGTCTCTCCATATCTATTTCGCCCCACAAAACCCCCAACATAATCTTCAGAGCTTGTAACATCTCCCCTTGCAAGACAGCCCAGGATTAACCCCCCGTTTTCACGGGCAAAACCGCCGCCCGCACCGGTAACATTTGTTAACGAATAACAGTCTGTTATCACCCCGTCTGTACCGTTTAAACTGACAAAGCCGCCGCCGCTTTCCAAGGTGTTTACCCCGGAATAACATTGCGTAACATATCCATTATTATAAGAAACCACACCCCCTCCGCTGCCGGTTATGGTGCAGACAGAATAGCATCCGGAAATGTAGCCAGAGTTGTTACCGGCGATCCCGCCTCCGCTTCTATCTAAATTCCCGGATGCGTATGAGTCTAAGATGATTCCATGTCCTCTAATCCCCAAATGATTGTCGCTGTTACACCCTACAAGGCCGCCGCCAGAAACATCTGTCAATGACGCTGTTGAGTAGCAGTTTTGTATGATACCGCCATCATTAAATCCAACTAAACCGCCGAATCCTAAAGGTATGTGGGTAGGAGAAGGGTCATCCGGGTAAGGGTGTATCAAGCCCGACGAATTACAGTTTTCTATTGTTCCGTTGTTAACTCCAACAAGCATTCCAGAATCCGCAGCACCGGTTGAGCTGCCGAATTCACGTAAACCTCCTGCTGCGTAAAGATCACCATCCGCAGAACTATCTCTGAGAATCCCTCCGTTGCGGCCAGCCAAAGCTGCTGCGCTGTATAAGCCTTTTATGTCAGCACTAACTGAATGACAGTTCTCTATTAAACCACCGTTCCATGCAGTCAAAACTCCTGCATAAATGTGGCCTGTTACATGAAAGTTACAAATAAATAAATTTTTAACGGTTCCCTCTGGATAAATATACCTGAAAAATCCTGAATTATAAGCGGAAGATTGCAGTGCCAGGTTCATTACGGTAAACCCGTTGCCGTCGAAAGAGCCGTAGAAAGCACCAATCACATAATCCTCATAAACCGCGTCATTAAAATCTATATTGTTGGTCAGGGTATAACATGCATTCAGGTCATTGTTTACATCTAAAATGTCCTGTACGGTAGAGACCTGCCAGGGATTTTCGGGTGTGCCGTCGCCGCCTGCGAATGCAAGCAGGTTCGATGAGAATGCAAAGATAAGCGCTAAAGCTATGCAAAGAGTTGAGAACGCTGTTCGATTTGACATAATAGCCCACCTTAAAATTTCTATACCTTATTCATTTGTTTGTATTTACAGATATACAATAGCGGATTTAGGGGTATTGTCAAGGGGAATAATTGAGAATTACGAATTGTGTGTGTGACATTTTTATGTGGGGTGCTTTGGAGTGCGTGCGACAACGAGCGCAGCGAGGCGGCGCCGCTTTTTATTATTTGAGCGTTATGTTATAGTTTCAGCGGTGTTTTCGTTAGAGCAGCGTCTTTAAAGCGGTGTCGCGCTGCCGCTTGCCACCGCACTCCAAAGAAAAATGTCGCACACAGAATTGTTAAATCGTCCGCCGAGGCGGACTCATGCTGTTTTATTGACAAGCTGGAGGCTCGCCCCACGCATTATCGGCAAAGCCGATTCCGCCAAATTCTTAATTCCTAATTCCTCATTCTCAATTATCCTGTTAATCTTGTAAATCATGTCTAATAAAGTAAATAAATTCTTCATTGCCTGCATGGTAAATAATAATCAATTATGCTCTCCGTGCCCTCCGTGTACTCTGTGGTGGATTAAAAGCATTTGAGCCACAGAAAACCTTAATCAGGCATTAGGCATAAGGCATAAGGCATAAGAAATTCTGACAGGATTACAGGAATAACAGGATTTTATTTGATTGTAATAATCTTGTAAATCTTGTCTAATAAAGTAAATAAATTCTTCATTACCTTCATGGTAAATAATAATCAATTATATTCTCCGTGCCCTCCGTGGTGGATTAAAGCATTTGAGCCACAGAAAACCTTAATCAGGCATTAGGCAATAGGCATAAGAAATTCTGACAGGATTACAGGAATAACAGGATTTTTGTTCAACTTGTGAATCTTCTTCATTGCCTTCAATGCCTTCATGGTAAATAATAATCATTTATGCTCTCCGTGCCCTCCGTGTCCTCTGTGGTGGATTAAAAGTATTTGAGCCACAGAAAACCGGAATCAGGCATTAGCAAAAGGCATCAGGCATAAGAAATTCTGACAGGATTACAGGAATAACAGGATTTTTGTTCAACTTGTGAATCTTCTTCATTACCTTCAATTTCTTCATGGTAAAAAATCATCAATTATGCCCTCTGTGGTGGATTAAAGCAGCGGTTTGTCTGGAATGGAGATAATAAAGGTGCTGCCGCTGCCTGGTTGTGAGTCAACGGAAACACTGCCGCTGTGTGCCGCGGCGATATGTTTTACTATTGAGAGTCCCAGTCCCGTGCCGCCGCGGTCTCTGGAGCGTGCCTTATCTACGCGGTAGAACCGCTCGAAAAGTCTTGCCAAGTGTTCAGGAGCAATGCCGGGGCCGTTGTCTTTTACGGCAATATTTATTTTACCGTTGTCTTTCTCCGCCGAGACTGTAACACTGCTGCCGTTCGGGCTGTATTTTACCGCGTTATCGATCAGGTTGGCAAGAGCCTGTTCAAACAAAGTGCGATTCAGGCGGGCGTTAAGAAATTCCGGGCAGTCGATTGATATTGCTATGTCCTTTGCCTGGGCCTTATATTGGCAGATTTCTACGGAGGATTTTATCACAGAGCTTACATCTTCCTCGCAAAGGTGTATAAGCCTCTCTTCAAAGGCCCTTTCAAGTCTCGATAATGTCAGAAGATCGTTTATTATAGCGTCAAGCCGGTCAGTCTGGCTGCGAATGATTCCAAGAAAATGCCTGGATTTTTGAGCATCGTCTATCGCCCCGTCAAGGAGAGTCTCGACGAAGCCTTTTATGGAGGTTAT